>JBEAQQ010000001.1:0-8431 GCA_041163785.1 Pseudomonadota bacterium
CTAGCGCCGCTCCAAGGCTGGGCGAACATTGATGACTTAACTCCCACGGGGTCGGGACAGCTGCGCTGGTTCTTGATGGACATTTACCGAGCCACGCTATACACACCCGATGGAAAATATATTGAGGATGGCTACCCTAAAGCCCTGGAAATCGACTACCAACGCAACATACCAGCCCGCCGACTGGTTGAAACCACTGAAAAGGAGTGGCAACGCTTAAAGGTCGACTATGACCCAAACTGGCTACAGCAACTTGAACAGCTATGGCCAGACATCGCTACCGGCGACAAGCTGACAGTGCGTGCCGCCGACCCCAATCTGGCAGTGTTTTATTTCAATGGCCAGCGGCTTGGAGAGATAAGGTCCAGCAATTTCGCCAAGGCCTTTTTGAGTATTTGGCTATCACCTAACAGTCGCGACAAAACCCTGCGCGCCAATCTCACTGGAGACAACCATGGGTAGATTATTACTTTTAGGCTTATTCACCTTACTCGCTAGCTGCAGCACATCACTCGATAGCTATCGCGATCAGGCACCAACGCTTGCGCTGGAAACTTTTTTCAACGGTCCCATGCGCGCTTACGGCATGGTACAGGACTTCAACGACAAGGTTACGCGTCGCTTCAGTGTCGATATGACGGCTACGTGGCAGGGCAACCAAGGCGTCTTAGAAGAAGACTTTGTCTACGCTGATGGCGAAAAACAGCGCCGTGTTTGGCAACTCACCAAACTTCGTGAGGGCGTTTACGAAGGTCGCGCCGATGACGTCATAGGGGTCGCCTCTGGCTACGTCGAGGGCTTTGCGCTGAATTGGCACTACACCCTGCAGGTTCCCATCGACGGTGAGGTCATGGCATTTCAACTCGACGATTGGATGTACTTGGTCGACGAACAGCGTTTGCTCAACCGCGCCACCATGTACAAATTTGGGCTGCCGGTAGCAGAAATCACCTTATTCATTGAGCGCTTGAACCCCTAATGCATACAACGCTTTACTGGTTAACCCACGATTTAAGGGTGGACGATAACCCCGCCCTCCTTCGCGCCGCCAATAGCGACAGGCTGTTGATGGTGTATTGCGTCGATCCTCGCGAGCTTCATCCTCGGCGCTACCACACAGCGCAGCTTGGGTACGGTCGCCGCCAGTTCCTTCATGAAGGCCTTGTCGACCTTGAAAACGTGCTGCAAACCTACCAACAGTCCATCCACATGTGCTACGGCCACACTGCGGACGAACTGTCGCGCTTGATAGACGAACACAATGTAAGTCGACTCGTGTGCTCGCGGCAAAGCGGCAGTGACGAACGTGCCACGCTTAACAAACTGTCGGCTCGTTTCACCGACTTAAGCATTGAACAAGTGGATAGCAGCACACTCTTTTCATCTCAAGCGCTGCCCTTCGCTGTTGGCGAACTGCCGCCGAGCTTTACCCCTTTTCGTAAAGTCGCTGAAAAACAGGCGATTGCTCATCCATTAGCTGCACCAACGGCATTGCCGCCCTCGCCCTGCGAGCTGAATAACCACGTCATCTTGAATTTACTGAAACCTTCGGTACCGCCGTCACAGGCACTGTTTCAAGGCGGACAACGCGCCGCACACGCTCACTTAGAAAGGTATTTTTCTGGTGATCTCCCGCTGCACTACAAGATTGTGCGCAACGCCTTGGATGGCTTCGATAACAGCTCGAAATTTTCTGCATGGCTCAACCAAGGCAGCTTATCGGTACGTCGCCTCTTCCATCGTTTAAAGGACTACGAGCGAAACGTGGCGGCCAACGAGTCGACCTACTGGTTGTTTTTTGAATTATTGTGGCGGGAGTACTTCCAGTGGCACGCCCTACAGATTGGCAGCCATCTCTTTAAATTCGGCGGCATTCGTCAGCCCAATCGCAACCCGGGCTGCTTCTACCCAGAGCGGTACCAACGTTGGTGTGCAGGCAACACACCTTTTCCGCTAGTCAATGCATGCATGAAGCAACTGTTGGCCACAGGCTACATGTCTAACAGGGGCAGACAAATCGTCGCCAGTTGCTTGATCAATGAACTGGATATGGACTGGCGATACGGTGCCGCTTGGTTTGAACATCACTTGTTGGATTACAACGTGGGGGCTAACTGGGGAAACTGGCAATATATTGCGGGGGTTGGCGCCGACCCGCGCGGTGGTCGCCATTTCAACATCGACAAGCAAGCAGCAACCTATGATCCAGATGGCGCTTTCGTGCGCCGCTGGTCGCCAGAGCCTGTGCAAACCCAACTCGACTCTATCGGTATAGATGACTGGCCGCTGACACCATGAGTCTGGATATTGTTTGGTTTAAGCGCGATCTGCGGCTGCGCGATCACGCGCCCTTAGCAGAGGCCGCGCAGAACCGGGGCAACACACTGCTGATCTATTTGGTAGAACCTAGCCAACTCAATGACCCCCATATGGATCTCAGACACTGGCAGTTTGTTAGCCAGTCTATTGCCGACATGAATCAACAACTCAGCCACTTCGGTACGCAGGTTTATATGCTTTACGGCGAAGCGCTCGATGTATTATCCGCACTTCGACAACAATACGGTGATTTTACCCTTCGCAGCTACCAAGAGGTTGGCGTTACTAGCACATTCAAGCGAGATATCGAGGTGGCAAAATGGTGTCAGCAACACCGCATCACCTGGCACGAGGCACCCTATGCCGGTGTCATTCGCGGCGCCCGATCTCGCCACCAATGGGATGAACACTGGAAAGGGGTAATGCGCGCGCCCGCCACACACCCCGACCTCAGTCAACTGATCAGTACAGAACCGCCTGCCGAAGAGTGGCTTTTTCGCCAACCCGATGCCTGGATGCAGCGACATCCTCAGCGGCAAGCAGGGGGCGAAACGTGGGCTTGGAAAACACTCGCCTCCTTTGGCGCAGGTCGAGGCAAGCGTTTTCACATGGATATCAGCAAACCCTTGGCGGCGCGTAAGGCCTGCTCTCGGCTGTCGCCCTATCTCGCTTGGGGAAACATTTCAATGCGCGAGACCTATCAAGCGTTCAGTCAGCTGGCGAACCAAAAAGGCTGGCAGCGCCCTATGAATGCCGCCGTGTCGAGATTGCATTGGCACTGTCACTTCATTCAAAAATTTGAAAGCGAAACGCGCATGGAATTTGAGCACGTTAATCGCGCCTACCAGCATTTCCCCTATCGCCTAGACGACAAGGTGGAGGACGATCTACAGGCTTGGTGTCACGGCATGACCGGCGTTCCTTTAATCGATGCGTGTATGCGCTGTGTGAACACGACTGGCTACCTCAATTTCCGTATGCGCGCCATGCTCGTCAGCTTTTTATGCCACCACCTCAACATCGATTGGCGCCGTGGCGTACACCATCTGGCAAGGCAGTTTCTCGATTTTGAGCCGGGTATCCACTACCCTCAATTTCAAATGCAAGCTGGTGTCACAGGCATCAATACTATTCGCATTTACAATCCGGTTAAGCAAGCGCTGGAACATGACCCCGAGGCTCAATTCATAAAACAGTGGCTGCCAGAATTAGCCAACACTCCCGCTCCCTTGGTGTTCTCGCCTTGGGAGTTAAGTCCTATGGAGCTCACCATGTACAATCTAACTCTTGGCATGGATTACCCACGTCCTATCGTCGATGTCGAGAGTGCTGCAGCCGACGCCCGCGATCGACTGTGGATGTATCGCAAACGTTTTTCAGTCAAGCAAGAAGGCTGGCGAATTCTTGACCGCCATGTTCGTCAGGCGAGCGCCTAATGGCCCATAAAAAACTTAACCTACCCAGAAAGATGTGTGCACACTGTCAGCGCCCTTTCGATTGGCGAAAGAAGTGGGCGCGCGATTGGGACAGCGTAAAATACTGCTCCGAGCGATGTAAACGGCGCAAAAAGGATCCTCATGCAGACTAAGTACCACACCCTCAGACTTATCCTAGGTGACCAACTTAACGCCCACCATACTTGGTATCGGCAGGTGGAGGATGGCGTACTCTATGTGATTGCCGAGCTTCGCCAAGAAACGGATTACACGCGTCACCACGTGCAAAAAATTTGTGCTTTTTTCGCCGCCATGGGCCAATTTGCCGAAGCCTTACAACGGGTGGGACACCATGTATTACACCTGACTCTAGACGACACCGCCGAGTACCAAGATTTACCCACGCTACTCCATGCGTTACTAAATCGATATCACTGCCAACGGCTGGAGTATCAACGACCGGATGAATACCGCTTGGCACAGCAGCTCAAGGAATTCTGCCAGGGGCTTCGCCTGGCTAGCCAGTGCGTGGACAGCGAGCATTTCTTGTTGCCTTTTGAGGATATAAAGCGCGAATTTAAACCAGGAAAACACGTCCGTATGGAATCGTTTTACCGTCGCATGCGCAAGCGTACCCAGGATTTAATGCAGGACGGCGACCCGCTGGGCGGCCAGTGGAACTTTGATGCAGACAACCGCGACTCTTTCAAAAAGGACGATCTAGCGAGTATCCCCGCGCCATTGGTTTTTTCGAATGATGTCAGTGAGATTCTGCACCGCCTCGAACGCCATGGCGTCGACCATTTTGGCCGCGCGGAAACTCACCTGCTCTGGCCCATCACTCGGCGTCAATCACTGGCGTTATTAGAATATTTTTGCCGGGAATGCCTGCCGTTGTTTGGGCGATTCCAAGACGCGATGACCCTGCACAGTGATTACGCATGGAGCCTTTATCACTCTCGGCTCAGCTTTGCTATGAACAGCAAGATGCTGTCACCGGCGCAAGTGGTGGAAACGGCCATTGCTGAATACCACGCACGCCCCCGAGCAATTAACTTGGCGCAAGTGGAGGGCTTTGTGCGTCAAATTATAGGATGGCGGGAGTACGTGAGAGGCATGTACTGGATCAATATGCCCGGCTATGCCACGTTGAACACCCTCGCTGCCCACCGCCCCTTGCCGCAGTGGTTTTGGAGCGGCGACACCAAGATGGCCTGTTGTCGCGCCGCGATCGAGCAGTCACTCGACACCAGTTACGCCCACCACATTCAGCGACTCATGGTCACTGGCAATTTCGCTCTGCTCGCCGGCCTCGACCCCGACGAGGTTGATCAGTGGTATCTGGGGATCTACATCGACGCGCACGAATGGGTAGAAATGCCCAATACCCGCGGTATGTCGCTTTCCGCCGACGGCGGCCTCATCGCCACCAAACCCTATGCCTCGAGTGGTAACTACATCAACAAGATGAGTGACTACTGCAAGTCTTGCCACTACCAAGTAAAACAGCGCACCGGCGAGCTGGCCTGCCCTTTTAACGCGCTTTACTGGGATTTTCTTGATCGCCACGCTGAAGGCTTTGGCAACAACCCCCGCATGGCCTTCCCCTATAAAAGCCTTGCGCGCTTTGCAGATGAAGAGCGCGACGCGATACGCGAACAGGCTTTGCGTATCCTAGATAACCTCAATGAGCTGTGAATTCGAATGCAGGTATTTAGTCATACTAAGCGCCTGTGTTAACGTGGCGTTTTGTAACCGTCACACAAAGGCAGTGCCATGAATTACGCAGATCAACACGACATTCAACTTCGCGACACCATGGCGCAGCGCCGCACAGATTGGCGCATGGGGGCCATTGTTTACCAAGTGTTGGTCGACCGCTTTGCTCCCAGTGAAACGCTCGAAAGCAAAAGGCATCTCTACTCTGCGCCCAAGACACTACACAGTTGGGATGAAATCCCCCTAAAAGGCGAATATTTGCCAGAGGAACAACTGTGGAGCCACGAAATCCAATTTTGGGGGGGCGACCTGACCAGCTTGCGAAGCAAAATGGACTACCTACAGCAGCTCAATATCGATGTGCTGTATCTCAATCCCATCCATGTTGGCTACACTAACCACAAATACGATTCACTGGATTTTGCAGAAGTCTCCCCTGAATTTGGCAGCCGTAACGATGTTATCGATCTGGCCAATGACTGCCACTCGTTCGGGATGAAGTTGGTACTGGACGGGGTTTTCAACCATATGGGACAGAACGCGCCTATATTTAAATCTGCATTAGCCGACAGCAACAGCCCCTATCGAGACTGGTTCTATTTTGGTGATCAGTACCAGGGCGGGTATTTAGCCTGGGAAGACGCCCGCAACCTACCCGAACTTAACCTTGAGGCAGCGGCTGTTCAGGCTTACCTCTACAGCAGCGAGGACTCCGTGGTGCAAAAGTACCTCCGCGACGGTGTGGATGGCTGGCGCCTCGATGTTGCACACGATATCGGTTATCGCTTTCTAAAGGAGATTACCGACGCTGCCCATGACGCCAAAACCGGGTCTCTGGTGGTCGGAGAGGCTTGGTGCTATCCCTCGCAGTGGGTGGAGGCGATGGACGGTTTAATGAACTTTAGTCTGCGCCAGATAGTACTCAAACTGAGTAGCGGCGACCTGCACCCCAGAGTCGCGCGGGACATGCTCAACGATATGCTGGCGGACTGCGACTACGAGGGCCTTCTAAAGTCCTGGCTGATCCTGGACAACCACGATACAGCTCGCCTTCCTAACCTCCTCCCCAGCGCAAGCGATCGCAAATTAGCGCAGATTTTACACTTTACTCTTCCGGGTAGCCCCAACCTATTCTACGGTTCAGAGCTTGGTATGAGCGGGGGTGATGATCCAGAAATGCGCGGCTCTATGCGCTGGGACTGGGTCTCTGATGAGAACGAGACCTATCAATGGACGAAACAGCTTATTGCACTTCGCCAAGCCCATCCCGCCCTTAAGATTGGCAACACTCGCACCATGGCAGCCAATCAACTCTTTGCCTTCGAACGCTACACCGAGCAAGTGGGCGAGTCCATCTTTGTCATTATTAACCCGAGCGACAACCCGGTTGAGGAAATGCTGATGCTCCGCAATGCGAAGTTGATGACCAACCGCTCGATGGACCGCCTATTGAGTAACGACAATCCGTCAACAGCCTTGCATGTCGTCGCGGGAAGTTTAAGCGTCTCGCTGCCAGCAAAGGGCTATATGGTGCTAACTGCCAACACCTCGTCGATTAACGGCTACACCACCTATAAGCGCGTGGTTTAAAACCAAGCCTGCCAGGGCAGGCTGACGACACCCATCAGCAAAACCCAACAGGAAAAGAATAGCTTTAACTGCCTTGCTGGTAGCCACACCGCGAGGCGTTTAGCTAGCGTACCGCCGACCACCGCTGCAG
The DNA here is from genome assembly GCA_041163785.1 of Pseudomonadota bacterium. Taxonomy (GTDB): domain Bacteria; phylum Pseudomonadota; class Gammaproteobacteria; order Pseudomonadales; family JAHEIH01; genus JAHEIH01. Next base: position 7,195 of record JBEAQQ010000001.1, read on the forward strand.
GGCCTGCGAAAATAATCACATCCCACACCACATGATGTTGCATCGTATGGAAAGCAATCCCAGACCAAACGCTAATGGCAGACACACAAACGGCAGCTGCCACCGACATGGTCGCGCTGTAACCCCGTAGTAGCAGGTAAAGGGCTAAGATCTCCCCCACTCCGACTGACAACCAGCCGGTGACCATGCCGCCGAGTGCGCCAATCAGCACAATAATGCCTTTATCACTAAGCTCGAGTTGCGCTCGTGTTTGATTGCCATCAAGGCGAATAACGCTAAATAGCAACGCACCGCCCAAAAGCAGTGAAAATACCGCAAAGAAAGACTTCAGATCGGCCGGGCTTTGAATACCGAGGGTATTAACCGCCACTAAGCCAAGCACAGAAAACATACCACACAGTAAGGTGACAGTTGGAAAACACTGCCACTGTTGTTGCGTATGCTGATCGCTTTTAGCGAAGCGCAACCAAGCAAACGAACCCGCTGTCATGCCGAAACACTGAATAGCAAACGAGGTACCCACCGATTGGGCATCGCTAAACCCCAACCAATTAAAAGCAGGAATAAATACGACACCACCACCCGCCCCAGTAGAATTGGCAAATATGGCACCCATTAGACCAAGCCCTGTAAAGGGTAGGTACTGCTGTAGCCATTGCCAATCGCCGCCCATCATCTGATGAACGAAGAGAATCCAGGCAAACAAGGGCAATATAAATACGAAATATTGAGGGCGCATATATCGGTAGCGTTAAGGTTGAGAACTGGATAGAGGGCCAGCAGGTAATGTTGACGACAGATCAAACTCAGAGAGCTTATTATGCCGGATCATCGCGGCGAGCTCGTTAACATAATCCTGACCGCGACTCGAATAGTGCATGAGCGTCTCCACCATTGCCAATCCAGTGGGGGTCTTATTTTGATGCCTTAGGTTGCTGCGCACTTGCCGAAGTGCGGCGTAGGCCCTATTGGTATTGAGGTTATACATATAACTGCGTACTGAGGCGACCGGCGTGGCAAATTTGCGCACTTCGTGGTTAGCCTCATCCAGGCGAGCATTGGGCACCAAGCCACAGCCCGGGCGGAAACACCACTGGCCGTAAAGATTATTGGCCTCAACGGCAAATCTCGATGTGCCATAGGCAGACTCATTGGCCGCCTGTGCCAGCGCTAAAGAGGGCGGCACCGAATCCACTCGACGCCACAACACCGCTATTTGATCTGACGGCGAGTCTTC
>JBEAQQ010000002.1:0-9220 GCA_041163785.1 Pseudomonadota bacterium
ATGGGCGGCATGGGTGGCATGGGCGGCATGATGTAATCTGTCCCCAGCGATCACGCTGAATGAGAAGGCTGCCCTAGGGCAGCCTTTTTTGTGCCTTTTATTTGCAAAGAAAGGTTCATAAAAGGGTCATGAATTCTTAAAAATATTTTCACAAAGCTTTACTAGGATGCCTCGGGGTTCGCCAAAAGCGGAGACTTAATTTCATTCTATTAGAGATATACTCATGAATTCACTCTTTAAAAAATCAATTCTTGCTTGCGCCGTCACTATGACGAGCAGTGCATTTGTTATGGCTGGCGACATTGAAGAAGTCGCAGTGACAGGTAAATCAACCTCATATGCTAACAACGCCGTAAGTGAAGAAATGGTCAACACGCAATCTGCAATGACCAGTGTGATGGCCGTAATTGATAACCTACCCGGTGTGATTGTTTCTGAAGGCGACAACTTTGGTGCTGACGATTGGTCAACCCAAATTGTCATTCGAGGTTTCTCTGTGGATTTGGACCAGCAACAAATTGGTACCACTATTGATGGCATCGCTAACGGTAACTCAAACTACGGTGGTGGTGCTAAGGCAAACCGTTATATCGATACTGAAAACATGGCGACAGCCATGGTATCTCAAGGTACGGCCGACATTGCTTCGCGTTCGAATGAGGCATTAGGCGGCACCATCAACTTTACTACTATTGATCCTTCTCAAGAACAAAAAGTCGTTGTCAGTGTCACCTCGGCTGACTACGGCGGTCATAAAAACTATGTGCGCCTTGAGACGGGCGAAATTTTTGAAAATACCTACGCATGGATTTCCGCGTCATCGCGTGAATCTAGCGATTGGATGCAAAATTATGCGCAAAACCGTGGCGATCATATGGCCGCTAAATTGGTCCGTGAAACATCTGGCGACAAACTGACAGCCTACATTTCTTACGATGACATCCATGAAGATAATTACCAGCGTATCTATGGCCTTGAGCAGTTCGCCATGAACCCAGAGTGGGATATGCTGACCGATACTTGGACGGGTATCCCTCATGTTGATCAGGTTAATCGCCGTGCGTGGTCTACGCTACGTGAAAACTTGTTTGCTTACATCGATTACGACTTCAATATCGGCGATGTTGAGTTGTCTGCTAACCTTTACTACCACGACAATTCTGGTCGTGGTGATTGGATTCCGCCGTATTTGGTGGATGTGATCGATGATGGCGCGGGTGCTCATTCAGAGTTGATGCCCGGTGTGACCCATCTGGGCACGCCTGAAACAGCCAACCGTATCTATTTTGTTAACGCAGACGGCACATCAGCAACACCTATCGCTGGTTGTGAAACGGCGATTCGATTCCCTTGGTTCTACAACCCAGGTGCACAGTATGATCCCGCGTGTTATGACGCTGGCGTTACACCTGTTATGTCTTATCGCACCACTAACTATTGGAAAGAGCGTTTAGGCTTTAACGGTGACTTTACGTGGTCAACCGAGTTGTCCAATGGTGCAGACAATACACTGCGCGGTGGTCTGTGGATCGAGGATTATAACCGCAAAGAAACACGCTCATGGCAGAAGGTAGTAGATGCGCTGTCAGGTTACGAGTTTAACCATGTGCCTTACTGGATTCAGTACGACCGTGAGTATCCTGTTAAAACCACCATGCTCTATCTGGAAGACAGTTTAGAAATGGGGAATGTAACGGCTCGCTTGGGTGTGAAAAAATTCGCCGTGGAGCTGCAGCGTAAAGATAACTTCGCTAATACGAATTTGACTGTCCAGTCAGATTCAGACGCGCTGGTTAATGCGGGTGTAGTTGTTCGTTTGAGTGATGATCTCGAGATGTTCGCCGGTTATGCGGATAATTTCGCAGCGATTAAGGATACTGTTCTTGAGCGCGATGCGTCAGCTTTGGATAACATCAAGCCTGAGACAGCTAAGAACATTGATGTAGGCTTGCGCTACACTGGTGAGCGTTTAAATGTTAACGCTACCTATTACAAAATTAACTTTAGCGACCGCTTAACGTTCATTGCGCCTGGTTCTGAGGCTTCTGGCCAAATCAACTATACCATTGGTACGGATGGTTCGTACGTGAACACGGGTGGTGTCGATTCTAAGGGCTTTGAATTATCGGCTACAGCTATGCTGAACGAGCAGTGGGCTGTGTATGCATCTTACACCTCTAATGATTCAGTGTATGCCAGTAATACATTCGTAGGAGATGTAGATATTAAAGGTAACACTGTGGTTGGTTCAGCAGGTGATATGGCCGTTCTTTCGTTAGACTGGTCTAACGAAAAATACTCGGCAGGTTTGTCATCAAAATGGATCGATAAGCGTGCCTTTAACTTCGCAAATTCAGCGATGGCACCAGCCTATACGGTGACTGATGCCTATGCGGTTGTTCATGTCGGTGATATGGGACCCGTGAAGGAAATCAATGCTCGCTTTAGTGTCAACAATCTGTTTAGCCAGCACTACTTGGGTACCATTGTTAACAATGCGGGTTGGTTGGGTGCGCCGCGCACCGTTGCAATGAATATTACTGCGTCATTCTAAACGCTGTAATTATCTAAAAAGCAAAGTGTCCTGGTGGCACTTTGCTTTTTGTCGTTTATAAAGAGGAATAAATTTATGCTGACTCGTAGACAATTTTTAGGTGCTACAAGCGTAGGTGTTTTGGCGTCTGGTAGCTGGGCGGCGCTGGCCGCAAAAGCGATCGATGACCCCGCGGTAACGGCTATATTCGCTCATGGTGTGGCAAGTGGAGAGCCTACAGCGGAGAGTGTTTTGTTGTGGTCTCGCATTTCCACGGATAGGCCTGTAGTGAAGGTGTCTTGGGCGGTGGCGACAGATATGGCGATGAAAAACATCGTGCAAGAGGGGGTTGTCACGACTGATCAAAAGCAGGATTACTGTGTCAAAGTGGAGGTCCCGGGGTTATCTTCAGGAAGCACCTATTACTACCAATTTAACTTTGCTGGCACCTATTCAGAAATTGGTCGGACTAAGACGTTAGCTGAGGGTGATCTTTCTGAATTAAAAATTGCTGTGGTGTCTTGTTCTAATCTCCCTTTTGGTTTCTTCAATGCCTATGAAGATATTGCAAAGCGAAGTGATATAGATGTTGTACTGCATCTTGGTGACTACTTATATGAATATGGACCGGATGGCTACGGCGGTGCAGTTGGCGCACGTATAGGTCGTAACCATGAGCCGCCTCGTGAAACCATCACCTTGGCAGATTACCGTATTAGGCATGGTCAATATAAGGCGGATCGTGCTTCCCGCTTGATGCACGCAGCGCATCCTTTGATTGCTATTTGGGATGACCACGAGTCGGCTAATAATCCCTATAAGGAAGGTGCTCAAAACCATCAACCCGAAAGTGAAGGCAGTTGGCATGACCGCAGAGAGGCATCTTTGCAGGCTTATTTTGAGTGGATGCCAGTCAATGATCCGAAGCATAGTGAAGACCGCATGCGTATGTGGCGACGATTTGAATTTGGCAGCTTGGCCAGTTTGGTAACACTGGAGACACGCCATACTGGACGTGATGAACAGGTCGATTATGCAAAATATTTGCCGGAGTTGACGGATGCAGAAAAGGCACAACACTTTAAGGATACCGTGTTGTGGGATGAGCGTCGGAATATGCTTTCTGAGGATATGGAAGCCTTTTATAAGGCAGCTATTGCTTCTAGGAAAACGCATTGGCAGCTTGTAGCCAATCAGATTCCGATGGCGAGAACACATGTTCCTCCGCTGAGCGATATTATTCATCCTGCAGTGCCCGAGGATAATGACCCGCTAGCTGCTGAGCGTAACGCACTTCAAGTATTAAGCCGGTTTAATTTACCTATTTATACGGATACTTGGGATGGTTACCCTGCAGCACGTGAGCGCTTCTATGCGATGAATAAGTCGCTTGGGTGCCAAGATTTGGTTGTGTTGACAGGTGATAGTCACAGTTTTTGGTTAAACCGCCTGTTCGATAAGACGGGCGAGCCGATGGGGGTTGAAATTGGCACTACAGGTGTGACTTCTCCAGGTGATTTTATCTATTTCAATGAGCAAATTGCTCACGAGATGGATAATCGTTTAGCTTCGCACAACGACGAAATCCTTTGGACCGATGGTATCAATAAAGGCTATACCTTGCTGACGATTAACCGGCAGGCGATTGATATCGATTACATTGTTGTGTCTACTATTTTGTCAGAAGATTACAGTGTGAATACCATTAAGAAGACGCGATTGATCAAGGAAGGTCAAACATTGAAGATATCTTAATGTAATGCCCGCCATGGCATGCTTTGCCATGGCGGAAGTGCACATCAACATATAAACTAACCCTAATAATAACGAGCGTTTATGTGTGAAAATCATTCATTTTTTCTTGGTGATGGTGTTTTTTGTTGGCCCGGTTGGTGCCGACGAAATGCGCCCTGCTGCGCTGCGCTTGCAGGCCCTTGAGGACGGTGGCACCGCGATTACCTGGCAGTTACCTACATTGGGTGAAGACCGCCGCTTGCCCTTGCGGTTGATGCTAAACGGTGCGCCCTACCAAGAGTCTTCTGCGACAGGTTACCGCCAAGGCAGTTACTGGATTAGTCGTCTGAACATGGCGTTAACGATGCCAATTAATGTACAAGTGTCGGGTTTGAATTCGACCAATACCGAGTTGTTGGTAAGCCTGAGTTATCTCAATGGTGAACGTGAAACACGCCGCTTACAAAACGACACCGACGTGTTGGAGGTCGACTGGCGTGAGGGGGCAAGCGAAGGCGCCTTCGCGTATATCGGCCTTGGGTTTGAACATATTCTGATCGGGGCCGACCACCTGTTGTTTGTTGCGGCCTTGATGCTGCTGGTGACGCGCTTGCGCCTTTTGGTATTGACCATCACGTCGTTCACTGTGGCACACAGTTTGACCTTGGCGGCGGCCTCGATGGGGTGGCTGCAATTGCCTATTCCTCCCGTTGAAGCGGTGATTGCCTTGAGTATTGTCTTTGTGGCGCGCGAAATCGTGATGCGTGAGCGAGGCCATGAGGACATTTCCTCGCGCTATCCCTGGGTGGTCGCGTTTTGTTTTGGGTTATTGCACGGCCTAGGCTTTGCCTCGGTGTTAGCCGAGATCGGTTTGCCTGAGGGCGATAGGGTGCTGGCCTTATTATTATTCAATGTAGGCGTTGAATTTGGTCAGTTAGTGTTTGTGGCCTTACTGTTATTGACGATTGCGGTTTTAAAACGCCTAGTACCCCAAGCGCTGTGGCGACCCACCTATGCCAGTTATGGCATTGGTGCTATCGCAGCGTTTTGGATGATTGAGAGGACATTCTGGTTTTGATCAATAAGATTATTAAAGAACCTTTAGTGCACTTTTTACTATTGGGATGGTTGATTTTTGTAGTCTATCAATGGCGGCAAGGCCCAGAAATGGGTGACACCGTTGAGGTGTCAGCGCAAACAGTCGCAACCCTCGCCAACCAATATCGCAAGACGTGGATGCGAGAACCTACACGACAAGAACTGCAGCAAGCGGTTGACCATTTTGTCGCTAACCAGCTTTTCGCAGAGCGGGCCTTTGCGTTGGGTATGCACCATGACGATCCGGTGGTGGCTCGTCGTATGCGCATGAAAATGGAATTGCTCAATGAGCTGGCAGTGATGCCACCGAGTGAAGGTGAGGTGGCTGAGTATTTTGACGCGAATTCCGAAAAATATAGCAAAGGGGCCACTTACTCCTTTGAGCATCGTTTCTTCGCGGATGACACCAGTGACGCGATATTGTCAGCCGCTGGTGCAGCCCTAAACCGTGGTGATGAGGTGGCTGGCTCACCGAGTTTGTTCGCGCAGACCTACGACAATGCGGCAGACATACAGGTGGCGAGAGTCTTTGGTAGTGAGTTTGTTGAGCAATTACAAGCGCTGACGCCCGGTGAGTGGCAGGGGCCATTGCCTAGCCCGCTGGGTTGGCATTTCGTGCGTTTGAGTGAGCGTCGTCAGTTGCCGCCACCCTCATTGTTGGACATTTATGATCAGGTGGTGCGCGATGTTTTAAATGAGAGGCGCGAACAGGCTCGCCAAGAACAGTTGCAGGCGCTCATGGATGAGAAAGCTATCAATGTGAACTGGCCGGAGGACATGAAATGAGAACTTGGATGGTATTGGGCGTGTTGGGTGTTGCTGCTATGCCGGCATTGGCAGAGCGGGTTTATTCGCCCCAGGCTGCGGCAGAGTATCCCACCAAATTACTGTTTGGCGACTTGCACTTACACACGTCCTATTCTTCTGACGCCGGCATGATTGGTGCGCGACTGGGTCCCGATGAGGCCTATCGCTTTGCGCGGGGCGAGAAGCTTATTTCTAATTTCGGATCACCGGTACAAATTGCGCGACCTCTCGACTTTTTGGCCGTGACGGATCATGCAGAAAACTTAGGTTTGGCCCCTATGGTAGTAAGATCCGACCCTGAGTTATTGAAGTCACCGTGGGGCCGCAAGGTACACGATGCCTTTCACTCGGGTAACCAAACGGGCGCCTATGGTATGTGGATTGCGGCCAAGAATGCTGGTATTGATCCATTAACCGGTTTTGATGGCGTGGCAACTCAGGCGTGGAAAGATATTGTCACGTCGGCGGAGAAGTTTAATGACCCTGGGCAGTTTACCGCGTTAATTGGTTACGAGTGGACCGCGGCACCCGGTGGTGACAATTTACACCGCAACGTTATCTTCCGCGGTAGCGCCGAGCAGGCGTTGACCACCTTGCCCTTTTCTCAATTTAACAGCGAAGACCCAGAGGCACTTTGGACGTGGATGCAGCGATACCAAGAACAATCGGGCGACCGAGTGCTGGCTATCCCCCACAACAGCAACCTCTCGGTAGGGCGGATGTTTGCCGATACACGTTTTGACGGTTCACCGATCGATGTGGCTTATGCTCGTAAGCGGCAGGTATTTGAACCGCTCTACGAGACCACCCAGGCGAAGGGGGATAGTGAAACCCACCCTTTGCTATCGCCAGAGGATGAGTTTGCCGATTTTGAAACGTGGGACGTGGGTGGATTTGGTGCCACGCCGCATAACAATAGCATGTTGGCGGCGGAATATACTCGTTCGGCGTATAAGCGCGGTCTGCAGTTTGAGCAGCAAATCGGGGCAAACCCCTTCCGCTTTGGTCTGATTGGTGCGACGGATTCGCATACCGCATTACCAACAGCTTCTGAGGATAACTGGTTCGGCAAGGTGGCGCTGTTTGAGCCCTCTCGGCGCGAGATGCGCTTCACAGAAAAAGTATTAGGTCGTATCCCCGCTAGCGATGGCAGTGATAACACCGCGCTGTCGGTGGAGACGAGTGCCAGTGGTTTAACGGCCGTCTGGGCGCGTGAAAACACCCGTGAAGGGATTTGGAATGCCCTGAATAACAAAGAGACCTACGCCACCACCGGTACACGTATTGGGCTGCGCTTTTTCGCGGGCTATGACTTCACGCCTGAGGATGTATTGCGCTCGGATTTTGCTGAGCGCGGTTACGCGGGTGGTGTGCCAATGGGTGGCACGTTGCAAGCAGAAATGGCGAAATACCCGCGCTTTATTATCCGTGCACAGGCTGATTCGCAGGGTGCCTTCTTGGATCGCGTGCAGGTGATTAAGCTGTGGGTGGACGACAGCGGCGAGAGCCACGAAAAAATCTACGACGTGGCTGTGGCGGGCGATCGCACAGTGGATGACAGTGGACGTGCCTTAGCGCCAGTCGGTAACACCGTCGATGTCGCCAGTGCAACGTACAGCAACAGCATAGGTGAGGCGGTGTTGATGGCCTATTGGCAGGATCCGCAGTTCAACCCCGCTGAGCATGCCATGTATTACGTGCGCGTGTTGGAAATTCCAACGCCACGGTGGTCCACCAAGGATGCCATGTTCTATGGCGAGCCTCTGCCAGAAAACGTCCCTTCTTCGATACAAGAACGTGCCTACAGTTCGCCGGTTTGGGTGACACCGTTATAACTATCTTAATTGCAGTCGTGGGGAATATCCGCACGACTGTCATTTTTATGTCATGTAATTGTCATAAAAAATCCACAAAAATTTCATATTAGCCCCTTAATATCTGCTACCAAATGTTGCATGGCCGGTGATATTTCGTTGTCGTTCAAATTTCCGGCGTATTCAACTCATATCCACAACAGAGAGCTTTGGCAGCAGCCATTCGATTGGCTGTCATAAATCTTTCATAAAGAAAGATTACACTATTGCCTATTTAAAATTTTCGGCCTCTTTGGCTGTGAGGAACAAATGAACAATATCTTTAGCAAAAAACATCTATCAGCCGCTTTGATCGCGGCTAGCATGACTGCTATGCCTGCATTAGCAGAGGACGAGTTAGCGATATATACATTGGTTAACGGTGTCCTTGATGGTGCGGAGTTGTCTGCTCGTGTCAATGGTGAGCAGAGTAAGGTCTTGCGAGGTGGTGTCGCCAGCTTCGATATGGAGCTCGGCTTGAATACGGTAGAGCTTTTGCTAGAGGATCGCGTTGTTTTCGTGCTGCCTATTCAGGCTACTGTTGGCGAAAATATTGATTTGGGTGTGCTGTTTGTTCCTGGTGAAGATACGCGTATCGCGGTAGATAGATATTTACCAAACGGTGCTGAAGCCACCCAGGATGCCAATTCATTTGGTCGTATTGTGGGTAAGGTTAGCGCTGGTGTGATGCCCGTGCCTAACGCCTATGTTGAAGTGCTTAATACAGAATACGCCACTGCAACAGATGCAAATGGCCGTTTTGAGATCGCACTTCCCCGTGGTGAATATTCACTGCGTGTTCAAAACGACGAGTACGGTGATCGCACTATCAACAACGTGCGCGTCATTACTGACTTGGAAATCGCCCGCAACTTTTTCTTGAGCAAGGGTATGGCTGTTGCGGCCTCCAATATGGCGCTTGAAGAAGTTGTCGTAACAGGTAAGTTCGTTGCGATGGAGAGCGGCAATGATTTAGAGCGTTTTACCTCGAATATCACCGATGCCATGGATATGGGTAAGATTGAACGTTTTGGTGACGCGAGTGCGGCGGCGGCATTGACCCGTATCGTGGGTGTGGCAGTCACCGATAGCAAATACGCCAACGTGCGTGGTCTTGATGGTCGTTATATTTCTAGCACCCTGAATGGCATGATGATGCCATCAACCGACCCAATGCGTCGCGATGTTCAGCTTG
>JBEAQQ010000003.1:0-22989 GCA_041163785.1 Pseudomonadota bacterium
CTGAAACCATCGAGATCCTGGAATAGTTCGAATACCGCATTCTTAGCATGGCGGGCATTATCCATGGCCGCTTCAAGCTCCAGCCGGGCGCGCTTCAGCTCAGGGTCTTGCAGTGCCTGAGAATAAAGTTGCTGATAGTTCACCTGCTCCGATAATTGGCCAAAGATCTGTGATCGAAGGTCTTCTTCCACCTGGCCCTTCTCATCCACTTTGCCAAGCGCCTTGGCAATCTCCCCCAGTTTCTCATCCAGCAGCAGGAAAATGCGACGTTCAATGGTGTCACCCAACACAAGGTTATAAACTTGTGCCGTATCAAGCTGCCCAAAGCGGTGAATGCGGCCAATGCGCTGTTCCATATCCATTGGATTCCACGGCAGGTCAAAGTTAAACAGCACCGCAAGCCAACGCGTCGCCAAACTCAAAGCTCTGCGCATGCTGCTCGAACTCGGCAAGATGGGTGCAACACCGGTCTTGCTTGAGAATGGCGAGGAGCGGATAGCGCTGCAGGATGGCGATCGGCTGACGCTGGCTGCTTCCTGTGCGCGTGACGGATTCCGCTCGATCGGCTTTGGTGAGGCGAGCGGAACGATTCTACCGTGGGCGTCAGCATGAGACGCGTGGGGATTGCCGCAGTCACCCTGGTGGTGGTGCTGGGCGGCGGTTTCCTTGCCTTCAAGGATCAGATCGCGATGGCCCTTTTCCGCAATGCGATCGCACGACAGGTGTCCACAGACCTTGTGGCCGAGTATCCGAAGGGCATGCATGTGATCTCGTGCGGCAGTGGCACGCCGCTGCCTGATCTCTCAATGGCTGGCGGGTGTACTGCAGCTATCGCCGGAGGTCGGCTGTTCGTCTTCGATGTCGGCGACGGCGCTCCTGAGGCGATGGCGGCGATGGGGTTACGCCCTTCGCGCATTGAGGCGCTGTTCCTGACCCATTTCCACTCGGACCATATCGCGGGCCTAGGCAGCCTCGCCCTGCAGCGCAATCTGGGGGGCGGGATCACCACACCGCTCCCGCTCTACGGCGCAACAGGTGTCGAGCAGGTGGCCGCCGGTTTCGACATGGCCTTCGCTCAGGACCATGCCTATCGCATCGAACATCATACTACGCTTGACGCTCCAGCCGAGGCTCTAACTCTTGACGCAAGGGCATTCGATGTTCCTCAGGATGGCTCTTTACCGATTGTGTATCAGAATGAGGGGGTGATCATTCGGGCGTTTGCTGTTCCGCATGGCCCCGTGAAATCCGCCATCGGCTATCGGGTCGAATATGATGGGCTCAGCGTAGTGATCAGTGGCGACACCATGGCCTCAAGTAATCTCGCCAAGGCGGCAAAGGATGCCGACCTACTGGTCCACGAGGCCCTCAAGCCGGAGATGGTGCAGGAGATCGAGCTCGCCGCCCGAGCAAGCGGCCAGAGTACGCTGGCGACGGTAATGCACGACATTCCGCTATATCATGCAACCCCTGTCCAGGCTGCCGAAGCTGCGTCTAAAGCGAATGTGCGCGCGCTGGCCTACACTCACATGATCCCACCGCTCCCGCGCAAGCTGCTCGAAGGGCCGTTCCTCGAAGGTGTTGATGCGGTCTATTCAGGTCCGATCATCGTGATGCGCGATGGAATGATACTGACGCTTCACAAGGAACGAGAGCCAGAGGTCAAGCAGGCGCTGTGAGTTGGCTCAGGGTGCTTGGAAATTTGGCCCAAAACCTCTGCCTCGCAATTCGAGCAAATGAATTTCTGTCACACCCATCCCGGATTTATTTCACTTTGACGGGGTCGCGTAAGCTCACCTTCTAGTCTCACAGCCCACCAACCTGACAACAGAATCATCACTTTGCTTAATTATTTCCATATCAAATATCAATTGTACGCGCGGCATTCGTCGCAGCAACCTGTGCAACAGTCGAGAACCTACATTGTTCAGCTTGCGCCCATAATAAGGATATAAACATGCCGTCATCAAAAGAAGTCATATCCCACCACAGTCATTCTTCGGTCCGTCGTCCACTAGCGGCAGCCGTAGCGCTCATTGCGGCCAGCACCCTAGCTGCGGGCACCCACGCGCAGGGCTCCGGAATTCTTGAGGAGGTAATGGTCACGGCACAAAAACGAGAACAGTCGGTGCAGGATTTGCCCATCTCTGTAACGGCATTTTCAGGCGAGAGTATGAGAGCGCTGGGCTTCACCAACAGCATTCAGCTGGCGGCACAAACCCCCGGCCTGCAAACGGCTCAGATTTTCGGCGAAGGCAACATCCCCATTATCAATATTCGTGGCGTTGGCCTGATCGACTTTTCAGAACATAACGAGAGCCCCTCGGCGGTTTACGTAGACGAGTTCTACAAGGCCAACCTTTCCGGTCTAGACTTTCAGCTATTCGACCTGGCCCGCACAGAGGTACTGAGAGGCCCGCAAGGCACACTCTTTGGCCGCAACGCCACGGGTGGATTGGTGCATTACATCACTGCAAAGCCGACCCAAGAAAGCGAGGGTTACCTCAATGTTACGGCGGGCGAGCGAGGAAAGTTCATCACTGAAGGCGCCATCAGCGGCGGGCTAACAGACCAGCTGGCCGGCCGTCTCTCAGTGATTTATAGCAAACACGACGGCTACAATGAGAATCAGTTCCCGGGACGTGAAGACGGCAACCAACTCGACATGTGGGGAGTGCGCGGCCAGATTCAATTTGATCCCAGCGATAAGCTGAGTATTCAAGCATCGTACCAAGCGGGCAATAACCAGAACGATGGTGGTAGCCAGTATCATTATCTCGCCACCTCACTTGATCCTGTCAGCGGGCTTGCAGTAACTCAACCAGACCCAGGATTTGTGCCCAGCGACAAACTCGAGACCAGCACCGATATACAACCTAGATTAGAAACAGATTTTCAATCGGGACTGCTGCGAATTGACTATCAGTTAAACGAGCACATCGAATTTGTTTCGCTCACTGGGTTTGAGTCTATCGAAAAAGAGTTCAATCAAGATGTCGATTCATCATTTTTGCCGATCTTAGCCACCTACTATGAGCCCGAGGGAGATCAGCTAACACAGGAAATCCGAATTTCAAGCGACATGGACAACAGCCGCTGGGTTGCGGGCGCGTTTTACATGGATTACCAAAATAAAGGCAACCAGTACGCGGATGCAGGCCCAGCCTTCACTGGCGCACCGGTTTACTTGCTTTTTCAGGACGTCACCTGGGACATGCAAACCAAGAGCTGGGCACTCTTTGGTCAGTATGAATATGACATTAACGACCAGTTAACCGCCGTTGTGGGACTGCGCTTCACCAGCGAGGACAAGGACTTTGAAGAGTCGATCGTTTCAGGCTTCGGCGATCCATCAACCGAGCTGGAGTTCACTCGCGCAAATTACGGCGATCTTACCAATTACAACGAAGACAATCTGAGCTACAACCTTCGCCTGAACTACCAAGCCAATGACAATCTTTTGGCCTATGTCAGCACCTCGCGCGCACACAAGGCCGGCACTTTTAACATGGGCTTTTTGCCACTCGCTGACGTCAATGACATCCCTGTCGGCGACGAGCAGTTAACCAGTTACGAGATCGGCTTCAAAAACCAGCTGGCCGACGGCGTGACGCGTATCAATGGCGCGGCATTCTATTACCAGTACGACGACTATCAAGCGTTTGTCTTCGATTCCGTCACGCTATCCAATTTCCTGTTCAATAACGATGCAACGGTATTTGGTGCCGAGCTGGAAATTCAGTCCTCGCCAGGTGACTGGGATTTAATGCTGGGCATATCGTATCTCAACTCCACTCTCGAGAATGTGCAGAATCCGGTAGCCGGCGGCGCTATTAAAGACAGAGACATGGTAATGTCGCCCAGCCTTAGCGTTAACGCCTTAGCGCGTTATAACTTTGCGGCACTTGGCGGCAAAGCAGCCATTCAGATTGACGGAACATATAATGGTGAGCAGTATCTGGATACGTTTAACAGCCCCGCCTTCAAAGAGGGTGCCTACACGATGGGCAATATCCGCGCGTCTTGGACCAGCCCTAGCGGCCAATGGAATACCACCGTATTCGTAGAAAACGTAACGGACGAAGAGTACCGACCATACGCGTTTGATCTGTCTGGACTACTCGGCATGACCCAGGAAGTTTGGTCTCGCCCACGATGGGCTGGCGTTACTATAGGCTACAGCTTCTAATCATTACTGTTGACAACCCCTCCCCTGATCTAACGAACCCTGTAAGCATTGCAGTGAGTGAAGGGGAGCATACCAGCGGAGTGAGCGCACGTGTCTCCGCGCTGAGTCCGCCCTATCCGAGTGCGCAAGCAGGTGAGTCAGCTTTTGGGAAACATCTAGGCCCGTCAATGGCCAAGTTGATGACGGCGCTGGGTACTAATATTCAATATGGTGAGCGCGAAGGCGCCAGAGTACGAGATGCCTTCACAGGCAAATGGTTTTGGGACTGTCACCGCAACGGATCAGTCTTCAATCTTGGACACCGAAACCCCACCGTACTAGCTGCAATCAATGACGCAATGGGCCAGCTAGAGATCGGGAATCTTTTCCTCGTCTCCGGCTACAAAGCCCTCGCGGCGGAGAAACTCGTGGCCAGCACAGACGGCCTGCTCACAGGGGTTGTCTATACGGCCAGTGGCACCGAAGCCAATGAGTGCGCAATCAGAGCGGCGAGAGGCTATACCCGCCGCCGCAAACTCGTGTCAGTGCATGGCAGCTATCATGGGATGAGTGCCATGACGATCGCCGCCGGCGATAACAGTGAGCTTTGCGAACGTTACCTACTCGATACTTCTGACTTTCGTAAAGTTCCGTACAACGATATTGACGCTATGCGCGCCGCTGTTGATCGCGAAACGGCCTGCGTGCTATTAGAAGCCAGTCCAGCACAGCTGGGCTTCCCCGCCCCCGACCCAGGTTACTTTGATGCCTTACGCAAAATTTGCGACGACAATGGGGCAATTTTCATCCTGGATGAAGTGCAGACCGGACTCGGCGGCTCAGGCCAATTCTGGCTGTGGCAAACGCAGCGTGTCAGGCCAGACATCGTTACCACCGCCAAAGGGCTCGGAGGCGGCATCCTGCCTAATGCAGCAGTGCTAATGGCACCCGCATTGAAAGAGTGGTTCCTCGATACTGACTTCCCAAACGTATCCACTTTCGGCGGAAACGAGCTGGGCTGTGTCGCCACGGCGACTGTCTGCGATATAACCGCTCAACCAGCCTTCGCAGCTCACGTGCAAGACCTAAGCACTCAGTTCCGCGAGGGGTTCTCAGACGCTGCGTTTAACGTCAATCAAGTGGGTCTTTGCATGGGGCTAATTTCAAACACAATGGACGCATTTACGATGACGCGCCGGCTCGCCGCAGAAGGCGTTCTTGTTTTACCCGCGCACCACAAGCCGAATGCAGTCGAATTTCGCCCAATTTTGATTCTAGACCACAATGCGGCAGATAAAATTATAGGAATCGTGCGCGGCGTACTCGGCTAAATAGCCCACCGAATCAGTGTGCCGCAGCGGCTCGTTGCATACCTGTTACCACCGCCTGCTTATAGCGCTCTACAGGCACGCTTTAACTGGGCACGCAGCCAGCGATGAGCCTGATGTTCTTCGCGGCTTTCATGCCAAATCATGTAAATTGGAATTGGCCTTACTTCTACAGGTAGTGGCGAGGTAACCAGACCGAAACTTGGCGCAAAAACCTCGGCTATCCGAAATGGCACCACCCCGATCAGCTTTGTGCCGGCAATGACTGCTGGCATAGCAAGCCAATTATTAATAGACACCTGAACATCACGTCGTCGATGTGCCTTCCCAAGCATGTTATCGATGTCGTCTAAACGCTCGTCGCCCTCGCGACCTGCTCTAATCACATGACCAGCCGCAGCAAACTCATCGAGCGTCATTTCGCTCCGACCAGGTATGAAGTCAGGATTCATAAGTACCACACGAGTCTCCGAAAAGAGCACCTCGCACCTGAATTCATCACTGGGCAGGGGCACATAGTCGATCATCAAATCAATATCGCCAAACCGAAGAGGCTTAGCCATTTCTATCGAGTTCCCCGTTACCGCCTTGATCGTAATATCCGGCGCACGCTCACCGATGGCCGTCATCAGCTTAGGCAGAATCACAACTTCATAATAATCGAGGCCAGCAATTGAAAAAGACTGTAACCGCCCCGCTTTCAAACCGGGCGCGGCCTCAATGCCAATTTCAAGTAGCCCAAGCGCCTGCCGAATCACCGGTGCCAACTCCGACGCAACTGGAGTAGGACGCAAGCCTCTGCCGTCACGCATGAACAAATCATCCTTGAGCACGTGGCGCAATCGATTTAGGGCATTACTCATCGCCGGCTGACTCATACCGATATGGCTCGCCGCACGGGTGAGATTACCTTCGACATAAATCGCATCAAACACGATCAGTAGATTCAAATCGAGTTTTCGAAGACTCATATTATTAGCCTGAACACTAGCCTGAGAAACTGCTTTTAAGGATCTTTTAGGGCATATCGCTAAGTCACGCGTGAAGCATACACGAAATGCCTACCTCAGAAAACACGGAATACCTTAAACCTGCAATAACCACTGAGGCCGCGCTATAACACTGAAACACTGAAACACTGAAACACTGAATCGTGTCTCATCATCTTGATGAATCAAAATCATACCAAATATAAATTTTCACCGCGCAACCGCTCGTGGGAGCATCGAACCAATGCTTTTCGAGACGGCAGCTTTTTTGCAAAACTCTTGGCACAAGAAGCGTAGTGCGTGTTGTAGTGCGTGCTAAAGCACCTAAGTAGGCGGTGTGCGGCCAGCGCTAAAGACCTAGCAAATATTCAATGGCGTCAGATTGATACGACCAGGTGCAATGGTACCGGCTAAAGACAGGCGGCTTGGCGGGCTCTCGAGGCCTATACGCTCAGGATAAATTCAGTTTTTAAGGAGAAGTGATTATGACAGCGACAGATAAGAAGAATTTGACAGACCATTTGTGGCGACCCATGACACAACATCAAATGTTGAGGGGCACGGCTCCCAATCGAATGGCCAGTGCCGAAGGCTGTTTTATCTCAGACCAGAATGGCAACCGCGTGCTAGACGCATGTGCTGGGCTATGGTGCGTCAACATCGGCTATGGACGCAAAGAACTCGCGGATGTCGCGCAACAGCAAATGGCTCAACTCAATTTTCTAAACCCAATGATGAGTTGCGACCCTGTCATTAATCTGGCCGAGAAAATTCAGGGATTGCTGGGCTTCGATTGCCACGTCTATTTTTCCTCAACCGGATCAGAAGCCAATGAAACCGCTTTTAAAATGGCCCGCCAATATCACCTTCAAGCGGGCAAAGGGGGAGAGCGACGCTATAAAATAATATCTCGATACCGGGCTTACCACGGCAACACTATGGGCGCCATGGCGGCAACAGGTCAGGCGGAGCGCAAGATGGGGTACGAGCCAGGTCCTGCTGGTTTTATCCATGTGATGCCACCCTACCCTTATCGACGGCACCCCAAGTTAACGGCGGAGGAACATGCCGAGGAATGCGCAAGACAACTTGAAGAGACCATTATTCATGAAGGTGCCGAAACCGTAGCTGCCTTCATCATGGAGCCCATGATATCGGGTGGCGGCATATTAGTGCCACCAGATAACTACGCCATGCTGGTCAGGGAGATATGCGATCGCTATGGCGTCTTACTTATCTTCGATGAAGTGGTCTCTGGGTTTGGCCGCATAGGCACCATGTTCGGCTATGAACACTGGAAAGCCCAAGCAGATATATTCACGTTCGCCAAAGGATTATCGAGCGGGTACATCCCTATTGCGGCCACTGTCGTGAAAGAGGAGATCTTTGAAAAGTTTGAAGGAAATCTCGCAGACAATTTACATTTTAGGCAGGTCAACACCTTTGGTGGCCATCCCGTATCCTCTGCGGTAGCGATGAAAGCCATTCAGATAGTTGAAGATGAAAATTTACCCGAAAACGCCCGCAAGATGGGAGACTACATACTCGCGCAGCTGAAGGAGAAAATAGGCGATCATCCTTATGCGGGAGAAGTGCGCGGCAAAGGCTTACTGATCGGCGTTGAGCTGGTGGAAGACCGCCAAACCAAAGTGCCACTGCCGGATCCAAAAGTATTGGGCATTGTCGGTCACTGCATACAGAATGGCATCATACTAGGACGCAATAGCAACACCGTTCCAGGACGATGTAATGTACTGCTTATAGCGCCACCGCTTATTGTGACACAATCGGAGGCCGATCAAATCGTCGATACAATCGCCGCAGCGATGGGAAAAGCCATCAACTAATAGGCCACTAAATTTGTGCTCAGCTATTTGCACAGTATTTTTCAATAGGACTCGTCGTGGCTCAGCACTTCTATGACTACATCATCGTCGGCGCTGGGTCTGCTGGCGCTGTTATCGCGGCACGTCTAAGCGAAGACTTGGACAAACGTATCTTGCTGATTGAGGCCGGCGGCCGCGATACGAACCCGTGGATCCATACGCCGCTGGGGGTGGGCAAGCTACTCACCAACCCTAGTGTTGTATGGCAGTATTTTACCGACACTGGAATCGCCGCCGACACACCCAAGGTCTACTGGCCCAAAGGAAAAACTTTAGGCGGTTCAAGTTCCGTTAATGGCATGGTCTATTCTCGCGGATCACGGCGATCCTGGGATGAGTGGCGAGATCTTGGCAATCTAGGCTGGAGCTACGATGATATTCTGCCGTATTTTAAGCGACTAGAACGCAGGCTCGGAGGAGATCCCAGCTATCGCGGAGATGCTGGGCCTATCAGTGTTACCGACGTCGCCCATCGGTCGGCTGTTTCACAGGCATTTATCGAAGCCTGTCACGCACTCGGCGCACCGAAAAATGACGATTACAACGGCCCGAGTGATGAGGGCGTTGCACCTCTGCAGATGACGGTTCACAGAGGTAAGCGCTGCTCTACCGCGGTCGCTTATCTCAAGCCCGCGAGACGACGAAAAAACCTGACTGTAGTCACTGAAACAATGGTCAATCACCTGCTGTTTGATGGTAGGCGTTGTGTGGGTGTTAGCGGCGTGAGATCGGGCAACCCCTTCGAGGCCCACGCTTCGCGCGAGGTTATATTGAGCGCCGGCTCCATCGAATCGCCAGCTATACTCGAGCGCTCAGGCATTGGTAACCCAGCAATACTCGCGCCGCTTGGCATCGAACTACGCCATGGCAGCGAACAAGTCGGTGAAAATTTACAAGATCACCTGCAAGTCCGCATGTCCTTCGAGATCGTCGGAGAAACCACTGTTAATGACCTGATGAACAAGCCCATACTCGGCGCTATTGAGGGACTTCGCTACTGGCTAACGAGACGAGGCTTACTGACCACATCGTCGGTAACCGCCCACGCGATCATGAAATCTCATCAGCAAAGCTCTCACCCTGACACCAAGATACAGATTGCACTGATCAGCGGAAAAGATCGTTACAGTGGCAACGGCAGTGGCCTAGATCAATGCGCCGGGATTACTTTGGGCACCTTTCAAATACGCCCAGTGTCTCGCGGGGGGGTGCATGTCACGTCCGCAGATCCGACAGCTCCACCGTCCATCAGGCCTAATTATCTTAATGATCCTGTGGACCGACAGCACACGTTATCCGGCCTCAAATTGATCCGAGAGGTCGTAGCGCAGTCCGCGCTGAAACCCTATATTAAACAGGAATTACTACCCGGCACAGCGATCAATAGCGATGAGGCCCTGCTTCGCTATGCAGCCGAAACAGGACAAACCTCTTGGCATCCCATAGGAACGTGTCGCATGGGTAGTGATGCAAAGTCCGTCGTTGATCCGCAACTTCGCGTTCGCGGCTTTGACGGATTAAGAGTTGCCGATGCATCCATTATGCCAACGATGGTGTCGACCAACACCAACGCACCCACGATACTCATTGGTGAAAAAGCCGCCGATCTCATTCGCCAAGCACGCTTGAGCTAAAACTTTAACAAAGTGGAAATCACCGGTGATGTGAACCGGCAGGACCTCCTAAAAGCTCGAACTTCAGTCTGTACCAGAGTGTTCGCGACTAGCGCAGACAATGCCAACACCGCAGTTGGATCAAATAGCCGCCGTTAATCGGCCTCGACGGAGACGAGACTACCACCGTAGAAAACCTTATAGGCTCCTACCGTGAGCAAGGGGATGATATAGATCGCTAAATAACCCCATGCAACCGTACCATAGCCGTTTGCGACTAATGCGGTGATACCGAAGCTCGCGAGGGCCATGCTAACAAGTAGCGTTGCCCCTGCCACAGCACCGTGGGTGGTTGCGGTGCACTTGCGACCTGTTCGCTCTATCTGCCAGGCGTCCAAGCGTTCGTTGACGCCTTGCAGTAGTCCAGCCGCAGTCTGAATAATCATGGCAAACAACACCACAATATAGACGACCATCAGCCAGGGCTTAGCCAACTGCCCTATCATCCAGTAGGTGGGTAGCTCCTGTGCCAAAGACAGGGGATACCTCGCCATGAAGGTGATGTGAAAGATGAGTGCGGGAAATACGCCCATGATACCGGCTGAAAAGCCACTGACGATGGCTTCACCTCGAGTTTCTATGCCCCTTGCGGAATAAAGCAAAACAGGCACTACAGCCGCGCTGTACAGCATGAATTGTACGCCGTGGGTTAACCAATTGCCGCCGAGGGTATCGTCGCGAAACGCGCGTGCTATCTCCCCGTGATACTCAGTTACGGTCAGACCACAGTAAACGGCAAGCACAATGACTAATGCGATCATGCATATCGACATCGACTCCTCGAGCAGACGTCGACCGAAATAATTCAACAACACCACCGCGGCAAACAACATCCCCACGCCAACAAGTGCCGGAATACCAAACTGGTCTTTTAAAATACTGCCCGCAGCCGAACCATTCACCGCCAATGCAATGAGCAGTGAAACGATAAAGAGAATCTCAAAGGCAACCCAAGCCGGGCCGATCAGCACCCGCAAGAACCCACGGTAATCGTAACTGCGTTTTAATCTCGCCAGCTCAAAGCTCAACGCGATGATAACGCCCCAACCCAGCGCCACAACTAACAGCGCGAACAGACCACCGCGTGGCCCTAGGACGCTGATAAATTCGACTATTTCACGCCCTGTGCCGTACGCGCCACCGAAGACCACCGCCTGAAAAACCGCCGCTGGGATCAGTACAACACGGATGAATCGACTGCTTAGACCGGTCATTGGTGCTCCTGATTGTCAGTTTTAAGCCCGAAATATTACGAGCACCGCGGATTTTACACCACAGGGCCGCTTCCAGCGACGACCATATATTTAGAGACAGTCTCGCGGATATCCCAACGGATAGCACACCCCTTGGGAAAAAAGAAACTATCGCCAGCTTGAATCACTACCGGCTCGCCATTATCGACGGTGATCATAGCCTTACCGGCAAACAGGGTGACAAATTCATTAAAAGGTAAAGACGCCATTTCTATGATCCCAGGCGTACAAGACCAGATCCCGACTACGGGGCCTTCTTGGGCCGAGCCAACATCGATACGCAACGACTTTTTGGGCTCACCGGAAACAATAGTCCAGCCATCTTTTGTTAATGCATGGTGCGGTTGAATATTCGACTGCACAGTTGATTGACGGTAGTCATACATTATTTTATGTCCCGCTCAGTAAACCTAAGATTAGCTGCAAGTTAAAGGACGCCACAGTAAAACCATAGCGTCATAACTGCCCCTCGCGATTACTCGATCGCGGTTCTCATACGCATTTCCACAAGGCCCTGAGTGATCGGGGACGAGGCCGCCTCAGTAAATACCTCGATGAAAGCGGGCATGCTCTGACCTCGTGCTGCAGCCAGAGCATCGACAATGCCCTGTGCATCGGTCGCTTTTTGGGAGAAGACGCCAGCTGCCGCCATAATGGGGTGATACTCCATTTTACGCAGCGAGGTAGCGACAACCTTCCCAGCCCACATCGCCTTTTGCTGGTTTTGGATCATTCCCCACTGATGGTTGTTGGCGACCACGATGGTGACCGGTATCTGGTTATCTACGGCCGTTTCCATCGGCGTAAATCCAGGAGCCAAGCCAAACGAGCCATCACCCGTAATCAATACCACGCGCGAATCGGGGTTTGCCATTTGGATTGCCGTTGCAAACGCTGGGCCGGTACCCATCTGCTCCCACGGCCCTGGCGCGAAAATGCCCTTGATTTTCCGCCCCGAAAAAGACCACGCGTTAATCGCTGATTCAAACCACGCAGCAATATCTCCTCCGTCAATAACGCAGATATCGTTCTCTCCGAGCGACATGAGAACTTCGTAACACAGTCGCATTGGATGAACGTTGTTGGCAGTATCAACGGTCAGTACCTCTTGGAACTCTGCAACCTGCGCTTGGCGTCGTGACCGAACTCGATCCAACCAATCAGGCGCGACGTTGGCACCGAGGTCTGGTACTTCACGCAATGCTTGAATAAACATTTTGACATCACTGCAAACACGCACATCAGACAATGCATTATTGCTCAGCTCTCGAGCGGTCGCGTTCACGGTGATCACTGTCGAGTTTGGGTTTATTAAAGGGGCCTCGCCAAAGTTCAAGGGGAAGTCAAGCTGAGCACCGAGCATCAACACAACGTCAGCCTCCTCACCAACCATCCTTGAGCAGTGATTCTGGTGATAATCGATAAGCCCAGCGGCACAGCGATGACTCTGATCTATCGACTTAGAGTGAGTGAGCGGTACGAAAACCGGCAAGTTCCACTGGTCACAGAGATCGGCCAGATCACGATCCGCCTCGCTATACCAAACACCGGGTCCTGCGATGATCGCTGGAGACTTAGCCTGCCTTAAGAGTGACGCAACCTCCGCCAGGTCGACCGGGTTAGGTGTTGGCCGGTGAATTTTATTGCGCGTTGGATCATAGCGGCGCGCGCCGGCAGGCGCTTCGGCCTCCAACTGTTTGGTGAATAGGAAATTGGTCGGTATGCACAACTGTACTGGTCCCGCGGGGTGCTGTGTTGCAATATCCCACGCCTTATCCAAAAACCAACCGATTCGCTGAGGGTCGTTGACTTCAATAGAGTATTTGGTCATGCAACGCACGACCTCAGCCTGTGGCATTTCCTTAAAACCTTTGTTGTCGAAGTTATTCGAATTTGCGCTGGCGCTGATAAAGATAACTGGATCGCCGCCGTAGTAAGCCTCTGCCACTGCAGACACATAATTGGTAAAGCCGCTGGGTTCGGCGATACAAACCGAGGGCTTACGAGTGCAGCGCGCCATGGCGGTTGCTAAAAAGCCCGCCTCCATCTCATTACGCGTACCAACAACTTCAATGTCATAATCTAAACAACCCATGTAAATAGGGTTGATAAAACCACCGCAGAGCGAAAATACTCGATCGACGCCTTTGTCACGAAGCGCACGGGCCAGCATATGGCCTCCCGTGATTTTGCCGGGTGCGGTTTTGCTCAGGTCTATCATTGAAAATCTCCTCGTATCGTGGGCCGCGGGTGTGAGTGCCAGCGAGATCAGTTAGGCTCGAAAGATCCTAGGGCTTGCGCCAAGACAAAAAAAATTGATATTTGGCAAGTCAATCATTCAGCCAATAAATGAATAGCGGCAGGCGGACACCATAAAACCGATATTTGTCAGCGCAAACTTACTTCAAGCGCCCGAAATTTCCTCATCGGGAATAATTCATAGTGTGTATAAATGTCATATCGAATATCCATTTTCGTCATCACCATGGCTATGCCAATATCTCCCGGCAATTACACTGAAATCAACAAGGATCTGTCATGGTACGTCACATCGTTTTACTGAAATGGAAAGCCGACACAACGCCCGAACAAATACAGGCCAGCGCCGAGGGCTTTGCGTTCCTAAGAGACTCGATCAGCGTTGTTCGACAGATGTCCTTTGGTGCCGACCTGGCATTGATGGATGGCACGTTTGATTACGCCATGGTTGCCGATTTTGACTCAGCCGAAGATTGGCACACTTATCGTGACCATCCCGATCACATCGCATTTGCGCAACGCTTCGGACATCTCGCCGCAGAGGCGGCTCGCGTGCAGTACTCACTTGAATGATAAGCACTGACGATAACTTATGCGCGTTGCGGGACGCGGCAATGCGCGGCTTATCCAGCCGCCAACACTCGTGCAACGCGCTGTAGACTTTGAGCGGCAGGGATTCTAGGCTTCGCATCACAAGCGGATTCAATTCGCGCATCACCGGCTGAGAAATGACCACTCATGGGCCATCCATTCAGTAAGTTGCATGCCGACGGTCGCTCGGACCTTGAGGCGCAGCCAAAACGCACCTATGCTGCCATCGTCTTCCTGCTGACTTTGGGCCTCATGCTGTCAGACTACATGTCACGCCAGGTCATCAACGCAGTTTTTCCAGTGCTGAAGGCCGAATGGTCGCTAACGGATAGTCAGCTGGGCTTACTGGTGAGCCTGGTTGCACTACTGGTCGGCGTCATGTCTTTCCCACTTGCATTAATCTCAGACAAATTTGGCAGGGTCAAAGCCATTACCGTCATGGCAATTGTATGGGGCCTGGCCACCATTTGGTGCGGCTTAACTGAAAATTTCCTACAGATGCTGCTGGCCCGAGCACTGGTTGGACTCGGCGAAGCCGGCTATGGCGGCGCTGGCGGCGCTATTTTGATCGGCGTGTTTCCTGAACGACACCGCTCCACCGTTATCGGTATCTTCTTCTCCGCCGGACTGCTTGGCTCCGTGCTCGGCGTGGCACTCGGAGGTGTTATCGCACAACACTATGGCTGGAGGATGGCCTTTATTTTGATCGGCGGAGGCGGCCTACTGCTAGCACTACTCTATCCGTTACTGGTCAGAGAGCCGGGCCGACATAACCACAGTCGCTTAAACCTGCCATTAAGCAGCGTAATCCGCCAACTGTTTGGTCCGCATACTGCTCGCTGGAACTACCTTGGCAGCGGTCTACAAATGTTTGTGCAGGGGTCGCTGCTGGCGTGGCTACCCAGTTTTTTCCATCGTCACCACGGCTTAGACCTCGCGCAAGCAGCACTCCATGCCGCACTCATTTTACTAGTGGGCGCAGTAGGTATGATGGTGTGTGGTGTTGTTGCGGATCGCGCCAGTTCACGAAGCCCCCGAAATCGCCTGCACATGCCTGCCCTTTACGCATTGATCACCTGCCCGCTTCTCGTCTTGGCCTTCGCGATGCCACCTAGTCCATTGCAGCTAGTGATTCTCACGGCCGGTGCATTTTTTACCGGCGGCCACGCGGGTCCTTGCGGGGCTGTCGCCGCGGATGTCAGTCATCCAGCTATACACGCGACCGTTATCGCTACCGTGGCACTGGCAAATAACCTCTTAGGACTAGCACCGGGACCATTTTTAACCGGTGTAGTCGCTGATCAAATAGGACTGGATCGCGCACTTCAAACAATGCCACTAGTAAGCCTGCTAGCCGGCGCCTGCTTCATAATTGCTGCGCGTCATTATGACCAAGATAGACTTATAGGCACGGCGTAATAGTCAGACTGTGTGCTTTCTCAGATTCGTGTAAACCCACTTCAATATTGATTCACTGCGCCTATGAATCGCATATGCAATATCAATTTCTAGCCCCAAACCCCCCGTGCTAATTTGATGTTTTTAAACAATCACTGCCCCTTCAAAATCCAGTGACCAAATTCTCACGGGAACGCCGATGGCTACGACCAAAAAAGTCCTGCAATACAAAGAGCCAGAAAAGCATTACGACGTGGTGATCGTGGGCGGAGGGCTGCATGGTCTCGCAACCGCGTACTATTTGGCCAAGTATCACGGCGTCAAACGAATTGCCGTTCTTGAAAGACGCTACATCGGTTCCGGCGGCTCTGGCCGCAATACCGAAATGGTTCGTTCAAATAAACGCGCACATGAAACCCTGCCCTTTTATAAAGATAGCCTAGCGATGTGGGATGACCTAAGCGCAGAGCTTGACTGGAATCTAATGGTTCAAAAGAAAGGCATTATCGCTTTAGCGCACAGCGATGGTGAGCTCGCTAGCATGCGCATGCAGAGCGATAGTCAGCGCAGAGCGGGCATTAAGATCGACATGCTCGATAACCAGCAGATCAAAAAAATGGTGCCGTCACTCGACGTCAGTGACCAAACCGCATTACCGGTCCTCGGTGCGCAATTTCATCCTGAGGGCGGCACGGTGCACCATGATGCCGCGGTTTGGGGATTCGCCAAGTCTGCTGCGCGATGCGGGGTCGATATCTGTGTCGGCATCGAGGTAGTGGGTTTCAATGTAGAAGGCAGCAAAGTGACCGGCGTGCAAACGAACATAGGCGACATCAATGCCAACAAGGTCCACGTCGCCGTCGGCGGCTATTCCTCAGAAATTGCACGCATGCTGGGCGTGAAATTCCCAGTTGTCACCATGCCCATGCAAGTGATGACCACCAACATTATGGCGCCATTTCTGAATTACTACGTAGCGTCACCCCGATTGCACTGGTATACGCAGCAAACCCTCAAGGGCGACCTCATCCTTGGAGGGCAACTAGATCCTTTTTCGTCATGGAACTCCTACACCACCTGGGAAGAATGTTCCGAGCGCGTCGCCACGATTCTCGAGTATTTCCCCGACCTCGCGCACGCTCGAGTCGTACGCAGTTGGTCTGGCTTGTGTGACTGCACGGGAGATTCGGCACCAGTTATGGGGCCTAGCGGCATAGATGGTTTGTCGTTGGATATTGCTTGGGGCTACTACGGATTCAAAGCAACACCCGCATGCGGCAAGTATTCTGCGGAATATATCGCCACAAATAAGGTACCAGAGAACATTAAAGCCTTTTCACTGGACCGATTTTTTAACCGACAGCGAGTTCGCGAAGTTATTTTATAACAGGAATTTGGCATGGCATTTCTGATTGATTGTCCAAACTGCGGACGTCGTAACCCCTACGAGTTTCGTTTCGGGGGCGAGTGTAAAGAGGCTCCAGGACCAGACGCCGACCTCAATACGTGGTGTGAATACCTCTATTTCAATGAAAATATGTCGGGCTTCCAGCAGGAGTGGTGGTACCACAACATGGGCTGCGGCGACTGGGTAAAAGTTAGACGCAATACCGTCACTCATGAAATAACTGAGGATTAACGCCATGTCCGGCAGATTACCCGACAGCCCCACACAGATTTTTGACCCCAAAAAACCCGTCAAAATACATTTTCGCGGGCGGTCTATCACCGCATTTGAAGGCGACACAGTGGCCTCTGCACTTTTGGCCGCGGGTGTCGATACGTTTTCTCGTTCCTTCAAGTATCATCGCCGCCGCGCACCCGCCTGCCTAAGCGGCCAGTGTTCGCGCTGCACCATGAACGTCGACGGACGAATGCACATTAAAACCTGCCAGACGCCGGTAAGGGAGGGCATGGTTGTAGAGCCACAAGGACCTATCGCGTTCGATCCTGCGGGTGCTGCAGACGCCTTCTCCTGGGCGATGCCAACCGGCTTCTATTACAAAATGTTTTACAAGCCCCAGTGGTTCTGGAAGCTCGTCAAGGAAGTCATTCGGGCGATGCCCGGAAATATGGCTAAGGTCAAGGCGCTGCCGGCAAAAGCTCACTTTGACAGTATTAATCTGAGCCCCGATCTACTAGTCATAGGAGGGGGATTGGCGGGCATGGAGGCGGCAATAACCGCAGCAGACGCGGGCGTACGGGTTGTAATCGTTGAGGCTGACCCCCAACTAGGCGGCTTCGAAGCTTTTCAAGCCGAAGCCGGTTTTAGGCGCACACAAGCCTCCATAAGCAGGCTGGCCGCATTCCCTAATATTACCCAGCTTACCGGGACTCGGGTTACCGCAATTTATCCAGACGGTTTAGCTGTTTGCATGCAAGAATCGCCAAGCCAGAGCGCTCAGGATTGTGTAGAGCGCAGCTATCTGGTCAGGGCAGGTGCCACAGTGATCGCCACGGGCGCCGGCTCTATGCCAATGGTTTTTGCCCATAATGATCGACCCGGCATCATCCTGCCCGAGGCAGCACAGCGTATGGTTCACCTTTGGGGTATTAAACCCAAGGGTAGAGTGCTTTTAGCCGGTGGTGATGACCATATCGGTGAGGTTGCATTGGCGCTGTACAAGCAAGGTGTAGACGTAGTCGGGGTCGTCGATTTTCGTGAGGCAGGACTGCGCAAAGACCTACAATCCGCGCTCGCCGATCACGGCATACCTGTTTGGAGTAGCTACACGTTAACTGACACGCGCGGCCGGCGACGCGTAACGAGCGCCACCGTAACCTCGATTGATGGCTTGCAATCAAAACGTGTTCGTTGCGACACCATTGTTGCATCTTCTGGGCGCTACCCCAGGCACAAGCTGCTCGGGCAAATCGGTGCCCGAATGCTTTATGACGCAGCGCTTAATTTTTATCTGCCCGAGCAGCTCCCCGCTAACTACGAAGCCGCAGGAAGGCTGCTGGGCTTAGAAGACCCCAACGCCATCATGCGCCAAGGCGCTCACGCGGCGATCAATGCGTTAAAGCATCTTGGTGTCGATACGAACACCGCGAAGGTTGCGGCCGTGGAACCGGCGGATGAAGCGCCTATGCCCGTTACGCTACAACCCGTTATTGAAGATGTTCAGCTTAAAAGCAAAACCTTTGTTTGCTATTGCCATGACGTTAGTGCAAAAAATATTGAACAAGCTATTGATGAGGGATTCGACAAAATCGAAACCTGCAAGCGCTATACCACAGCGACTCAAGGCGCCTGTCAGGGCGGCATGTGCGAAGCAAACTTTGCCCACTTATTAGCGCGAAAGCGACCGGCGCTGAGCGCAAGAGTATTACCAACCACACGCCCCCCCGTCACATCGATGAGCCTTGGTGCCATGGCGGTTGGTTATCACGATCACCCGCAGGTGTCACCGCTTTACCATACACAGCTGGCGCATGGAGGAAATTCTCTGCGAATGGGCAGTTGGATTCGCATGGTCGATTTTGGGGATCACGAAGCCGAGAGCCTTGCGGTTCACAGCACTGCAGGAATTTGTGACGTTTCAATGTTCGGAAAATTTCGTGTCTTCGGTCCGGATGCGGAAAAGCTACTCAACCGAATAATGACCCGTAATATCGAAAAGCTGAACGGCAACAGTACGTTCTATTACACCGCCTGCAACGAAGAAGGCGTACTTGTCGATGATGGCATGGCCCTAAAAATGGGCGAACAAGATTACTTTGTCACCACTACCGCGGCACGCGCTGCGGTCACTGAAGAGTGGCTGGCCCGCTGGTGTCGCGAGGAAAACTGGCAAGTTAATGTAGTCAACGTGACCGATACCAAAGCGGGGATTAGTCTAGCTGGACCTATGGCTCGAGAAATATTGAGCAAGCTCACCGAGGCTGATATTTCTGGCGAGGCACTGCCGTTCCAGAAATGGATGCATATGGAAGTTGCAGGCGTTAAGGCCATCGTCTCAAGGGTCGGTTTCGTTGGAGAGCTGAACTACGAGCTTTTCTGCCCCGCCAGCCAAGGGCCCTATTTGTGGGATGCAATTATGGCCGCCGGCAAGCCTCTCGGACTCGTCCCATTTGGTATCGAATGCCTCAATATTTGCCGTTTAGAGAAGGGGCACGTCTTGCCCGGGATAGACACCGACAGCTTCACGAACTTATTCGAAGCCTCCATGGGGTGGGCGCTGGACCGAAATAAAACGGAAACCGTTGGTAAGGCGATGCTCGATCTCACCACTCACCAAGCTATTAAAGAGCGAGTCATTGCGTTCAGTATTGAGGGCCGATCGCCAGTCTCAGAGGGCGCGCTCGTTGTAGATGGTACGCAACAGCTTGGCCGTGTGACATCGATCATCTACAGTCCATTACTGAAAAAGACTATCGGCTTTGCACTCGTTGCACCCCACGATAACTGGGTCGAAGGTGGCACAGTTACTTTTTGGTATGACAGCGGACGCGAAGCCCAGGCCAGCTTTGCCAAGCCACCGTTCTACGACCCAAAGGGACAGAGGATACGAATGTGATAACACGAGCAAGAGCAGTGCAACTGCCCTCTTGGGCAGGCAAACCTGTAGAGGCAGAATTAGGCGGCTGGCCAGTAGTTACCCACTTCGAAGCCGCAACAGGGGCCTGCGGCGTCGGGTTAACCGACCTGAGCCACAGACCCAAGGCCATAGCGCAAGCACAAGGGATAGATACGCACTTTGCACTGACGCCTGGTCGTGCGAAGTGGGACGGACAGTCGTTAATCGCCTGCCCCAAACCTGCCCATGCAATCATCTTTGACCTGAATGGCGCAATCGAGCCCCAGTGGCCAGATTCCACCTACACCGATATGACCGAAGGCTGGGTTTTATTGGGTATCTGGGGGCCTGAAGCACTGGGCGTGATGCAGCGGCTCATCACCGTGGACTTAGAGCCACGCACGTTCAACGAACCTTTATATGTGGCAACCGGTAGTCATGGCATCCGTGTTCAGGTGATAAACCTGAGGACACAATCACCGGGGTTTATTATTGCCTGCGCTCGATCTCACGGCCAAAATCTATTTGAAGCCTGTCTGCGCGCGGGAACACAGCTTAATTTAAAAATAACTGGCACCGATGATTTTTATGGCTGGCTGGCTGGCCAACGACTGTAAATAAAAAATAACTGTAGTCTTAAAATACAATATATTTTTTATCTCTCGAAATTAATTTTCATAAAAACCCATAAAATTTGTGACGCACTTTAGGGGCAAGAAAGATCATTTTAGTAAGTTAAAAAAACGCTATTTAATAATATATTCGTGTCAGTCCTAACGTAGTTATAGGCCGCGGCAAAGTAACTAGCGACCGTTTATTTAGTCCATCACAGAATCACTGTCCGTTGGCCGTTTATTATTACTCGCTGCTCACAGTGCAGGCGAACGGCATGTGACAAGGCCGTCGCCTCGGTATCATGGCCTAAGTGAATCATCTGCTCGACCGTGATTTCATGATCAATAGGCCTAACCTCTTGGGCAATAATAGGCCCCTCATCGAGGTCTGCGGTGACATAGTGTGCCGTTGCACCAATGACTTTCACCCCTCTTTCCCATGCGCGATGATAAGGCTTTGCACCTTTAAAGCCCGGCAAAAAGCTGTGGTGGATATTGATCGCCTTACCCGCAAGTCGGCGGCACATATCATCAGACAATATCTGCATATAACGAGCCAGCACGAGCAAATTACCGTTAAGTTCTTCAAAGATACGCAGTATCTCCGCCTCTTGATCTGGCTTTGTCTCCGCGGTTACCGGCAGGTAGTAAAACGGTAAGTCGTGCCACTCGACCAAGCTCCGGGCCGATTCATGATTGCTGACAACGCCCACAATGTTGGCCGGTAAAGACCCAGAGCGCCACTTTGTTAGCAGCGCACTTAGGCAATGATCATAGCCCGACACGGCGATGACCACGTTAGGATTGTCCTCAAGTTGCCGCAAACTGTAACGTGCCTCTAAGGACTCGGCCACCACCACCCATTGACTCAAGAAGTCCTTAAAATCGACAGTCATCGAACGATCGTCAAAAACGCAGCGTAGGAAGAATTTATTTGACACCGAATCAGCATAATTAGAAACATCGGTAATAAATGCGCCGCAGTCAGATAGTAACTTCGAGTAACGTGCGACAACGCCCAACTGATCGGGACACCAAAATGACAGTAAATAGCGATTCATGGTGAGGACCTAATGATAAGCATGTTGAGGGGCATCTAAAGTGCGCGATGCATCCGTATTTTGCGCCGCGTAAACGCGCTGAGCTCTATTCTGCCGTGGTCGCCGACCATAACATAAATGCCTTTTTTTTGGTGCAATACGGATCATCATTAGACGAATAATTGCTATTTTTTGG
Organism: Pseudomonadota bacterium; assembly: GCA_041163785.1. Taxonomy (GTDB): domain Bacteria; phylum Pseudomonadota; class Gammaproteobacteria; order Pseudomonadales; family JAHEIH01; genus JAHEIH01. The sequence continues at coordinate 21,916 of JBEAQQ010000003.1, forward strand.
TAGTTTTTTTGGGCTGAATATAAAAAAACTATGCTTCGTATTGATGGGCTTCAGTTCGGTTTTTACCGTAGTTCACTCGAAGCCATCCAGAGCTGAACTTAGAAGATTCCTAGAGAACGTCAGCGCTAATTTTAATCCCCATTTGTTCCAACACATTTGAACGTGCTTGTTTTATCGACACGTTATCTACTGGCCATTTTCTACAAACAATGTAGTGTGTGGCGTCAGCCATCCTGGTACCAAACTGAAGAGACCCTTACCTTGAAGCGACCCCAAAACCGCGTATTGGTCTTTTCCTTGTGTTTTGCCCTTTCGGGTCTGTGCCTGCTACCAGTAGCACAGCACACCGCAGCCGCAAGCTTTACCGCAGATTGCGCCTCAGGCGCTCTTCGCCGGGCCGAACTGGCTCAAGGTGACATATCAGCCCAAGGGCGTCGTCGGCATTGTCACGCCATGGAACATGCCGCTCTATCTCTCGCTCGGCCCGCTGGTTACCGCCATCGCTGCGGGTAACCGTGCGATGATCAAGCTGCCGGAAGAAACCCCGCGCTCCAACGCTGTCATCAAGACACTGCTGGGCGAAATCTTCGACGAAACCGAAGTAGCGGTGTTCAGCGGCGAGATTGCCGATCCGTCCGCGTTCACTGCCCTGCCCTTCGACCACCTGATCTTCACCGGCAGTCCGCGCGTCGGGCGGTTAGTGATGGAAGCAGCGGCGAAGAACCTCGTTCCGGTGACGCTGGAACTGGGCGGAAAGTCGCCCGCCATAGTCGCAGAAGACTATCCAGTCGCCGATGCGGCTCTGCGCATCACTCATGGCAAAGTCGCCATGTCGGGTCAGATCTGCGTCGCGCCCGACTATGCGCTGGTGCGCCACACGGATATTCCCACTTTCGTCGAGGGCGTGAAGCAAGCTTTCAAACGGTTCTATCCGGATGGTGTTGATGGTCCGGAATACTGCCAAGTAGTGAACGATCGCCATGCCGGCCGGATCAAGGCCATGCTGGATGACGCCAAGGCCAAGGGTGCGGCGGTGATCCCCTGCGCCCCGTGGAGCGGCGACAACAGCATTCC
>JBEAQQ010000004.1:0-3662 GCA_041163785.1 Pseudomonadota bacterium
AGGGCGGCAACCTCGGAATGACGCAGCGCGGGCGCATTGAATACGCGTTGCAAGGCGGGCTTTGCAATACCGACTTTATCGATAACTCCGCGGGTGTGGATTGCTCTGACCACGAGGTCAATATCAAGATTTTGCTCAATGAGTTGGTCAGCGCTGGCGACATGACCGGCAAGCAGCGCAACGCCCTGTTGGAAAAGCTCATTGACCCTGTGGCGGCGTTGGTGCTGCGCAATAACTTCCGCCAAGCGCAGGCCTTAAGCGTGGCACAGTTTGATGCAACGGAGCGTATCGCTGAACACCAAACGGTGATTCAAGCCTTGGAAGGAGCCAAATTGCTTGATCGGAAGTTAGAGTATCTTCCCAGTGATGATGAAATTGCTGAGCGGCGTGGCCGCGGTGAGGGGCTAACGCGACCCGAGTATGCGATTTTGATGTCGTACCTCAAGGGCATGTTAAAAGAGCAATTGGTGCAGGATGAACTTTACACCGACCCCTACATCGTGGCCAGCGTTGAGGGCGCCTTTCCAGACGCGCTTCGCAAAAAATACGCCACGCAAATTTATCAGCACAAACTGTTGCCAGACATTGTCGCGACTCAGATGGCCAATAACGTTGTCAATTATATGGGGTTGAGTTTTATTCACCGCCTGCGGGAGTCGACAGGTGGCAGCGCAGGTGAGGTGTTAAAAGCCTATACCTTTGCCCGCGATGTGTTTGACATTGTGCCGCGTTGGCAGGCGATTGAGCAGTTGCAGCATTTGCCGTCAGCCATGCAGATGCATATGATGCGGGACTTGATGCGCTTAGGGCGCCGCGCCACGCGCTGGGCGCTGCGCAACCGCCGGCAACACCTCGATATCGAGAAAGAAATAACCTTCTTTAAGCCCCAAATTGAGGAAATTGCCAACAGCATTTTGTCGCTCCTGCGCGGTAGGGCGATCGATCGTTGGCGGGATAGGTTTGACCGCTTGCGCGAGGCAAATGTGCCTGAGGACGTTGCCCATCAGAGTGCCTCGAGCTTTGTGATGTATTCCTGTCTGGCCATTATCGATGCAGCTCAACACGCCGATGCGCCCTTACTGGAGGTGGCCGATGTTTATTTTGATGTCAGCCAGCAGTTAGATCTGGATTGGTTTGCCACGCAGTTAATTGAACTTAAGATCGACAACCAGTGGCAGGCGATGGCGCGCGAAACCTTTATGGACGACCTGGATTGGCAGCACCGCGCCATCACGGTTAATGTGCTGCAGTGTATGCGTGCGATGGCGTGTGATTTGGAGGGTTGCCGAGAAACATGGCAGCAGCAAAATGCCGCCTATATCGAGCGCTGGCGCCGTGTGATGGGGCAATTGCAGAGCGCAGATAATGTCGATTTTGCGATGTATTCTGTCGCCACACGCGAACTGTTTGATTTGGCGCAGGCGAGCGCATTTAACTAGCCAATGGCCGCTGTTGTAGTGACGCTGCACATCGCTCGAGAGGAGTATTTACGGGTGTACCAGGGGCAGGCCCGCACGGTGTTGGCCTACGATCACGCGGGAAGAAAAATCAACTTCCCGGTGAGCGTATTACAAGCCTTTGTGAGTCACGACGGTGTTCATGGCACATTTCGCCTAACGTTTGACGAGCAACACCGTTTTCAAGGTATTGAACGATTGGCCTAGGCAGGTACGCCTTTGCTAGGATTCGATTTGTCCGAGGTTGGCGTGCAACACCGCGCCATTGATGACGGCATTGTGGTGCGCCCAGGTGATGGTGGCGGCAATTTCTTCGGGCTCGATCATGCGCCCAAAAGTGTTCATCGCGGCAATGGCCTGCAGCACCTCGTCGCTATTGCCCACGTGAGTGCGCAGCATTTCAGTGTCAGTAAAACCGGGGCAAATACAGCAGGTGTGGATGCCTTTACCCTGCAAGTCTTGGCAGGTCGCGCGCATCATGCCGACAGTGGCGTGCTTGCTTGTCACGTAGCTGAAGGCGTTGGCGACCGCTTTTTCTGAAAGCGTCGAGCCAACGTAAACCACCGATGACCCCCTAGGCATGTTGGGAATGACCCATTGATTGATGTCGTTGGGGGCGGCGACATTGACGGCGAGCGTCGTAGTGAGATCGTCAGGGTCGCATTGTATGACGGTATCTTTCGCCATCCGGCAGGCGTTGTGGACGAGGCATACTTCGTCGGCCTGTTCCACGGCGCTTGTGATGTCAGCGGCAATCGCACGGCGCGACGCGTCTGAGGCGAGATCACACAGCATATCGCGGATGCCTTCGTGGCCAGCTGAGCGGCGCGAAATATTGATCACCTCGAAGCCCATTTCTAAGAACCTTAGCGCGGTAGCGCGACCAATGCCTGCGCTCGCGCCGGTAATAATTGCAACTTTCATATTGAACTCATTGTGTATTTGATGCGTACTAGCATACATTAGCCAGACAGGACTTGCACTGAGTAGCTTGGCTACTTAATGTCACCAAAACCCCGAGAGAATTGCATGCAGCGTTTAACCACCATCGAGTTGTTCAAAGAGTATCTCAACTTTTCAGCCGCCCACTTTACGGTGTTTTCGGCGACGGAGAGGGAGCGATTGCACGGTCATAATTTTTCTGTCTATGCCGCGATCACCGCCCCGGTGACGGATAATGGCATGACGGCAGATTACGGCTTGTTCAAAAACAAGCTCAAGAAACTGTGTGAAGACCTCGATGAATACACCCTTATCGCCGGTGATTCACCGCATCTCACCATCGAACGCCAGGGCGGTGAGGTGTTAGTTCACTTTGCTGAGGATATGTTGCGCTTCCCCGAGACAGATTGCATTGTGTTGCCCATACGCAACACCACGGTAGAGGAGTTTTCTCATTATTTGCTGCAGAAATTGGTGGCCGATGTCGATATAGTTGAGGACTATTTTGTCACCTCGATAGTCGTTAAAGTGTCATCTGGCGCGGGCCAATACGGTAGTGCTGAATGGCGTCGTGATAGCTAAGTTTACTCGGGAGTCGTTATGAGCATTGATTTGTTACTACAGCGTAATTCAGCCCCTAAACTTGAGGCACCGGCACCCGAGGGTGAGGCGCGGCAGCGTATGTTTGAGGCGGCCATGCGTGCGCCCGATCACGGCAATCTTAAGCCGTGGCGTTTTATTACCATTGAGGGTGGGCGACTCAACGATCTTGGTGAGCTGTTTGCGGTGGCAGCCGCGCAGCGTAACGGCAATTTGAGCGCCGAACAGTTGGAACGCTTCGTCGCGCAACCCTTGCGCGCGCCACTGATTGTCGCGGTGGTATGCTCACCGGTAGAACACCCTAAAGTGCCTCAAATTGAACAGGAATACGCAGCGGCTTGCGCGGCCTTTGCGTTGCTATTGGCTGCCGAAGCTGAAGGTTTTGCAGGTATTTGGCGTACCGGTGACAACGCCTTCGATGAGACCGTGGCCAGCGGGCTGGGGCTTAATCAGGATGAAATTTTGATCGGATTCCTATATCTTGGCACTCGGCGTGGCGAACCTAAGGTGGTGCCAGCGCATGCCTTAAGCGACCATTTGAGTGCCTGGTAAGTTTTGTAATCTATTGAAGAATAATAAGAATGGCTAGTCAGATAACGATTTTTTCAACACCCATTATTACTCCTATATTGCGAGTTATCGCCCGCTTGATACTCAAACTTG
>JBEAQQ010000005.1:0-4871 GCA_041163785.1 Pseudomonadota bacterium
CAAAAGGGCCGTTTCACCTGAGGCTTGCAGATGGGCTATCGCATCGTTGGCGCGATTCGCAGGGACAGCGATCACCATGCCAATGCCACAGTTAAACGTGCGATACATTTCACTAGCCTGCACGTTACCCTTCTCACGTAGCCATTCGAAAATGGCTGGCATTTCCCAAGCTTTGGTATCGATAACTGCCTTTGTGCCTGCGGGCAAGACACGGGGGATGTTTTCCGTCAGACCACCGCCAGTAATGTGAGACAACGCGTGTACGGGCATGTCGGCAATCAACTTAAGCAGTGATTTGACGTAGATGCGAGTCGGCTTGAGCAGGGTTTCACCCAAGGTTGAATCGCCAAACGCTGCCGCGGTGTCGGCGCCCGAGACTTCGATGATTTTACGAATCAATGAATAGCCGTTTGAATGTGGGCCACTAGAAGTCATACCAATGAGTGCGTCACCTTCTGAAACTTTGCTGCCATCGATGATGCCGTCTTTCTCAACCACACCTACGCAGAAGCCTGCGAGGTCGTAGTCATCGCCTTCATACATGCCGGGCATTTCCGCTGTTTCGCCACCCACCAAGGCACAACCCGCTTGGCGGCAGCCTTCACCAATGCCTGTGACGACGTCAGCCGCGGTGTCGACGTTTAATTTGCCGGTTGCGTAGTAGTCCAAGAAGAACAGAGGTTCAGCACCCGCCACAACGAGATCGTTGACGCACATGGCGACTAAATCGATGCCGATAGTGTCATGCATGCCAACATCCATAGCGAGTCTAAGCTTAGTGCCAACGCCGTCAGTGCCAGAAACCAACACAGGATTTTTGTAGCCACTGGGAAGCTCGCAAAGGGCGCCAAAGCCACCGAGACCGCCCATAACTTCGGGACGACTTGTGCTTTTTGCAACGTGCTTGATACGTTCAACGAGGGCGTTGCCCGCGTCGATATCGACACCGGCGTCTTTGTAGCTCAGGGATTGTTTGTCAGTCATTGTTGGGGTGCCATACTGCTGTAAAAAGAAGTGCGCATTTTATCAGACAACGCAGGAAAAAGTCAGTTTTTGTCACTGTGATTGACTAAAAAGTCTGCATTGCAGCAAAAACGGTGGCGAATGTCTGTTGGCACGTTAAAATGCCACCACGGTATAAGGATTTCCTATCTATGAAGTTTTTGTTGCGAGCACTTATGTGCTGGCTTGCGTTTCTTTTTCCTGTGCAGGCGGCGACCACATTAGGCGGTCTCTACGAAGCAGAGGTTGTCGTTCCTGACGGACAACAGGCTGATCTGAGTTCGCCGTTGGTGACGGATGCGTTGCGGCAGGTCCTTGTCAAGGTGACCGGGCTGCAGAAGATCGATGAATACGCCGATGTAACGCAGGCGTTGAAAACACCGCGCCAATTTGTCCGAGAGTACGGCTTTCATTCAGTCGTGGTTCCCGCCCCAGACGATGTGCGACAGGCACTGGGCGTTGAGACACTAACGCAGCGCGTCATGCGGGTGGCGTTTTTGCGCGGCGCCGTGCTTCAATTGGTTAAGAAGAGTGGTTTGCCGCTCTGGTCACCGAGTAGACCGGATGTATTGATGTGGTTGGCCTTCGACGATTATTCTCAACAGCAGTGGGTGACACCCGAACTTGCACCGAACCACGCGCAGCAATTGCGTGACTTGGCGTCGGCGCGAGGCCTACCTTTGCACTTCCCCAACGCCGATTTTCAAGATGATTTTGCGCTGAGCCCGCAAGAGTTGTTGCAGCGCGATTTCAGCCGTGTGGGGGCCGCCTCTGCGAGGTACAACCCCGATGTTGTGATCGCCGGACATGCTGTACAAACCAGCGAGGGTATTTGGATAGGCGGCTGGCGGTTTAACCTAGATGGTCAATGGCAAAAGATTGAGGTGCTAGGCGCTAGCCGAGATGAATTTCTGACGCTAGGAATCCAGCGTTTAGCTGATGCATTGGCGGCGAAATACGCCGTTTTGGGAGATCGACAACACAGCGATCTAAGTATGCGTGTGTTTGGTTTGCGCAACTTTGCTGAATACTCCGCGTTTAATGATTACCTCAACAGTCTTACAGCGGTTGAAAAGGCTGACATAGAAGTCATTGATGGAGCGTTTGTGTTGTTCAGAATTGATCTCAAGGGAAGCCTAGAGCAACTCGAAAATGCCATTATGCTGCATAAAAAATTGCTGCCAGTGTCCGAGCATTCGCTAACACAGATCTATGATTTGCAGTATCGCTGGGTGGGAGATGACAATGAGTAATCGTGCGTGGATCGGATTGGGCATAGTGGTATCGTGTTTAATACTATCGGTCTATCTGCTGGAGGCGATTCTAACGCCCTTCATTTTGGCAGCTTTTTTTGCCTACATCGGCGACCCGCTGGCAGACCGCCTGGAGGCAAAGGGTGCCAGTAGAACGATGGCGGTAAGCTCGGTTTTCGTGCTCTTTTTTACAGCCTTTACATTGGCGCTGCTGGTATTGGTTCCGTCCTTGGTCCATCAAGCGGATATGTTCATACAGCGGATGCCGGCAGTGTTTGCATGGTTTCAACAGTCAGTGATGCCAACCCTGACCTCATGGCTGGGCCTGGAGGCGGTCGAGTTACCGTTGGATGCAATTAAAGCGGCCATATTGCAGCATTGGCAGCAAGCGGGCAGTGCGGCGGCGCCTATTATTAAGCAGATTACTGCATCTGGTGTTGCGTTGGTTGCCACCTTTGCCAACATTATTTTGGTGCCTGTGGTAACTTTTTATCTTCTGAGAGATTGGGATCACATGGTGGCTTGGATTCGTGAAGCGTTACCGAGAAGACTCGAACCCAAAACCACACAGCTGGCGCTCGAGTGCGATGCAGTTTTGAGTGAATTCTTTCGTGGTCAGTTGTCCATTATGCTTATTCTCGGCCTGGTCTACAGTGTTGGTCTCTGGCTTGTTGGCATCGAGGGCGCTTTGTTATTAGGGATGATTGCGGGGTTAGCGAGCGTCGTTCCCTACCTCGGGGTCATCATTGGTTTGTTGCTATCGAGTCTCGCGGCGGTTGTGCAAAGCGGCGACCCTTATAGTCTCTTGATGGTTGCTGTCGTGTTTGGTGTGGGGCAGCTGCTCGAAGGCATGGTATTGACGCCTTTGTTAATCGGTGACCGAATCGGGCTCCACCCCGTGGCGGTGATTTTTGCCATTTTGGCCGGGGGGCAATTGTTTGGCTTCATGGGCGTCTTGTTAGCCCTCCCCATCGCCGCCGTATTGGTGGTATTCTTACGTCACCTGCACGATCACTACCGTGGCAGTGAGCTCTATCAAAAGCCCAACGAATAAGCCTTAAGTTATGATCTTAACCCCCCAGTTAGCATTGAATATCTCATTGCAAGATAGCCTGAGTTTTGACAATTTTTTTGTCACTGAGCAGTCTGCTCAAGCCTTGAGTTTTTTACGCAGCTGGACGTCTGATGGTCATTTTCAGTGTGTTGCACTCTGGGGAGGCTCGGGCTGTGGTCGTAGCCATTTATTGCAGGCAGCCGTTTCTGAGGCTGACCGACTTGGGCAATCTGCGCTTTATCTCCCTTGTAAAGACTTGTTGGTTATTGACCCTGAGGCTTTATTGCAAGGCTTAGAAGATATGTCTCTCATCGCTCTTGACGATGTCGATGTGTTGGCGGGCAATATCGCTTGGGAACATGCCTTATTCGGGTTGTATAACGCCGTGTTCGAGTCGGGGGGACACATGCTTGTCTCATCGTCGATGGCCGCGGCGGAGATACCCTTTGTGACGGCGGATGTGCGCTCACGCTTGGCGTGGGGTGTAACCTTTAAATTGCCGAGTTTGAGCGATCAAGACAAACTCAACGCTATGCAAATGCGATCGATGGCGCGCGGAATGCAGATGCCGGATGATGTGGCTAAGTATATTCTCAGTCGCTCTTCGAGGGATTTTAGCCAATTGCTCCACGTGCTGGATTCACTTGATAGCGCCACTATTGAAGCACAACGCAAATTGACGGTGCCCTTCGTGCGCCAGGTGTGTGGCTGGTAGTGGAATACGTCGGGAATGGCGCAGACAAAGGCCGCTAGGGCCGTTACAATAACCCAAATTTCCGGGAGAAGATCACGGTGAATGACAGTACAACAGCAATCGAAGCGGCGGTTTTTCGCCGCTTGCTAAAGCATCTAGATGATAACAAGCAGGTGCAGAATATCGACTTGATGATATTGGCGGATTTTTGCCGCAATTGCCTCGCCAAATGGTATGTTTCTGCCGCTGCTGAGCAGGGTGTAGAGATAGACTACGAAGGCGCGCGCGAGATTGTGTACGGCATGCCATACAGCGAGTGGAAAGATCTTTTTCAAGCGCCAGCAACACCCGAGCAGCTGGCGGCATTTGATGCCAAGTCCCCCAAAAAATAGTTTTTAACCGCTATGGCCGCATAGTTAAATGGATATAACGACCCCCTCCTAAGGGGTAATTACAGGTTCGATTCCTGTTGCGGCTGTATACCCTACACACTGACGTAGTTACCTATTGCCTGGGCCTTCACTTTGTCACCCGCTTTGCTGTAGAGGTTCTGTTCTAGGTTGCCACCCCTTAGAATACTTAGTACTCGTTGGGTTGCTTTGAGTGATCGGTTAACGACCAATTCATTGATCCGATTGACACGCTGGCACAGGTTGATTTCATGCTGCAACTCTTCCCAACGCGCCTGCAAGACCCCATCACTTTCTAGCAATTGCTGCCACACTTCGGATTCGTCAGGGTTGGCTTCGCTCAATTGGATACGCATTTTAGAGGCGTTCTCCAGCGACGCTACTAGGGCTATCTTCTGCTCGGTAATATTCGGTAATTCACTGAAATAGCGATGTGATAACACATCGTGCTCTTTTTG
>JBEAQQ010000006.1:0-13924 GCA_041163785.1 Pseudomonadota bacterium
TCGACCACGCCGAAATCGCCAAGTTTGAAGCCCTCGCCTCGCGCTGGTGGGACAAACACAGCGAATTTAAACCATTGCACGACATCAACCCTTTGCGCGCAGGCTTTATCAACCAGCACTCACCCCTGCAAGGCAAACAGGTCATCGACGTCGGGTGCGGTGGGGGCATCCTGTCGGAGTCACTGGCCCAACATGGCGCCCAGGTTACTGGCATCGACATGGGGGAAGCCCCTCTGGCTGTTGCCAAGCTCCACCAACTGGAATCCGGCCTCAATATCAATTACCAGCAATCCACCGCAGAGGCGATGGCCGAACAGCACCCAGAAGCTTTTGATGTTGTTTGCTGCTTAGAAATGCTCGAACACGTGCCCGATCCCGCATCGGTTGTGCAAGCCTGTGCCGCCATGCTAAAACCGGGCGGCCACGCCTACTTTTCCACCATCAATCGCAACCCAAAAGCCTACGCCTTCGCCATCGTTGGCGCCGAATACGTGTTAAACATGCTACCAAAGGGCACCCATGAATACGAAAAATTCATCAAACCCTCCGAGCTTGGCCAATACGTTCGCCGCGCAGGGTTAACGCTTGAGCACATGACAGGCATGACCTACAACCCCTTCACCAAGGTCTACCGCCTCAACGAGCGGGACGTCAGCGTGAACTACCTCATACACGTCAGTAAACCGCTGTAGCATGGCCTACCACGCCCTATTGTTAGACCTCGACGGCACGTTACTGGATACAGCAGCGGACTTTCACAGCGTCATCAACACACTGCTGGCCGCAGAAGGCCGCCGCGCCATTAGCTACCAAGCACTTCGAAAAGTGGTGTCACACGGTGCGCGTGCGATGGTGCGCACCGGTTTCAACATCAGCGAAGACCACCCCGATTTTGCCGGCCACAGGCAAGCCTTTCTCGATCTCTACGGCCAACACTACGCTGTCGACACCTGCCTGTTCGAAGGTTTTGCTGAGGTTTTACGCCACTGCGATGACCACGACATTCCATGGGGCATCATTACTAACAAGCCGGCCGCCTTTGCCGAACCCCTTTGGCGAGAACTCAACCTACCCTACCACCTAGGCTGTTTGATTTGCCCTGACCACGTCAGCGAACCCAAACCCGCTCCAGAAGCTATGTTCCTCGCCGCCCAGCTTATCGATGTAGCCCCTGAGCACTGCCTGTATGTCGGCGACCACCGCCGCGACATCGACGCCGGCAAAGCCGCCAACATGGGCACCGCCGTGGCCAACTGGGGCTATCTTGACGAGGAAGACCCTGCACAATCCTGGCTAGCCGATTACTACCTCGACCAGCCGCAACAATTAATGGCTCTACTGACACCACAAGCAAAGGATTAAAAATGCACGATTACCAAGCGCCCAGTGATTTACTTAACAACCGCACCATTGTAGTGACCGGCGCCGGCGCTGGCCTTGGTCGCGCGGCAGCCAAGGCCTATGCCGCCCACGGCGCGACGGTTATTCTCATGGGTAAAACGCAGAGTAAACTGGAAAGTTGCTACGATGAAATCGTCGCCGCCGGCCACCCCGAGCCCATTATTGTGGTCATGGACTTTGCGACAGCCGCCGAGGGAGAGTACATCAACCTTCGCGACCGTCTGGCCGAAACCTTCGGCCACCTCGACGGCATTTTGCTGAACGCCAGCCTCCTTGGCGAGCGCAAGCCCCTCGAACAAACCAGCCTAGCCAGCTGGCAATCACTGATGCAGGTAAACGTCACGGCGGGCTTCCTGCTAGTTAAATACCTGCTAGTGCTTTGCCAACAGTCCCCTCGCGACGCAAGCATCATTCTCACCTCGAGCAGCGTCGGCAGAAAAGGCCGCGCTTATTGGGGCGCCTATGCCATCAGCAAATTCGCCACCGAAGGCATGATGCAGGTCCTCGCTGATGAACTAGAAAACGTCAGCAACGTGCGCGTCAACAGCATCAACCCCGGCGCGACAAATACCGAAATGCGTCGCACCGCCTACCCCGCCGAGCGCCCTACCGACAACCCATCGCCAGAAGAGCGCATGAACGCCTACCTTTATTTAATGGGGCCTGACAGCATCGGTGTTACCGGCCAAGCATGTAACGCTTTCGGCTAATCCCTGCCGCCTAGCGGCAAAAACTTGACACAACACTCCAGTGCGCTCCGAATTGCCTGTTTTAGCAGGCAATTTACTTTATGGCACAGTTCTCGCTTATTTATCGCAAACGCGACGATGATGGGGCTCGCCATGAACAGCTTGGACAATGCACTGAATACACAAATACCCGCCGTATTGGATAAATTCCAACACGATCTCGATTGTGCGCTGGACACCAAAGAGCTCATCGACATCCTTTTCGACTACCTGAACCAACAACTCAGGATTAGCGGGATTAACTACGACAACCCCGAACTCCACATTCACATCAAGCTCGGTAATCACGCAGCGCACTCGTGCGAGTACACCCTCAGCCAAGACGGACGCCAACTGGTCACTATTAGCACCACCCAAGCCCACCGCTTAAGTGAGGTAGCGCTTACCCGCCTAGAGACTATTCTGGGTATGTTTGTCATGCCACTGCAAGACAGCCTGATGTACCAGCAAGCCATGACCTTTAGCCAGTGGGACCCAGTGACACGGGTGAACAACAAAACCGCCTTCACACGCGCCCTGAACACCTTTCGTCACCAGCGCCGCCAGCGTGACAAAAAGCTCAACGCCATCTTTCTTCAATTGAGTGACCTAGGATCTATTTACGCGCGCCACGGCAGTGACGTTGCAGACGCCATGCTGTGCCATTTTATCGATTTACTACGTGAACAGTGCCGCAACGACGACCAAATTTTTCGCTTCAGCGACGATGAGTTCGTCGTCTTGCTCGCGGATACCGCCGCCGAACAAGCCAACGTCATCGCCGAACGCTTAAAACACATCTGCCAACAGCATCACGAACATGCCCGCGGACTCGATATAAGCTGTCAGATCGCGGTTGAAATGGTGGCGTGCGATCGCCATGGGAATTGTGACGGTTGCCAGCAAGCCAACCGCCATCGCTGTTTACAACGGGAAACTAGGAACGCCTTGCACGGCGCGGCTTAGCCTTGCGCTCCTGGCGCTGCATACGCTGACGCTCAGCGGGCAAAATTTCGCCACCGGGATGGTTGGGCAATTGCGCCATTTCGCTGATCGTATTGACTTCTTTGTCGCTCAACTCAATCCACTGGCCCGCCTTCACTTTAGAGGGAATAAAGACATTGCCATAGCGAACGCGCTTTAATCGGCTAACAGTGTAGCCCTGTGACTCCCACAGACGGCGAACCTCGCGATTACGCCCTTCACAAAGGGTCACGTAGTACCACTTATTAATGCTGTCGTCGCGCTCGTTGCGACCGGGCTGAATATCCCCAAATTTCGCCAAACCATCGTCCAGCATAACACCCTGTAAAAGTCGACTGAGAGACTCCTCTGACACATCCCCCATCACACGCACGGCGTATTCACGTTCGATTTGATTGGAAGGGTGCATCAGGGCATTGGCCAATTCACCGTCGGTGGTAAACAACAGTAAACCCGCGGTGTTGTAGTCGAGGCGGCCCACCGCAATCCAGCGCTCACCCTTGAGTTTGGGCAAACTCTCAAACACCGAGCGACGCCCCTCGGGGTCTCGGCGTGAGCAAATTTCACCTTCGGGCTTGTTATACAACAGTACCCGGCGACGCTTTTCATGGGCCTTGACTAGCTTCAGCGGCTTACCATCAAGATAGACGGTCTGCCCGTCTTCAATGCGATCCCCCAGGGTGGCCAACTCGCCCCCAACTTTAATGCGACCGGCTTCAATCCAAGTCTCGATCTCACGACGTGAACCCAGGCCAGCGCGGGCCAATACTTTCTGAATTTTTTCGCTCATGCGTTAACTATCATCTCTCATACTTGGGTTCTGGTCGTCTTCCTCGTCGCTATCATCAGCGATGCTGGCAGGGACATCCTCCGCCAAAGGGGGGGTATTTGCGTCCTGAGCCTCGACATCCACAGTATCGTCAGCGGTGGTGACCGCCTCGGGGTCTGCATCGTCGAGATCCAGTTCACGGTTAATTTTTTCAAGGTCTCTAATTTCTGCCAAGCTCGGCAATTGATTGAGACTCTGCATATTGAAATAGTCTAAAAATTGCCTTGTGGTGGCGTACATCGCTGGGCGACCGGGCACATCACGGTGACCGATAACCTTGACCCACTCGCGTTCAAGCAGGGTTTTCATGATATGAGAACTCACCGCCACACCGCGAATATCTTCGATTTCGCCTCGGGTAATGGGCTGTCGATACGCTACCAGTGCCAGCGTTTCCAACAGCGCACGAGAGTAGCGCTGGGGGCGTTCATCCCACAGGCGGCTCACCCATGGAGAAACGTCCTGCCGAACTTGATAGCGCCAGCCACTGGCGACTTCATTCAACTCGACACCTCGACCCTCACACTGCGCCTGCAACAGGCTCAATGCAGTGCGGATATCCTGCTTTGAGGGGCGCTCATCCTCTGCAAATAGATTCTCCATCTGCGTTTCAGAAAGCGGTTTGTTGAAGGACATCATCGCGCCCTCAAGAATTCTAGCGAGTTGCTCAGTCGACATATTCCACCTCCTCCATCACCTCGTCATCACGACGACGAAGACGCACGTGAATCGCACCGAAGGTCTCGGTCTGCACAATTTCAAGCAGCGACTCTTTAATCAATTCCATAATCGCCAAAAACGTCACCACGACACCCAGGCGACCTTCGGCGTGGTCGAACAGCGCCACAAAGGGCTGAAACTGACCATTTTCTAAACGCTCCAACACATTGCTCATACGCTCACGTGTGGAAAGCTTTTCGCGCGACACTTGGTGCGACTCAAACATGTCTGCACGGCGCAAGACCTCCGCCAGCGCTATCAGCATCTCCTGCAAATCCACTTCGGGGTGGCGCACCACTTTTTGCAGCTTGGGCAACTCGGCGGCGGCGGTGTAGAAATCACGACCAACACGCGGCAGCTCATCAATATCTTCAGCGGCTTGCTTGAAGCGTTCGTACTCCTGCAATCGGCGTATCAGATCCATGCGCGGATCATCTTCCTCACCCTCCTCGCCCTCTTTCGAGCGAGGCAGCAGCATGCGAGATTTGATTTCAGCCAGCATAGCCGCCATCACGAGGTATTCCGCAGCCAACTCAAACTGCACAGCCTCCATCAAATCAACATAGGCCATGTACTGCGTCGTAATTTCGGCAACGTTGATTTCAAGAATATCGATGTTCTGACGGCGAATGAGATAAAGCAGTAAATCGAGCGGCCCCTCGAACGCCTCAAGAAACACTTCGAGAGCATCGGGGGGAATATAGAGATCTTTGGGAATTTCTGTGAGCGGCTGCCCCATTACCAAGGCGAACGGCATCTCCTCCTGCACCACTTGGGGGGCAGGCGCATCATTCGCTTCGGTTATTGGCTGCTGCTCTAAATCGTTCACATCATCACTCGTAGTAAGGCGCCATTATAGCCTCAACTGACACGAAATCACTACAGGCCAAATGCCGAGGCGTCGCCTACCCCTTGGCGAATCAACGAGGGCTCATCCCCGGACAGATCGATAACCGTGGTCGCCTCCAGGCCGCAGTAACCGCCATCGATCACGAGATCCAACTCATGTTCTAATGTTTCACGGATATCGTAAGGGTCTAGCATAGGCTGCGAATCACCAGGCAAAATGAGTGACACACTCATAATGGGTTCACCGTGGGCGGCCAATAAATCCAGAGCAATGTTGTTAGCCGGTATACGCAGGCCCACCGTTTTGCGCTTGGGGTGCTGCAAGCGACGCGGTACTTCGCCGGTCGCAGGCAGAATAAATGTAAACGCGCCCGGCGTGTGATTCTTGATTAAGCGAAACACGTTATTGTCAAAACGGGCGTAGTTAGACGCCTGTGACAAATCGCTGCACACCAAAGTAAAGTTGTGCTTGTCATCCAACTGACGTATGCGGCGAATCTTTTCCAAGGCCGTTTTGTCGTCTAAGTGACAACCCAATGCATAGGCAGAATCCGTTGGGTAGGCAATCACGCCGCCCTCGCGCAGAATTTGCGCCGCCTGAGCAATCAACCGCTTCTGCGGGTTATCTGGATGAATTTGAAAAAACTGACTCATGTCATTTACCTAAATAATTTTTCCCATACCGGTGTCACATCGGTCACAATATCATTCGCTTTACCAAGGGCGTTCCATGGCATGTGGTCGCCATGATAGTCGCTAGCGCGCGAAGCTGCTAATGAAAATTGCCTCGCCAGTCGCGACAGGTCGCGTTGCTCATCACCCCGCTGCTGACAAAACGCTATCTCCATCGCTTCACCACCGGCCTCAGAA
The DNA here is from genome assembly GCA_041163785.1 of Pseudomonadota bacterium. Lineage (GTDB taxonomy): Bacteria > Pseudomonadota > Gammaproteobacteria > Pseudomonadales > JAHEIH01 > JAHEIH01. Next base: position 6,382 of record JBEAQQ010000006.1, read on the forward strand.
AACTCAGACAGCAGGTCACACAACTTGGTTCGCGTCATTTTATACTTGTGCGGATGCGCCACGACCGCCATACCACCCGCGTCTCGGATCCACCCCACAGCCTGCGCCACCGTTGGCCACATCACTTTTACGTCGCCTATTTTGCCGGCGCCCAACCACTTATTAAAAGCCTCATCGAAATTCTTCACTAAACCCGCATCGATCATCGCCTGCGCGAAATGAGGTCGACCAATCGCCGTGGGCGACGACGCCAGTGCAAGCGCTGCGGAATAGATATCCGGCAAACCTTTTTTGCTCAACTTCTCCGCTATGGTGATGGCTCGCACCGAACGCGCTTCAGCCTGATGGCGCTCGGCTGACAGGAACACATCGCTATCGACATCGACATTCAGGCCCACAATATGAATATTGAGGCCACGCCACAGCGTAGAAAACTCCACCCCCGGCAGCAATATCAGATCCGCTATCGTTGCATCAGCGGCCAACAGGTCGCGCGCCTCGCGGTAACCCGCGGCATTGTCGTGATCCGTTATTGCCAACAGATCGACATGGCGCGCCGCGGCGAGCTCAAGCAATTGGCGCGGTGAAAGGCGACCATCCGAGGCCGTCGTATGGCAATGTAAATCGACGTTGCTAAATCTCGACAACGGTTTTGCTCCTCATTCTGCATGGCACATCGCAGGCTATCGCGGTATGATATCGGCAACTAAAGATACCGTCATGACAACACCAAACCATGCAGCAATTACTTGAATTTCTTCCGATCGTACTTTTCTTTGCCACCTACCAAATGTCGGGACAAACCGTCAACGTTGCGGACTGGCAGTACACCTTCGACGGCATCTTCAGTGCGACCCTGGTGTTGATGCTAGCGACCACAGCACAAATGGTATTAGCGAGAGTCATGACAGGGCACCTTGAAAAGCGCCTTTTCTGGACATGGTTAGCCGTCATGGTATTTGGAACACTGACGGTCACACTTCACGATCAAACGTTTATCCAATGGAAGCCTACCATATTCAACTGGGCACTGGCATTGGTTTTTCTCGCCAGCCACTGGGTGGGCGACAAAAACATCTTGCAGCGCACACTGGGTAATCAGCTCACCCTGCCACCGCACATCTGGACACGCCTGAGCGGTCTTTGGATAATCAATTTTAGCGCGGTGGGCGCACTCAACATATGGGTGGCTAAAACATACAGTGAAGACACTTGGGTGAGCTATAAACTCTACTCATCGATTGGCTTTACCGTGGCGATGATGATACTCACCGTGGCCATCATTTCCCCCCATCTCAAACACGAACAAGACACCGAAGAGAGTCTTTAAACTATGTATTACGTTATCTTTGCCACCGACAAACCCAACTCGCTCGAACAACGACTCGCCGCACGCCCGGCCCACCTTGCCCGCTTGAAGGAACTGGTCGACGCTGGTCGCTTATTTGTCGCCGGCCCGATGCCCGCCATAGATAGCGAAGACCCGGGCACTGAAGGATTTACTGGCAGCACCCTGATCGCGGAATTTAGTAGTCTTGAGGCCGCCCAAGCATGGGCTGACGCCGACCCGTATGTCGCCGCCGGTGTATACGAATCCGTCATCGTTAAACCCTTCAAAAAAGTGTTACCCTAAGGACCACAGCATGCGCACATTCGCTCTACTCGGCTTCCTAATCGTTTTTACCAGCGGCGCCTTCGCTGAGACCCGCTATGTCTCAGACGTCTTACAGATACAACTTCGCAGTGGCCCAGGCACCCAGTACCGAATTATTAAGTCACTCCAAACGGGCACAGCCTTAAGCCTGACAGGCGCTGACACTGAAAACGGTTACGTCCAGGTGAGTGTCGACGACCAAACAGGCTGGGTCGCCAGCCAGTTTTTGATGAGCACCCCCAGCGCTCGGGTTCAACTCAGCAAGGTTGAGCAAGAACTAGCTCAACTCAAGGCCAACGCCACGCCCACACAAAAGCGTTTACAATCCCTTGAAACCGACAACCGCCGCCTCAGCAAAGCCCTAGAAGAAGCACAGCAACAGGCCAACGAAACCAGCAAAGAGCTCGCGCGCGTTAAAGAGGTGTCGGGCAAAGCGCTTGAACTCGACGAAAGTAATGCTCGCCTGCGTCTTGAAAACACCAACCTGGTCAACGAGATGGATCTATTGCGCATTGAAAACACTCGCCTCACCGAGCAGAACAGCCGCGACTTCATGCTGTACGGTGCTTTTGCCGTACTGCTCGGCGTGATTATTGCACTGATCGTGCCCCACCTGACCAGCAAGAAAAAGCACTCGGAGTGGTTTTAATGCAACGAACTAGCTCACTGGCCCTGTGCAGTCTTCTATTCTTTGCGTGTGCTCTTCTTACAGGAGCAACGCACGCTCAAGACAACCCGCGCGTCAAAATCGACACAAACAAGGGCAGTTTTACCATTGAGCTATTCGAAAAAGAGGCCCCCATCACCGTGGCCAATTTTCTGCGCTATGTGGATGAAGGTTTTTACAACAACACCATTTTTCATCGCGTCATACGCCGCTTCGTTGTCCAAGGGGGGGGCTATACGCCAGAGATGGTCCAAAAAGAAACCCGCAAGCCTATCGTCAACGAGTCTAAAAACCGCCTACACAACGACCGATTCACCGTCGCCATGGCACGCCATGAAGACCCCGACAGCGCGAGCAGCCAGTTTTATATCAACCTTAGAATGAACAGCCAACTCAACTACCGCATGGATAAACCCGGTTACACGGTATTTGGTACCGTTGTCGCTGGCCGTGACGTATTGAACGATATGGGCTTTGTCGCCACCCATACCTTTGCCGGCATGGACGATGTCCCCATCGAACCCGTTGTGTTAATTAACGCCGAGCGAGTGCACTAATGACCCGTCAATTTCCTCACACCGCCCTCAGTGTCAACCTCAACAAGGTGGCGTTGATTCGCAATTCACGGGTGACCGACAACCCCGATGTTGTGGCATTTGCTACCCTGTGTATCACCAACGGCGCCGACGGCATCACCGTGCACCCGCGCCCCGACCAACGCCACATCCGCGCGAGTGACTGCCTAGCGTTGGCAGCCGCGATAGACGTTGAATTCAACATCGAAGGCAACCCTTTTGCACCCGCACAGGCAAGCAAGTACGCCCATGTCGGCGACTACCCCGGCTTTATGGAATTGGTAGCACAGTGCCGACCAGCGCAGTGCACACTTGTGCCAGATGGCGATGCACAACTGACCTCTGACCACGGCTTCGACCTGCACAAAGATGCCGATCGCCTGGCGCCTATTATCGAGCAACTCCATGCCGCTGGTAGTCGTGTCAGCCTATTTATGGACCCCATACCCGAGCAAATGGCCCTCGCTAAAGCCGTTGGTGCTGATCGTATTGAATGGTATACCGGCCCCTATGCCGAAGCGCACAAAAAGGGGGACTGGAAGGCCATTTGGGACAACTATCGTCGCGCCACCGACGCTGCACTCGAGGTAGGTCTTGGTGTTAATGCGGGGCACGATCTCGATCTACATAATTTGGCCGATTTCCTAGCCATTGATGGTATTCTAGAGGTCTCCATTGGCCATGCATTAACCGTTGATGCTCTTCACATGGGGATGGGCAAAGCGGTGGCAGCCTACAAGGATTGCATCACACAAGCCTTCGCTCGACGCTAGGGCAAACGCAAACGGAAAATACCCCCACCGGCCTCGCTGTTGAGAAGCTCGATCCGCCCTTGACGCCCACCAGAGGCGTGCAGCGCGGCAATATGGTTACAGAAAAATAACCCTAGGTTGGTGCTTCCCGATTTGAAACTCACCCCGCGTTGGTAGTCATTGTTTTCGTGAATCATACCCTCGGGAAAACCATCGCCATCATCGATCACGTCAACCACCACGCCCTGCTGATCAGCGCGTGCAACCAGCCTAATATCTTTGTGGGTATATTTCGCGGCGTTAACAATCGCATTGTTCAGCACCCCACTAATCAGCTCAGCATCAAAATACCCAACTACACCGTCCTCAACCTCTATGCTCAGCGAGACCCCTGCCGCCTGTAAAAGCACCTGATGCCGCAGGCGCTGATCTTCAAGAAAATCAGGCAGATAGACCTCGTCAATATGGGCGACAAGCTGCTTATTTTGTAAACGGTAAAGGCTCAATAGATAGATAAGATCGTTATTGATGCGACTAGCCTCGCCGCGCAGCAATAAACAGTAGCCTTTAATCTCATCATTGGCACTGTGGCTTACCTCATCAATACGATCTAAAGTGGACAGCAAAATACTCAAGGAATTTTTCATGTCGTGTGCCGCGGAGGCTAGCAACATGGAAAAATCAATAGTTTGCCCCTCTAGTTCAGACATACATCACAACGACTGTTTGAGGGTTTGAAAGAGCTGTTTGTACTCACTGTCCGCGGCCAAACCTCCGATACTGTCAAGCATGTCATGGCAAGTCTTGATAACCTCTGGATCCCTGCCCGCGTGCTGCATGCTCTGCACCTGCGCCAGCACCCAGTTGAGTTTCAAGCCGATATTGTTAGGGTAAAAATTAAGTGCCTGACCAAAGAGCGATACCGCTGCCTCGAATTGCTTTTGCTGCAACAACGCCTTGCCCTCTTTGTTCAGACGGATGGCCTCCGCTTTACCGCTATTGGACAGTGGCTCTGACGCCACCCGATCCACTTTCTTTGACAGCACCTCATCATCGGGATAATCCTTCACGAGCGACTTTAGAATGTCTTGCGCGCGATCTTGCTCGCCGTGATCGATAAGCAGATTGGCGAACTCCAAGCGTGAAGCGGCGCCCATCGACATACCCATCTGGCCTTCTAGCAAGGCGTAATCGGCCTCCACTTTTTTCAATAGCGCTTGCGACTCTGCCTCGTTGCCCACCAATTTGTTAGCTGAACTGGCCGACATATCGACGCGCATATTGACCAGTGGATCTCGATACTTTTGTTTGACCTTGCCCAAAATGCGTTGCGATTCTTTAAAGCGTTCGCCATTCTCAGCGCCTTCGGCGGCCATCGCTCGGTTGACGCTGTTGGCGTAATCGAGATACATATCAGGGCCTTCATGCATGGAGTGCTCGGCAGATTTCATAGCGAATTTGTGTGCCGTTTCTGAGGCGAGTACGTCATTGTTCTCCTCAGCGACACCCGCTAGTTGTTTTTGTCGCTTCACCGAGCGCGGCGATACGGTCACCGCGTGAGCGAGCACAGCTTGCACCCCCTGGTTGTCGCCTCGCTTTTCCGCCATTTTGGCCAGCAAATCATAGACTTCCATGTGGGGCGTGTTTTGTGCCGCCATGGGTCCGAGAATATCTTGGGCAAGATCAAATTCATCCAGCGCCACATAGCAGCTCGCTAGACCGAGCTTAGCCCAATCCAACTCGCGCACGGAGAGCACTTGATCGAACACCCCCTTCGCCTTATCTATCTGCCCACTTCGCAGGTAAAAATTACCGAGCATTTTTAAGAAGGTATTTCGGCGCTTAGCGTCTGACTGCACGCCGGCAATGCACAACTCAATGGCCAAGTCGATATTGCCCGCCTCCTCGGCGATGAGCACCGGCGCAATGACTTGCTTTTCAGCCACGATACGTTGCAAACGCTGCATCAATTCAGCTTGGTTGAAAGGTTTGTTGAGGTAGGCATCGGGGGAAAATTCGAGCGCACCGAATACGAAGTCTTTGGTCGCCTCGGCGGTGATCATGATATACGCACAAGTAGGTTTCAATAAGTGCCGATGGCGCAACTCTTCCAGCAATTGCTGGCCGTTTTTACCCGCCCCCAAATTGAAATCGGCAAAGATCACATCGTACTTGTGCTTGCTGCATGCAAGCAGCGCATTTTCACCGTTGTAAACAATATCGACGGTGTTGACCCCAGCGCCGAGCAGAATACGCTCAATCTGCTTACACATCGCGGGGAAGTCATCGATGATTAAAAAAGATAAATTCCTGTACAGGCCTTCATGTGACGCCATCGATCCCTCAAAAAATGTCTATTTTTTTGAAGTATAGACACTCTATTGAGTTTCGCTGTCCTTAATTAGGATGACGCGCGCACCCACGCCGTGGCGATACGGCGAGTAATACCATGGCCAATCCCAATACAGACTAGGGCGAACATGCCATGTCGAGGTATCGCGAACTTCTTGCCACAATTTATGATTTTCAGACGATGTTGCGATGACGGGGTAGCGATAGTCGAACTCACCCACTTTTTGACTGATAAAACCCGACAGTTCCCCCACCGCCGTGATGGTTTTACCCTCGCTGTAATCCACCGGTTCAACGAAGCCGGCCAGCTTGATAAAGAAACGCCCCTCAGAAGGCTTTTCGGTTGGGCGTCCACTGCTAGACAATGGACGCTGCAACACTTCGATCCAGGTCTCATCAGTCTGGTTGCGCACGGCGATAATCTCGCCGCCCCAGCGTACTTGCTGGCCCGTAAAATCCGTGGCATCGTCCGCCATCACTGCAGTGATTTCCGGAGAGCCTTCAATCGCGGTATTAAATATCGTTGGGGTGACACTGCACCCCGCTAACACCAAACACAACCCTGCACTCAATAATCGCCACATACTCGCTCCTCCAAACCCCTATTACAGCGGTCGAATACCTACCGCCGCTCGGACCTTTTCAATGGTTTCTGCGGCGCGCTCACGGGCACGCTGCGCGCCTTTTTGCAATTCATCTTCAATATAGGTCATATCGGCCAGCAGATCATTGTAACGCTCACGCGCCGGCGCCAATTCCTCATCGATCAAGGCAAACAATTCTTTTTTCGCCTGCCCCCACGCGATACCACTGGCGAATTGATCGCGCATATACGCTACCTGTTCTGGGGTGGCAAAGGCCTCCCAGAACTGGAACACCACCGCATCATCGGGGTCTTTTGGGTCGCCTGGCTCAAGCAGGTTAGTTTTAATTTTGTTGATCGATTTCTGTAGTTTTTTAGGCGTATCAAACAAGGGGATCGTATTGCCGTAGCTCTTACTCATCTTGCGGCCATCAAGGCCCGCCAACACTGACACATCTTCATCGACTACCGTCTCGGGAAGCGTAAACACCTCACCAAAATGGTGGTTGAAACGCTGTGCGATATCGCGCGCCATTTCGACGTGCTGTATTTGATCTTTACCTACCGGCACCTTGTGGGCGTTGAACATCAAAATATCCGCCGCCATTAGAACAGGGTAGCTATAGAGACCCATCGTGACACCAAAGTCGGGATCTTCGCCCGCTTCCTCATTAGCCTGCACCGCCGCTTTGTATGCGTGGGCGCGATTCATCAGCCCCTTAGCCGTTAAACACGTCAAAATCCACATCAGCTCGGGGATCTGTGGCACATCGCTTTGACGGTAAAAATACGTCTTCGAGGTATCTAAGCCCAACGCTAGCCAGGTAGCGGCAATTTCTCGGGTTGACTGGTGCACGTGGGCGGGATCTTGGCATTTGATCAAGGCGTGGTAATCCGCCAAAAACAAATAGCTATCGACGTCATCACCATTGCTGGCGGCTATCGCGGGGCGAATGGCAC
>JBEAQQ010000007.1:0-2552 GCA_041163785.1 Pseudomonadota bacterium
ACCGCTGGAAAAAGGGTGAGAAAATTTCTCCTAGCTTTCCCGCTTTTCACTGGCGTCAAAAAACGCTTGCCGCGCTTGCGCACATGGCTATCGTTAAGTACCAATTACGACGGATAGCAAATGGCAAAACTAGCCAACCAAACGTGGCACCTTGGTGGGCATTTCTCGTCCAGCAAGTGATTTTGTTGCGCCGCGCCAAGCGTTACCAAGTCTGGGCTCAACAACGTCTTACGGGGTGATTTCTGGGCCATATTTGTCTCGCCCCGCGATGAAACGCCGACGATTTTCTTCTTTTTTACGCTCACTTTTGCGCAACAGAACGTACACTGCCCCGGCACCACCGTGCGCTTGCTGAGCACTGTGAAAGGCCATCACCTGCGGCAATTCTTGCAACCACTTATTCAGATAACTCTTTAAGATGGCCTTGTCATCGGCCGAGGGTGCGGTCGCTTCTTGCAAACGCTGGTTGAGCCCCTTGCCGTGGACAATCAAAATATTGCGGACGTCATTCGCAACGCATTGTTCAACAAAATCAAAAACGACTTGGCGAGCGCGCTTGACCGACAAGCGATGCAAATCCAAACGCTGCTCAACGGGGTATTTACCCAATTTCAATTTGCGATAGACACCGTTTTGCACACCGTCGCGCTTAAAATCCAAAATATGAAAGGCGTCCAACATCTCAACGTAGTCTTCGCTCAGGAAATTTCTGTCCTGCTGCTTTTCCGCGATCGCCAAACGCCGACGCTCTTCCGCAGACACATCCAAGGCGCTCGCCTTACCTACATCGGCCTTATCACTCTTCTTAAGCGGCGTTACACCGGCCATTTCACTCAAAAATAGATCTACATCGTCTGCCATATTTCCACCTGTTTGCCAACTCACGCAGCAAAATGCGATGATACGCCTGTCGTCGATACGATGCATCCTCAAGGACCAAAGACACCATGAAAAACACCCCCATCACCGGGCTCTATTACTTCAAACGTGGCCTGCAGGGTTTGCGTCTCCAACCAATGCGCCCCTTTGTCATCATTCCCGTGGCGATCAATATTCTTATATACGGCGTAGCGATGTATTTCGCCTACGGTAAATTGAACGAGTGGAATACTGCCTTACTGGACTATTTGCCAGACTGGCTAGACTTCTTAACGTGGCTACTTTGGCCCATGTTTATTTTGATGATTTTAGTGGTGATGGCGTATTCGTTTACTCTTCTCGCCAATTTTATCGCCTCGCCTTTTAACGGCCTGTTAGCAGAAAAAACCGAAAACATTATGCTCAACAAGTCCGTTCCTTCACCCGCGCGACTAGTAGACTGGCTGCTACTGGTACCCCGCGCACTGGGCCGAGAAGCTGTGAAGTGGATGTATTTTTTACCCATTATTCTCGGCCTGCTCATCCTCAGTTTTGTACCCGTTATCAATCTGGTCACGCCCGCCCTTTGGTTTATTTTTGGCGCGTGGTCGATGGCGGTTCAGTATTGTGATTTTTGTGCCGACAACCACCAACAAAGCTTTGCCGTCATGAAGCGCGGCCTCAAAAAATATCGCTGGGCTTACTTAGGTTTTGGCGCGACAGTCGCGGCTGTCAGCTTGATTCCGCTGGCAAACCTGTTGGTCATGCCAGCGGCTGTGATTGGTGGAAGCTTGATGTGGTCGGAAAACAACCTCGACGACGTTAGCCCAACAGCTCCTCAGGAGGTAGTACCGCGTTAAGCTTGCGGCCCAACAACGCTTCGATATCAGGCAACAAGAACGCGTCGTCTTCACAGGCAAAACTGATCGACACACCCTCTGCCCCGGCACGGCCGGTGCGGCCAATGCGGTGAACGTAGTCTTCGGGGTCCTCCGGCAAGGTATAATTCACCACGTGACTAATCCCGTCGATATGAATACCTCGACCCGCCACATCCGTCGCAACGAGTACAGACAACTTGCCGCTCTTAAAATCTTCCAAGGTGCGGCTTCGCTTATTCTGAGGAATGTCACCCGACAAAATACCTGCCTTAAAACCGGCCTTCACTAATCGCTCGTGCAGTTTACGCGTGGTATCACGGCGGTTAGCAAAAATAATGACCGATTCAACGCCTTCACCACTGATACACTTTTTCAGCAAGCCAAACTTTTCGTCCGAACTGACAATGTAGACAATCTGCTCTACCGTGTCAGCCGCGACACGCTCGGGTTCAATTTCGACTCTAACGGGCTCGTGAGTCCAACGCTCAGAAAGGTTCAAAATATCAGGGGTAAACGTCGCGCTGAACAAGAGTGTCTGACGCTGCGACTTTTTGGGTGTGTGACTGATAATGCGCTTCACCTGAGGAATGAAACCCATATCCAACATGCGATCCGCTTCGTCGATCACCATGATTTCAACTAGGTCGAGATAGATCTGGCTGCGCTCCTTGAAATCCATCAACCGGCCAGGAGTAGCGACCACAATATCCACTGGCTTAGCGTCTAATTGACGCATTTGGCGGTCGTAATCCACACCACCAATTAAGCTTACCACGTGTAAATCGGTGTACTTGCAGAGATTCTTGGCATCCT
>JBEAQQ010000008.1:0-11362 GCA_041163785.1 Pseudomonadota bacterium
TGCGATCGGTGGTGTGTTGGTTGTCTTCAGTATCTTGACGCTGGATAAACTCAAGCTCGACGATCCTGTTGGTGCGATTTCAGTGCACGGTGTTGTGGGCTTGTGGGGTATCTTTGCAGTATTGTTGTCTGACAGCGATGCGACTTTCATGGGTCAGTTGACTGGCGCATTGGTAATCTTCGGTTGGGTATTCGGCTGCAGCTTGATTGTCTGGGCTGTGATCAAGGCGGTTATGGGTATCCGCGTCTCAGCAGAAGAAGAGTACGAAGGTGTCGATATCGCCGAGTGCGGTATGGAAGCTTACCCAGAGTTTACTGGCAAATAAGGCCGTATTGGTTTGAAGAAAACCCGCCATTTGGCGGGTTTTTTATTGCCTCTCAGCAGTGATTTTTTAACACTTAGTCGTCTCCTTGGATGTCGAGATCCTGCATCTTACGCGTCAGGGTGTTGCGCCCCCAGCCTAGCAAAATTGCCGCATCTCGTTTACGGCCTTTACTGTGCTTCAAGGCGACTTCAATCATGGTGCGCTCGAACATCGGTGTTGCGCGGTCCAGCACGGCTTGCCCGCCCTCGAAAAGCACGCTATCAGCCCACTGATACAAGATTTCTGTCCAATCATTGCTGGCGGGTGAGGCTGAATCCACAATGCTTGGTGATGCTTGGCTGGGTTGAAGTAACTCCGGAGGCAAGTCATTGGGTAAAATATCGCGCCCAGAGGCCATCACGGTTAACCAACGGCAGGCATTTTCAAGCTGCCTAACATTGCCGGGCCAGTGAAGAGAGGTCATCAACTGTTCGGTTTTGGGTAATAACTGCTTGGGTTCAACGTTGAGTTCTTTGGCCGCGCGAGCCAAAAAATGCTTGGTCAAGGCGGGGATGTCTTCTCGGCGCTCACGCAAACTGGGGATATGAATGCGGATCACATTAAGGCGGTGGAATAAATCCTCGCGGAAGCTGTGATTGCTGACGAGCTTTTCCAGGTGTTGGTGGGTCGCGGTAATGATTCGCACGTCGACTTTAACTGGGGTGTGGCCGCCGACACGGTAAAACTCTCCGTCGGCCAGTACGCGCAGTAAGCGGGTTTGCGTATCGGCAGGCATATCGCCAATCTCATCAAGAAACAGTGTGCCGCCGTTGGCTTGCTCGAAGCGACCTTGGCGGGTTGTCGATGCGCCGGTAAAGGCACCTTTTTCATGCCCAAAGAGTTCTGACTCCATAAGGTCGCGAGGAATCGCAGCCATATTCAGCGCAATAAAAGGCTTGTCACGGCGCGGACTGTGCCGATGCAGAGCATGGGCGACAAGCTCCTTACCGGTGCCCGACTCGCCGTTGATCAATACGGTAATGTTGGATTGCGAAAGGCGGCCAATCGCACGAAATACTTCCTGCATAGCGGGGGCTTCGCCGATGATTTCGCTTTCCATGTCGCTCTGATTGGCGGGGGCGCTCGACTGTTGCTCTTTGGCATGTTTGAGTGCGCGCCGGGTGACCGCGAGTACTTCGTCAATATCAAAGGGCTTAGGTAGGTATTCAAACGCACCGCCTTGGTAAGACGAAACGGCGCTGTCCAAATCAGAGTGTGCCGTCGTAATAATAACGGGTATGCCGGGATACTCTTCGGAAATGGCCTGTAGTAGTGCTAAGCCGTCCATGCCTGGCATACGGATATCGCTGATAATGACGTCGGGTTGAGAGACACGCAGTGCATCAAACAGCGCTTGGCCGTTGTCGAAACAGCGTGTATGTAACTCGGCGCGGCTAAGCGCCTTTTCTAGTACCCAGCGTATATTGCGGTCGTCATCGACCACCCACACGATGTCATTGCTGATCATTAGTAATCTCCAGCGGTATAAACATGGAGAAGCGAGTGAGCCCGTCCATGGTGTCGCATTCAACCAGCCCTTGGTGCTGGTTAAGTATTGATTGAGTGATAGACAAGCCTAGGCCAGTACCGTCAGGTCGGCCACTGATCATTGGCATGAATAGGTTTTCGCGAATATCTTGATCAATCCCTGGTCCGTTGTCGGTTATTTCGATGCAGCAGACAAGCTTATGGCGTTCGGTTCCAATGGTGAACTGGCGCAAGACGCGTGTTTTTAGTCCAATACTCGGTGCTTCGATAGCGGCTGAGTCTAGCGCTTCCATGGCGTTGCGAATGACGTTTAGCACCGCTTGAATCATTTGTTCGCGATCGAGAAAGATGTCAGGAATACTGGGGTCGTAGTCGCGTGAAAAACGAATTTTTTGCTGGTTTTCTGCGTCGATGAGGGTGACGACGCGCTCCAATATTTCATGAATGTTGGTATGGCTGTACTGCAACGGCTTGTGGGGGCCAAGCATACGGTCAACTAAGTTGCGCAGGCGATCGGCCTCTTCGATGATGACCTTGGTATAGTCGCGCAGCTCTTGATCGTCGAGTTCGCTAGCGAGCAGCTGGGCGGCGCCACGCAAACCTCCCAAAGGGTTTTTGATTTCGTGCGCTAAGCCGCGAATAAGGCTACGACTAGTGGCTTGGTTGTTGATCAAGGATTCTTCTCTGGCAATACGCAAGAGTCGATCGACAGGCTGCATTTCCACCATGACAGAAATAAACCCCGAGTTGTCGAGATCAACGGGGGTGGCAATGTAGTCAACCATGGTATTGGGGTGGCCGGGCACATCGATCAGTGCTTGCCTCTGGGTGTAGGTAACGCCTTCGTGGAGGGTGTGCAAAACAACTTGCCACGCCTCGTCATCAAGGTCGACGTAGCGCCCAAGGGCTTGTCCCAACGCACGTGTGCCACTGACCTTTAGCAGGGCCTCTGCGGCGGGATTAAGAAATTCTATATTGAGCTCATCGTTGACCAATAAGACCGCGGTGGTCAAATTGTTAAGCAATAGTGTGTAAAGGTTTTTTGTTTCCACAGGTCACCCATGTGGTGGCTATCGATGAGAAAGACAATGATTCGGGTAGAAAAGTCCCGGGCGTTGCCGCCCGGGAGGGTATAGATCGTTAAATCTTATACAGAGTAGTACATATCGAATTCGATAGGGTGTGGCGTCATACGAATACGCTGAACGTCTTGCATCTTCAATTCGATGTAAGCGTCAATCATATCGTCATCCATAACACCACCCGCTTTCAAGAATTCGCGGTCTGCATCCAGAGCAGCCAAAGCTTCTTCCAAGCTTGCGCATACTTTTGGAATGGCTTTTTCTTCTTCTGGGGGCAGGTCGTACAAGTCTTTGTCTGCAGCATCGCCAGGGTGAATCTTGTTCTTGATGCCGTCGATACCCGCCATCAACATAGCAGTGAACATCAAGTATGGGTTAGCTGCTGGGTCACCGAAGCGAACTTCAATACGGCGAGCCTTAGGTGAGCCAACGAATGGGATGCGGATTGACGCAGAGCGGTTACGCGCTGAGTAAGCCAACATAACAGGAGCTTCGAAACCAGGAACCAAACGCTTGTATGAGTTGGTTGATGGGTTAGCGAAGGCATTGATCGCGCGAGCGTGCTTGATGATACCGCCGATGTAGTACAGTGCTTCTTCACTCAAGCCAGCGTAGGCGTCGCCCGCCATGATGTTAGTGCCGTTCTTAGAGATTGACTGGTGCAGGTGCATACCTGAACCGTTGTCGCCGATCAAAGGCTTAGGCATGAATGTCGCTGTTTTGCCATACATGTGCGCTACGTTGTGTACGCAGTATTTCAATACTTGAACTTCGTCAGCTTTTTTCACCAAAGTGTTAGGACCAACACCGATTTCGCACTGACCAGCCGTGGCTACTTCGTGGTGGTGAACTTCAATGGTCAAACCCATGGCTTCCATGGCATTACACATTTGGCCGCGGATTTCGTGCAGTGAGTCGACAGGAGGAACGGGGAAGTAACCACCTTTGATGCCTGGGCGGTGGCCCATGTTGCCATCGTGGAAATCACGGCTTGAAGACCAAGCAGCTTCTTCAGAGTTGATGCTGTAGCCAGCGCCAGAAATGTCTGAGTGCCATTTGATGTCGTCAAAAATAAAGAATTCTGGCTCGGGACCGAACAATGCAGTGTCACCGATACCGGTTGATGCCAAGTACTCTTCCGCGCGCGCTGCGATAGAGCGTGGGTCGCGGTTGTAGCCTTGCATTGAAATGGGGTCAACGATTTGGCAGCGAATGATGACTGTAGACTCGTCAAAGAATGGGTCCATCAGTGATGCAGCGTCATCGGGCATCAAAATCATGTCTGATTCGTTAATGCCTTTCCAGCCAGCGATTGAAGAACCGTCGAACATCTTGCCGTCAACGAAGAAGTCTTCGTCAATTTCGCTAGCAGGGATAGTTACGTGCTGCTCTTTACCGTGGGTGTCGGTGAAGCGCAGGTCAGCCCATTTCGCTTCATTGTCTTTGATAAGTTTCAGAGTATTCTCTGACATGGTTGTTCCTCCAAAAATGGATGTGTGTTCTTTGTCTCTGTGGATCGCGAGGATCCCTCAAAGGGTCATGCGTTAGAAAGACTTCATGCGAACGTCGATCGATTTGCCAACGCATACTATAACGCAAGACCGACCCTGCATGCAGCAAGTCGTGTGCCATATTGAGCAAAAAATAATCACTATCTAAAACAGTGGGTTAACGAGGGATACTACCCGTTTAAAAACCTTTGCGCACCAATTTAGTGCAATTGTGTGCGTTTGTGGTGCGCAGCTCTTACTATTTTGGTGCGCGGCTGTTGGTTGAAAATGGCGTGTTTGGGACTAGACGTAGCGGCGGTGGTTTTGGTCTACTATGGCCTCGATTCAACAATAGGAATAACAACATGTCGGCAAATCGTGAGCAATTCGGCTCTCGCCTTGGATTTATTCTCGCGGCCGCGGGCTCTGCGGTAGGTATTGGTAACCTGGTTGGCTTCCCAGTTGCCGCCGCGAAGAATGGTGGCGGTGCATTCCTATTGATCTACGCTTTGTTCGTGGTCTTTATCTGTCTGCCGGTGATGTTGGCGGAAATTTCTATCGGTCGGCATACGCAGCACGCCCCTATGAACGCTTTTCGCAGTTTGTCGCAAGGGCACAAAGGCTGGACGGCGGGTGGCTTTTTGGCACTGCTAACGCCCTACATGATTGCAGTGTTCTACACGGTGATTACCATTTGGCTGTTTGGCTATCTCTATGAAACCGTTTTGGGGAATTTGGATAAGCTGGCTGATCCTGCCTACTTTGGCGCGTTTATCAACAGTAATGATATTTTTGGGTACTTGATTGCGGTCAATGCCATTGTCTATTTCATCCTGTTTAGCGGTGTGAAAGACGGTATTGAGAAGGGCGCTAAAATCATGATGCCCGCCCTGTTCGTCATGCTGATTCTGTTGGTGGCATTTGTGCTCACCCTAGACAACGCGTTTGCAGGTGTGCAGTACTATGTCATACCCGACTTTAGTAAGATCAATGCCAGTGTCATTAATACCGCTCTGTCGCAGGCCTTTTTCTCGCTGTCGCTGGGTATGGGTATCATGATTACCTATGGTTCCTACATGCAGCGCGATGACGATCTTCCGGGCAGTGCTAAGTTTGTGGCGTTTACCGATACCGCGGTGGCATTTTGTGCGGGCTTGTTGATCATGCCGGCGATTTTCTCCTTCAACCCTGATATCGATACCGCTGAACTTAGTGATTCCTCGGTCGGTTTGATCTTTACCTTTTTACCTAAAATATTCCTGGCGCTGCAAGCTAACATTGGTTACGCCGGTGCCAGTGCCGTCGCTGCGGTTTTCTTTTTGCTGGTTTTCTTTGCGGCGATCACGTCTCTTGTGTCGATCACCGAAGTACCCAACGCGGCGATTATGGGGTCGATGAAATATAGCCGGCGCAAGTCGCTGGCGATACTCGGTGTGACAGTGCTGTTTTTTAGTATCCTGTGCATCTACTCTTTCGGTCGCGCCGATGCCTTGACCCATTTCATGAGTTACGGTGGTGCTGAAAAGTCGTTCTTCGATGTCATTATCGACGTGTTCTACGACACGGTTCTACCCTTGAATGGTTTATTGAGTTGTTTGCTCGTTCTGTTCCACTGGAAGCGCAGCAATTTCCATCGCGAGCTTGAGCGAGGTGCTCCCGGCTATCGACATTCTTGGTTTGAGCGCTATGTTGATGTGTCTTTGACTACTTTTATTCCGGTAATTTTGGCGGTGATTTTCTTAAATACCGTCGCCTATAAATATTTCGGTGTTAGCTTCATTGGTTAAGACCTGTTGGTGGCTGCCATAGACGTGTGGTAGCCACTGTTCAAAAAAGCATCAAATTAATTCATTTCCCGCTATCTGTTGGTCATACAATGCCTGTATAATGCGCGGCTTTTAGCCCACCCACAGGTATTTTTGTGAAACAGAATCTGCGCAATATTGCGATTATCGCCCACGTTGACCACGGTAAAACGACCCTGGTAGATAAACTGCTCGAGCAATCGGGTACCCTGAAACGCCGTGACGAAGGCGCGGAACGTGTCATGGACTCGAATGACCAAGAGCGTGAGCGCGGTATTACCATCTTGGCGAAAAATACTGCCATCGAATGGAACGGTTACCATATTAATATCGTGGACACTCCCGGACACGCCGACTTCGGTGGCGAGGTAGAGCGCGTATTATCGATGGTGGATTGCGTATTATTGTTGGTTGACGCTGTTGACGGCCCCATGCCACAAACGCGCTTCGTAACATCGAAAGCTTTTGAAAAAGGTTTGAACCCCATTGTTGTTGTCAACAAAGTTGACCGCCCTGGTGCACGCCCTGATTGGGTGGTGGATCAAGTATTTGACTTGTTTGACCGTTTGGGTGCCACCGATGAACAATTAGATTTCCCCATTGTTTATGCGTCGGCATTGAATGGTATCGCCGGTATGGATCCCTCGGACATGGCCGAGGATATGACACCCCTGTTCGAAATGATTGTTAATAAAGTGAAGGCGCCAGATGTTGATGTGACACAGCCCTTCCAAATGCAAATTTCTGCGCTGGACTACAACAGCTACGTGGGCGTCATTGGTGTAGGTCGTATCACTCGCGGCACCCTGAAACCCAACCAGCAGGTGGTTGTTGCTAGTGCCGATGGCAAGCAGCGCAAGGGTAAAGTTTTGACCGTGATGGGCTACCTTGGCCTCGAGCGTGTCGAGGTTCCGCAAGCCGAAGCGGGCGACATCGTTTGTATTACTGGTATTGAAGGCCTCGGTATTTCGGATACCTTGTGCGACCCTGCCAATGTTGAATTGTTGCCCGCCCTGACGGTTGACGAGCCTACCGTGAGTATGACTTTCCAAGTTAACGACTCGCCTTTTGCGGGTAAAGAAGGCAAGTTTGTGACCTCACGCAACATTAAGGACCGTCTGGATCGCGAATTGATCCACAACGTGGCACTGCGTGTTAAGCAAGGTGATTCACCTGATAAGTTTATCGTATCGGGTCGTGGTGAGCTGCATTTGTCGGTATTGATTGAGTCGATGCGCCGCGAAGGTTTTGAGTTGGGTGTGTCTCGTCCAGAAGTTATTCAACGCGTCGTCGATGGCGAAATTCAAGAGCCTTTCGAGCAAGTGGTGATTGATGTCGAAGAACAACACCAAGGCGCGATCATCGAAGAGCTTGGCCTGCGCAAGGCGGAAATGACCAATATGGAGCCCGATGGCAAAGGGCGCATTCGCCTTGAGTTCATTGTGCCTTCGCGCGGTTTGATTGGTTTCCGTGGTTTGTTCCTGACGCTGACGTCTGGCTCGGGCATCATGACATCGATCTTCGATCACTACGGCCCTGTTAAGGTAGGTGATGTGGTGAGCCGTCAAAATGGTGTGCTCGTGTCGATGGTCACAGGCAAAACCTTGTCTTATGGTTTGTTCAACTTGCAAGACCGCGGCCGCTTATTCCTGGGTCATGGTGTTGATATTTATGAGGGCCAGTTAGTCGGTATCCATTCGCGCGATAACGACCTAGTGGTTAACCCCACTAAAGCGAAGCAATTGACCAACGTCCGCGCCTCGGGTACCGATGAAGCGTTGACACTGACACCACCCATTCGCCACACCTTGGAGCAGGCCTTGGAATTCATCGAAGACGATGAATTGGTTGAGGTAACGCCGCTGTCGATTCGTTTGCGTAAGAAGTTGCTGAAAGAGCACGAGCGCAAGCGCGCTAAAAACTCTGGTGCCTAATAAAAAAGCCCTCTTATGAGGGCTTTTTTATAACCTTGGATTGAGTGTCTTGAGGAATTCAAGCAGGTGCTGTTTACCTCTCTCGCTTAAGGCGTCGATTTCTGCTTTAAGCGACTCTTCCAACAAGTGTTGTTTGCGGTAGGCGTGGGGGTTGTCTTCTTTGACAAGTTCCAGCGTCGTGTCATGGGGCAGTTTCTGATAGATCTGCACTGGACTGACTTGATAAAAATAACACAGCATAAAGAATTGTGAGGCGCTTATTTTACTGGCGCCACGCTCGATTTTAGATATTTGTTGATGGCTGACATCTAATACATCCCCCGCCTGTTCGCGGCTAATGAATTTTGTTTCGCGTATTTGGCGCAACAAGCGGCCAATTTCACGATCGATGTCGTTGGGTTTTCGGCTCACGTGATTTCTCTCAATCAATCAACCTTAAGTTTGAGGCTTCGCCTTTAAGTTGACATCAACCTTGGGTTTCACAAGGCGTCTAAAATTCGCCTTTAGGTAGAATTTTGTGGTGTTATTCATCTCGAGGCTGAGACAAAAGGACAACTAGCGTACAATGCCGGCAGAGGTAAGGGCATGAAACTACTATTACAACGAGTGCGCTCCGCATCGGTCGATGTGGCCGGAGAACGCGTGGGAGAAATTGGTCAAGGCTTACTTTGCCTAGTCGGCATTGAGGCACACGATGATGTCGCTAATGTGCGCGCGGGTATCGACAAATTGCTCGCTTACCGCGTGTTCAGCGATGCCCAAGGCAAAATGAATTTAAGCGTCAAAGATATTGGTGGCGGTGTGTTGTTGGTATCGCAATTCACACTGGCGGCCAATACGCGTAAAGGCTTGCGACCCAGTTTCAGTGGTGCCGCCGCGCCAGTGTTGGCACGCGATTTGTATCACGAGGCGCTTGCCTACGCGGCCACACAAATCGATGACGTCGCGGCGGGTCGTTTCGCTGCCGATATGCAGGTTAGCTTGGTCAATGATGGCCCCGTCACCTTCATGCTAGAAAATTAAGGAGAACCGCTCGTGGTAGACATTGATCGTAATGACCCAGAACAATTAGCCGCCTATTTTAATGCTGAGACAGCCCAAATTGGCTGGGATGAACTCGAGCGATTCTATGCCCAAGGCGTTGTATTACATGTGGCAGATGATCTTGATCTAGTGGAGGTTGCGGTGAAGCTGGCCCAAGACGACACGGAGCAATTTCAGCATTGGATCGAGGCGGATCTAGTGGGTCGCTTGAGCGATGAAAACGCACAGCGCTTCCATGCAGATCGCCCAACGGTGTGGGCGGTGGTAGCGGCGCCCTGGGTGTTAGTGCAGGAAAATAAATCCTGAGCTTTGGTCGATTTTCCTTAAAAATTACATAAAGAGGCGGGTAAAACGATCCCACGTTTACAAATAGCGGCCAAAATAGCTAGGCTCTGCGGTGATGCCGAGTAAATCTCGGCGCAGTAAATCGATGGCGATGGCGCTGACCATGCGCTGAAATGCGGTTCTCTCCATGCGCAGGCGAAAGCGATGTGTTTTCAGCTTGCCTTGTTTGCCCCAAGCAATCCAAACCGTGCCTACAGGCTTGTCTTCGCTTCCGCCGTCAGGGCCCGCAATACCGGAAACAGCGATGCCCCAGTCGGCGTTTGCTCGTTTAATGGCCCCTTCGGCCATTTCAATGACCGTTTGCTCGCTAACGGCACCCTGCTCATCGAGCGTGGTGGGGTTAACGCCGAGCATGTCGCATTTCATATTATTGGAATAGGTGACAAACCCCGCCTGAAAAATGGCGGAGGCGCCGGGCACGCCAGTGATATCGCTAGCGATACGCCCACCGGTACAGGATTCGGCGCAGCTCATCGTCTCCCCTCGGTGCGTGAGGAGTGAAACTAAGGTCTCGGGCAGTTTGCCACTACCCTCGCATATCACATGGTCGCCGAGCAAACCTCGCAAGGCGTTGAGTGACGCGCGATGTTGCGAGGCGTCACCTTTGGAGCGAAGTTTCACTTCAAGTAAGGGCATCCCCGCACGAAAACCCAGCTCGACGCTATTGGGCCAATCCGGCAGTTGGTCGTGCACCATTTGTTGAATCCGCGATTCGCCAAGACCAAAGCACTGCAGACGGTCAAAGCTAATGCTGTGGTCCGCTTCGAGGGTGGGCATTATGTAATCTCTGAACATGATGCGCAGTTCGGAGGGAACCCCAGGGGTGGTCATCACTCGACAGCTATTGAGTGTCAGTTCAAAACCAACGGCGCTTCCTCTATCGTTGGGTATGATGCGACAGCCATGAGGCAGAATGGCCTGTTTGAGGTTGGCCGCACTTAGTTCGACGCCGCGTCGCTCGCACCAATCCTCTAAGTGGGCTCTGGCTTGTGGGTGCTCGCGCAGTTCGACGCCGGCCGCTTTGGCGAGAACGCTGGCGGTAAGGTCGTCTTGGGTGGGGCCGAGTCCGCCATTGACGATCAATACATCGTGGCTTTCACTCAGAGACTGCATGTAGGAATACAGCGCTTCAACATCGTCGCCAACCGTGACCTTGGTGTCGACACTGAGGCCAATTTCAAACAACATTTGCGCCATTTCAGCCGAGTTTGAATCAACGATATCGCCGCTCATTAATTCGTTACCAGTTAATAAAAATGCTGTTTTCATGAGCTCTCTCGGATAGCAGTTTAATGCGGCCATGCTACAAGACATCCCGACAATGGGCTAGTCAACTATGCTACACTCGCGTCAAAATTTTTTGTGAGAACGCTATGAAAGTTTATGTCATTCCCGTGACGGCTTATCAACAAAATTGCAGCCTATTGGTATGTGAAGATACCAACAAAGCCGCCCTCATTGACCCCGGTGGCGATTTGCCTAAATTGCTAGAGGCGGTAGAGAAACTCGGCTGCCAGTTAGACAAAATCTTTCTAACCCACGCCCATTTAGACCATTGCTCGGGGGCGGGAGAGCTTCGTCAGCAATGTGATATTCCTATCGAGGGTCCCCATAAAGAGGACCTTTTCTGGTTGGAAAAGCTCCCCGAGTGGTGTCAACTGGCGGGTTTCCCTGTGGTGGAAACATTTGAGCCCGATCGCTGGTTAGAGGACGGTGAGGAGGTCAGTTTTGGCAATGTCACGTTGCAAGTAAAACACTGCCCGGGGCATACGCCGGGACATGTGGTGTTTTACCATGACGATTCAAAATT
>JBEAQQ010000009.1:0-5032 GCA_041163785.1 Pseudomonadota bacterium
ACCTAAATCGCGCAGTATTCTCTCGCCACACAGCGCACGTCCTGGGCCAGTCCAGTGCGCGACATTCCAACCAATAAAGGCCACGGTGACATCGGCACTTATCGCCATCTCAAGGGGCGCATTCGCTGCCGCCACCACGCCAGAAGGTAGGTCTAATGACACCACAGGCAAGCCGCTGTCATTAACCCATCCAATCCATTCAGCCACGTTGTCGCGCACATCTCCCTTAAAACCTGTCCCTAGCAGGGCATCCACCACAACGTCGAAGGCGTCAGCCAATAGCTGGACGTCAGCATTTACCTTAATGCCACTCGCTACGGCATCGCCGTATGCCCTAGCGGCTTCATCCCTCAGATTGTCGGTAGGTAGGGTACTGCACACCGTCACGTCCATCCCAGCGAGATGCGCTAGGCGGGCAACTACCCAGCCATCACCACCGTTGTTCCCTCCCCCACAGAGCACTAACAATCGTCGCGCCGTGGGCCAACGCTGACACAGTACATCGAAAGCCTCACGCCCCGCCCGACACATCAAGCCGTAGCCATCAAGCGGAACATCATGCCGCGCGGTCACATCCAATTGCCGGCTTTGCGCTGCGTTGTAAAGGAAGTGCTGCATAAATCTGTCCGAGTTCTTTGGCATAAGGTAGACTAAACGTCCATTGAGATGAGTGTGCCATGACAGATCATTCAGGCCAAGACAATACTGAACAAGCGCAGATTTCGTTGAGCGACCTCCCCCAATTGATTCGCCAATGGGCGCAGGAACTGGGCTTTCAAGCCGTGGCTATTAGCGACGCCAAGGTTGATGAAGACGCTGAGCATTTGCGCGCTTGGCTCAATAAGCAATACCACGGCGAGATGAACTACATGGCCGAGCACGCCGCATTGCGCGCTGAGCCAAGCCTGCTCGAACCGGGGACTATCCGTTGCATCAGCCTGCGTATGGACTACCTTGATCGTGCCGCGACCAACCCCCTAGCGGTGTTGGAAAATTCCGAAAAGGCCTACATCTCTCGTTACGCGCTTGGCAGGGACTACCACAAGCTCTTGCGCAAACGCATTGCCCAACTCGCCAAGCGCATCAAAGACGCCGTGCCCACTGCTGCAGGCCGCGCTTTTGTGGACAGCGCCCCTGTCTTAGAAAGAGCGCTAGCACAACGCGCTGGCATGGGTTGGATTGGTAAAAACTCCATGCTTATCAACGACAAGGCCGGCTCCTGGTTCTTCCTAGGCGAGCTGTACACCAACCTCGCCCTACCCGTTGACGAACCGCAGCGAACCACTCACTGCGGAAGCTGCCAAGCTTGCCTGCCCGCCTGCCCCACAGGGGCGATTGTGGCCCCTTTTCAAGTCGATGCGCGGCGTTGTATTTCCTATCTGACCATTGAATTAAAAGGCGCCATACCTGAAGCATTGAGAACCGCCATGGGCAACCGTGTGTTCGGCTGCGACGACTGCCAGTTGGTGTGCCCGTGGAATAAATTTGCCGGCAGTGCACTCGAGGATGACTTTACCGCGCGCCATGGACTGGACAACAGCGATTTAGCCGATCTTTTTTTGTGGGACGAAGCGACATTTCTGGCGAATACCGAAGGCAGTGCCATCCGTCGTATAGGCTACGCGCGGTGGTTGAGAAATTTGGCGGTGGGGCTTGGCAATGCCAAACACAGCAGCAAGGTCATTGCGGCTTTACAAGCCCGCGCAACCTATCCCGACGACATGGTACAAGAACACGTGCGCTGGGCACTTACCCAGCATGGTGTTATCCCTTAATAAAGTGCTCGCGGTAGTACTTAAGTTCAGCAATAGAGTCGCGGATATCATCGAGTGCCAGGTGGGAACCCTGCTTTTTAAGGCCGTCTAACAATGCTGGGCGCCAGCGTCTCGCCAATTCTTTCAAGGTGCTAACATCAATCGTACGGTAGTGGAAGAATGCCTCCAACTGCGGCATGTAACGCACCAAAAAACGGCGATCTTGCCCCACGCTGTTGCCACATATTGGCGATACGCCCGCTGGCACGTGCTGCTGCAAAAACGCTAGCGTGATTCGCTCCGCCTCGGCACAACTGATTGCGCTCTCTAACACGCGCTGGGTTAAACCCGAACTGCCGTGCTGCTTAATACACCACTCGTTCATACCCGCCATGGTCTCTGCGCTTTGCTGTACGGCAATAACAGGACCCTCGGCGATCACATTTAACTCGGCATCCGTCACGATGGTGGCAATTTCAATAATGACATCCACCTCAGGGTCGAGGCCTGTCATTTCTAAATCAATCCAGATGAGTCGCTGATCAGTCTTGTCCATTACATTGTCCGTCGAGTTTCACTTAAATATAGTGCCAGTTTCGCAAGGCGTACAAACCTAATGTCACAGAGGGATAACGTCAAGCGCCAACACAGTGTACACTGTGCGCAACAAAACCACACGACGACACATGAGCAAACGAAAACTTAACCGCCGCCAAGCATGGCGTATCGAAAAGATTCAGCAAGAGCGAATGGCTCGGGCGCAAAAACGCTCGTCACGCGCTGAAGACAACTTGCTGAGCGGCGAATTAAGCGAGGAGATGCCCGGTATTGTCATTGCTCACTTCGGCACACAGATCGACGTCGAGCCCATTCCCGCCGACGGCCAGCTCTATCGCTGCCACTTGCGCGCCAACCTCCCATCGCTCGTCACCGGTGATCGCGTGGTTTGGTGCCGTGGCGAGCCGACCGGCGTTGTGGTGGCCGTCAGCCAACGCCAATCTGAATTGTGCCGCCCCGACCCGCACGGCCGACTTAAACCCGTCGCCGCCAATATCGACCAAATCGTTATTGTCATCGCCCCCGCACCACTACCCCACGCCAACTTGGTGGATCGCTACCTCATTGCCGCCGAGCACACCGGCATTGAGCCCATTGTCTTACTCAATAAAACAGATTTAATTAACGATGTAAACCGCGACGACATCGACAGCTTACTCGAGGTTTACCCCAAGCTCGGTTATCGCGTGCTACGGGCGTCAACCAAGCACGACCACGGCCTCGATGCGCTCGTCGAGGCCCTGCAAAATCGCGTATCTGTTTTCGTAGGACAATCTGGCGTAGGTAAGTCTTCACTTATTAGTAAGTTGTTGCCCGATGTAGACTTAAAGGTTGGCGCATTATCAGAAAAGACCCAAAAGGGCACGCACACCACCACAACGGCACAATTGTTCCACTTTCCGAGCGGCGGCGATCTTATCGACTCTCCAGGGATTCGAGAATTTGGCTTAGAGCACTTAGATGACGACACACTTGCGAACTGCTTCGTAGAATTTCGACCCTTTTTAGGACACTGCAAATTTCGCGACTGCCAACACCGTCAAGAACCAGAATGCGCGCTTTTAGAAGCACTCGATAATGGCGCAATCCACCCGCGACGATTTGCCAGCTTTGAACACATTCGACAAAACAACGACACCTAGAATTTAACGCGAGCGTGCACGCAAACACACCAACATTTGTTACACTGCCGCGACCTAACCAATAAGGAATGACACGTGACGCCCATTTTTATCCTTTTCCAATACCTCGTGCCGCAACACCTGCTGTCTCGACTCGTCGGCAAGCTGGCAGAGTGCCGCACGCCTTGGTTAAAAAACAGCCTTATCAAACACTTCATCAATCACTACGAAGTGAACATGGCAGAGGCGGCAGACACGGATTACCAAAACTACGAAAATTTTAATGCTTTTTTCACGCGCCCACTGCGCGAAGGCGCCCGGGAGATTTGCGCGGAAGGTATTGCCTCACCCGCTGACGGTGCGATTTCGCAACTGGGCGATATTGAAGAGGGCCGTATTTTTCAAGCTAAGGGTCAGCACTACACCGCTACCGAACTACTCGGTGGCGACCAAGCGTTGGCTGACATGTTCGAGGGGGGTAAGTTTGCTACCATCTACCTCTCACCCAAGGATTACCACCGCGTGCATATGCCCGTTAGCGGCACCCTCAAGCATGGTATTTACGTGCCTGGCGACCTGTTTTCTGTCAACAACGCCACCGCAGACAATGTGCCGCGTTTGTTCTCGCGTAACGAGCGCTACGTTGCCATCTTTGATACAGAACACGGCCCCATGGCAATGGTGCTGGTTGGCGCCATGATCGTCGCGGGCATCGAAACCGTGTGGGCGGGACAAGTCGCCCCCGTGCGCCGTGCGATCCAACGCACAGACTACCCGTGCCAGATCGATACCCAGCAACTCGCCAAAGGCGACGAAATGGGGCGCTTTAAGCTTGGTTCAACAGTGGTGTTACTGTTTGGAAAAGACGCCATTCAATGGCAGGAAACTCTGCAACATGCCTCGCCTCTTCGCATGGGTGAGCAAATCGCCAACTAAATCTGTGATGCGCGGTGTAGTGGAAACGCCTGCACCGCGCTCAGTGCTTTCTCGCCAAGCAAGGTCATCACCAAGCGGTCCACCCCCAATGCAACACCCGCGCACTCCGGCAGGCCGTGCGCCAGCGCCGCCACCAATCGTGGGTCTCCTCGATAATGTGCCTTGCCTTCAGCGGCGCGACGGGCTTCGTCGGCGGCAAAGCGCTGCGCCTGCTCTTCAGCATCGGTCAGCTCCTGGTAGCCATTAGCCAACTCAACACCGCGGTAGTACAACTCAAAACGCCGCGTTACAGCACAGCCATCTTCTCCTGTCTCAACGCGCGCCAAGGCCGCCATACAGGCAGGATAGTCGTAGACAAATTGTAGGCAAGTACCTCCCAAATGCGGCTCAATCGCGTAACTGAAGAGCAGATCCAAACACTCCTGTCGCGTTAAATCGACGCCGCCGAGGTCGGTGTATTGTTGGCAAGCTTGCTGTAAGTCAGACAATTCAGCGCGATGAGGATCCAGCGACACAAAGCGCCCGAACAACTCAGCATAGCTATCGAACTGCGGGGGCGCGAGCACCACCCATCCGTCACTACAAAGCGAGCAAAGATCGGCGACCTCCTGCATGAGATCACGCCAATCAAAGCCCACTCGATACCATTCCAACATGGTGAAC
>JBEAQQ010000010.1:0-6602 GCA_041163785.1 Pseudomonadota bacterium
AGGAGCTCGACTATATGGGCATCAGAGATTACTTCGACGGTCCCAGTGTCAGTTTGATCGAGTGGTCTTCAAAAGGCGCCGGCTTTTTGCCAACGCCCGATGTGCACGTCGATATTTCTCATGTCGATGCCGATCATCGGCAAGTGGCGTTGCGAGCAACGACTGATAGGGGTAGGGCGATTTGCCAGCAGATGAGTTAGACTAGCCGCATGAATTTTCGTACCTATCTGACAACGGTCCTCGCCACTCTGCTGCTCAATGTGTTTTGGGTGGTGCCGGTCTATGCTAATGAGGTCTCTTCGGTGCGTGTGTGGCGCTCGCCAGAGAATACCCGGCTTGTGTTCGATTTGGCCGCACCGTTGGAATACAACATTATTCCGCTATCCTCACCTGATCGGCTCGTCATCGATCTGCAGCAGGCAAAACTAAAGACGTCGTTTAAATCGCTGGATTTAAAAGATACGCCCATTGTCAAAATACGCCACGCGGTGCGTAACAAGAATGATTTGCGCGTTGTATTGGACTTAAATGCCGCGGTGCAGCCCAGAAGCTTTTTGTTAAAGCCCAATGGTGATGCGGGTCATCGTCTAGTTGTCGATTTAAATGATGTCGCTACCACTAAGCCTACCCCAACTGTCGTTGCCAGCGAGCCACAAAAAGATGCTCGACGAGACATTGTGGTGGCCATCGATGCCGGCCACGGTGGTGAGGACCCCGGTGCTTCGGGCCCCACTAAGGTGCGTGAAAAACATGTAGTACTCGCCATTGCTAAGCAATTGCAGGAAGAGATTAACAAGCAGCCGGGTTATCGCGCGGTGTTGGTAAGAACGGGTGATTACTACGTGAAACACAAGCGCCGCTGGGAAAAAGCCCGCGAGAATCGCGCCGATCTATTTATGTCGATTCATGCCGATGCGTTTACCGACCCGCGCGCGAAAGGGAGTTCGGTGTACGCGTTGTCGCGTAAGGGCACGACTAGCGCCATGGCGAGATTTCTGGCCAACTCGGAAAACGTAGATTTGGCAGGTGAGGTCAGCTTGGGCGACCACGAAGAAATGGTACAGAAAACGCTCACTGATTTGGTCATGACCAGTAGCTTAGTGAATAGTATCGCCGTGGGTGAGCGCATCATTGGTGAAATGGGGCGCATGACCGACCTGCACAGTAAGCGTGTGGAATTGGCGAATTTTAGAGTACTAAAAGCGCCGGATATTCCCTCTATTTTGATCGAAACTGGGTTCATTTCTAACCCCAAAGAAGAGCGGCAACTCAACGATAAAAAATACCAAAAGACGCTGGCACAGGCGATTACCCGCGGTGTACTTGCGTATTTTGAAGAAAGTCCGCCGATGGGTACCTTGATCGCTTGGCAAAAAGATAACCAAAAGGCCGCTGAGCACGTCATTAAACGTGGTGATACCCTGTCTAAGGTGGCCGCGATGTATAGCATCAGCGTTGCCCAACTTAAACAAGAAAACGGCCTTAAGAGTAACGTGATACATGTCGGTCAAACCCTCAGGATACCCCGTAGCTAATGTCTAAAATTCGCCTATTAAGTCCGCGCCTGGCCAATCAGATTGCCGCCGGTGAGGTAGTGGAGCGCCCCGCGTCCGTACTGAAAGAATTGCTCGAAAACGCCTTGGACGCTGGTGCAGACAAGGTTGAAATCGATGTTGAAGAGGGGGGTGTACAGCAGATCAAAGTGCGCGACAACGGCGTGGGTATGGGGCAGGACGATTTGCCATTGGCGCTTAGTCGCCACGCGACGAGCAAGATCTACACCTTGGATGATTTAGAGGGCGTCGCCACACTGGGCTTCCGTGGTGAAGCATTGGCGAGTATTAGCTCGGTGGCGCGCTTGACGCTGACATCCAATGATAGCGATTCCTCCATGCAGGGGTGGAGCGCCTTTTCAGAGGGGCGCGAGATGGAGGTGCAAATACAGCCTTCCGCCCATCCGCGAGGCACCACTGTCGAAGTGCGCGACCTATTTTTCAATACCCCCGCACGGCGCAAATTTTTGCGCACCGAAAAAACCGAGTTCAACCATCTTGACGAAGTGGTTAAGCGTCAGGCGTTGAGCCGTTTCGATGTGAGCTTTTACTTGCGCCACAACCAGCGAGGCATCCATGCTTTACGCGCTTGCATGAGTCAGGCGGAGCAGGAGCGACGCGTGGCCTCGGTATGTGGCCCGGCATTTATGGAAAACGCGCTTTATGTGGAACACGAGCTCAACGGCTTCCGGTTGTGGGGGTGGATTGCTATGCCGACCTTCTCGCGCAGTCAGGCCGATTTACAGCATTTCTTTGTCAATGGTCGAGTTGTGCGAGATAAATTGGTGTCGCATGCGATTCGTCAGGCCTATGCCGATGTCCTTTTCCACGGTCGTCATCCCGCCTATGTGCTGTACCTGGAGCTCGACCCCAATATTGTGGATGTGAATGTTCACCCCACCAAGCACGAGGTGAGATTCCGCGACGGCAGGACGGTACACAACTTTTTATTCAGCAGTTTGCACCGTGTGCTAGCCGATGTTCGCCCCAGTGATAACCCGGCGCCGACCCAGATGGCACAACCTATGGGGGGGCAGACACCGGTCGATCCATTGGCGCGTGGAGAATTCCAAGGGCAGGCCAGTATGGGATTGCAGCCACAAACAGGCAATGCGGCCGTGCTGGCAGGACTTTCGGCTTACCCGCCAAGCTCGTCGCCGAGTGGAGCTGATATTCGAGATCACATGCAGGCCAGTCGCGATTTCTACCAAGTGCCAGCCCCTTCGATGGACGAGCAGCGCACCGAAGAAATCCCCCCGCTGGGTTTTGCGATTGCCCAATTAAAAGGCATTTATATTTTGGCGGAAAATGCTCAAGGGTTGGTGGTAGTAGATATGCACGCCGCGCACGAGCGCATTACTTACGAGCGATTAAAAGCAGCCGTTGATGGCGAGGGAATTCGCACCCAGCCACTATTGGTGCCGCAGTCGATGGCGCTAAGTGCTAAGGAAGTGGATTGTGCCGAGCAGTTTGCCGACGAGTTCGCCAAATTGGGCTTCGGCATTGAAGCCGCGGGGGAAGAAAGCCTGCTGATTCGCCATATTCCCGTCACG
Organism: Pseudomonadota bacterium; assembly: GCA_041163785.1. Lineage (GTDB taxonomy): Bacteria > Pseudomonadota > Gammaproteobacteria > Pseudomonadales > JAHEIH01 > JAHEIH01. The sequence goes on from JBEAQQ010000010.1 coordinate 3,107, forward strand.
CTTGCGCAGGCCGATGTGCAGCAACTGGTGCGCGATGTGGTGGCAGACTTCCTCACCTACGGTACCTCTGATCGGGTTCAGCAGCAACGCAATGAAATTTTAGCGACCATGGCGTGCCACGGTTCAGTGCGTGCGAATCGTCGCCTGACGATACCAGAAATGAATGCTTTGCTGCGCGATATGGAAGCTACCGAGAGAAGCGGTCAGTGTAACCACGGGCGCCCTACCTGGACGGCGATGAGTATGGTTGAACTCGACAAGCTTTTCCTGCGAGGTCAATAGTGACCAAACCACTGGTCATTTTCTTGATGGGCGCCACGGCATCGGGCAAAACCGCCTTGGCGATGCGCCTGCGCGACACCCTGGGGTGTGATCTCATCAATGTGGATTCGGCGCAAATTTATCGCCAGCTCAATATTGGCGCCGCAAAACTTGACGCCGAGACGCTGGCCAAATACCCCCACGCCTTGATGGATATCCGCGACCCCGCCGAGGTGTATTCCGTGGCGGATTTTCGCGAAGATGCCATCGCGGCAATTGAAGCGAGCATCTCCGCTGGTCGCACGCCTGTATTGGTAGGCGGCAGCATGATGTACTTCAAGGCGCTGATTGACGACTTGGCCGATATGCCGGAAACGGATTTGTCGGTGAGGGCAGAGATCGAGGCAATGGCCGAGGCCGAGGGATGGCCGGCAGTTCATCAGCGGCTTGCCGATGTCGATCCAGATATTGCTGCGACCATCCATCCCAATCACTCGCATCGCATTAGTCGGGCGCTGGAGGTCTATTTGGTGAGTGGTCGCACGATGACAGCGTTGAGGCATGAGCAGCATGCGCAAGAGCGGGTTGGTTTTATGGATCAGTACCGTGTAGAAGCCTTTTCGCTCGCCTTGGATGACCGTGCCGCGCTGCACGCGAAAATTGCGATGCGGTTTGACGAGATGCTTGCCGCAGGGTTTGTCGAGGAGGTTAAGGGGCTCATGGCGCGCGGTGATTTGCACCTCGAGTTACCCGCCATGCGCTCAGTGGGTTACCGTCAGGTGTGGCAATATTTGGAGGGTGAATGTGACTACGAGACGATGCGCGAGCGCGGTGTCGCGGCCACCCGGCAGCTGGCTAAGCGGCAAATGACCTGGCTGCGCAATTGGCCCTTTCCACTGCATAGCATTGATGCGTCGATGGCACCAGATGAGCAATTGCAGCGTATATTGGATGTTGTTTCTAAAAATTAGTGGTTTGTGGCTTGAATTTGCCAAAACCGGACATATTTATTGAACAAGTCGTGTCGAGTATTGTCTTTTAGGTATACAATATTCGCATTAGTAAGTTCTTATAAACCCAAAGGAGTTTCCAATGTCAAAAGGGCAAACGTTACAAGACCCTTATCTGAATGTGTTGCGCAAGGAACGCGTCCCGGTATCTATTTACCTCGTTAACGGCATTAAGTTGCAGGGTCAGATTGAATCTTTCGACCAATTCGTTGTCTTGTTGAAAAACACCGTCAGCCAAATGGTATACAAGCACGCTATCTCGACCGTTGTGCCATCGCGCAATGTACGCGTGCCCGTGCAGATGCCAGAGGGCGATGACGAAGAGTAATTTTGTTTGCGCCGTGTAAGCGGCGCAATGTCGTCTTTCCATTCTTATTTGGTGTTATTGCTAGCGCCGGTGTTTTTTTATGTTCTTTGAGCGCCCTGAATCGGGTGAATTAGCCATTCTTGTCCATATTGATTTCGACTTTGAAGCTCAGCGTGATGATCCGCGCGAATTCGAAGAGTTAGCATTGTCGGCGGGCGCGGATCCCGTTGATCTCATTACTGGGCAGCGGCACAAGCCGGATCCTAAGTTTTTTGTTGGCACGGGTAAAATGGAAGAGATTCGCGCGGCTGTCGAAGAGCATGGCGCAGAATTGGTGCTGTTTAATCACAGCCTATCACCCTCCCAAGAGCGCAACCTCGAAAAAGTTTTTCAGTGCCGTGTCCTGGATAGGACGGGGCTGATCCTTGATATTTTTGCCCAGCGAGCGCGCACCCACGAAGGTAAATTGCAGGTGGAGCTTGCGCAGTTAGAGCACATGTCGACGCGTTTGGTGCGTGGCTGGACTCACTTGGAACGCCAAAAGGGTGGTATAGGTCTGCGCGGCCCTGGTGAGACCCAGTTGGAAACCGACCGTCGGCTTCTGCGCGAACGAATAAAATCCATTACTAAGCGGCTGGATAAGGTTCACAAGGTGAGGCAGTTGGGGAGGCGGGCTCGAAAACGCGCCGAGACACCGGTGGTGTCAATCGTCGGTTACACCAACGCGGGTAAGTCGACGTTGTTTAATAGGTTGACCGAAAGCGATGTCTACGAAGCGGATCAATTGTTCGCCACCTTGGATCCCACCATGCGACGCATTGGCCTGCCCTCTGTCGGAGTGGCTATTTTGGCGGATACGGTTGGATTTATTCGACACTTACCCCATAAATTAGTGGAATCCTTCAGGGCGACCTTGGAAGAGGCCGCCGAGGCGGATCTGTTGCTTCACGTTATTGACTGTGCGGCTGATGAGCGCATGGACAACATCGAAGAGGTAAATAAGGTCTTGGCGGAAATTGACGCGGGCGACATTCCGACGCTCGAGGTCTACAATAAAATTGATTTGATGCCAGATCAGTTGCCTCGCATTGAGCTCGGTGCGGACGGTCGCCCCGCTCGCGTTTGGGTGTCGGCCACTAAGCAGCTAGGTTTGGATAAACTTGTTGAGGCGATCAGCCTGAGCTTAGGTGATCGCAAGCTTGAGGGTGACATGGTGCTTGCGCCCTCTCAGGGAGCGATTAGGGCGCGGCTATACCGACACGACGCGGTGTTGGAGGAGCGCTACGACGAGCAAGGCAACACGGTCCTCAGATTGAGGATCTCTGCTGAGGATTTGAAGCGTTTGGCGGCGGGTGATTATCCGTTAGAGAATTTAGAATGGTGGTCTGACCCGGCATTAGAATCGTAGATAATGATGCTTATTCTGCTAGACTGAAGACTTTGTTAATTTGATAGTACTGAAAGGAATGCACAATGGCTTGGAATGAACCAGGTAACAACGGCAATCAGCGTGACCCCTGGGGGGGTGGCGGTGGTGATCAAGGACCACCGGATCTCGACGAGGTAATTCGTTCGCTTAACAAAAAACTTAATGGCCTGTTTGGCAAAGGTGGTAAAGGCGGTGCTGGCAATGGCGATAACGCCGGTGGTTCTAGTGTGCTAGGGCTGCTTTTAGGTGCAGTTTTTGTCATTTGGTTCGGCATGGGTATCTATCAGGTCAACCAACAAGAACTCGCCGTGGTTCTCCGGTTTGGGAAATACCACGAAACAGTCGAGCCCGGCTTGCAGTGGAATCCACCGCTGATCGACGAAGTCAGCAAAATTAATGTGACTCGTGTGCGCTCTTCAACCCACAGTGGTTTGATGTTGACCGAAGACGAAAACATGATCAGTGTTGAGTTGTCGGTACAGTATACGG
>JBEAQQ010000011.1:0-4073 GCA_041163785.1 Pseudomonadota bacterium
TCGATATGCCGTCGGCAAAAGAACTGGTCGCTCATGACAAGACAGAGCAGGAAGTGGCTGATGCTATCGGTGCCGATTGGCTGGTGTACCAGGATCTCGATGCATTGGTGCAAAGTTCCGCCGAGGGTAACGCGTCGATTGAGCGTTTTGATTGTGCTGTGTTTGACGGCGTGTATGTGTGCGGTGATGTCACGCAAGCCTACCTCGACGGTCTCGATGCCGCTCGCAATGATTCAAGCCAAGAGCAAAATCGTGCTGCCCAGAGTGGTGATAGCTCGGTAGTCGGAGTTCACAACGAGGAGCGCGGTTAATCCGCACCTGGGTGCCTCGCTCGCAGGCGCCAACCCCCAGTGTTCACCTTGTGTGATCCTGTCTAGTGGTTTAAAAATTTAGTCAGAGTAGATAAAGAACCCCCCGCGATTGCGGGGGCTTTATTTTGTTAGACGCGAACTTCGTCGATCTGTACAGCGGCGATTTGCGCGCCTTTGTCAGCGTTGGCACGATACTCGGCCACTTGATCAAAGTTCAAGTACTTGTAGATGTCAGCAGACATAGAATCGATCTTGCTGGCGAATTCCATGTATTCGGCTGGCGTGGGTAGGCGACCTAGGATGCCGCCCACAGAGGCCAGTTCGGCTGATGTCAGGTAGACGTTGGCACCATCGCCCAAACGGTTGGGGAAGTTGCGCGTCGAGGTGGACAGTACCGTTGAGCCTGGCGCTACGCGGGCTTGGTTACCCATGCAAAGTGAACAGCCAGGCATTTCGGTGCGAACACCGTTGCGGCCGAAAATGTTGTAGTAACCTTCTTCCATCAATTGGTGCTCGTCCATCTTGGTGGGCGGCGCCATCCAGAAGCGTGTTTTCATGGCCTCTTTGTTGGTTTCTAGTAGCTTGCCCGCCGCGCGGAAGTGACCGATGTTGGTCATGCACGAGCCAATGAAGACTTCGTCCACTTTGTCGCCCGCGACTTCAGACAGCAACTTGGCGTCGTCGGGGTCGTTGGGGCAGCAAACGATGGGCTCCACCACGTCATTCAGGTCGATTTCGATGATGGCGGCGTATTCGGCGTCGGCGTCGGCTTGCATGAGGCTTGGATTTGCGAGCCACGCTTCCATGGCGCGAGCACGGCGCTCCAGTGTGCGGGGGTCGCCATAGCCATCGGCAATCATTGATCGCAGTAGGACGATGTTTGAACGCAGGTATTCCGCGACAGACGCTTCACCCAATTTGATTGAACAGCCTGCAGCGGAGCGCTCAGCGGATGCGTCTGACAGTTCAAAGGCCTGTTCTACTGTGAGGTTATCCAGGCCTTCAATTTCGAGTACTCGGCCAGAGAAAATGTTTTTCTTGCCTTTCTTCTCAACCGTCAGCAAGCCTTGCTTGATGGCGTAGTAGGGAATAGCGTGCACGAGGTCGCGCAAAGTAATGCCAGGTTGCATGTTGCCTTTGAAGCGAACCAAGACAGACTCAGGCATATCCAGTGGCATAACGCCCGTAGCGGCGGCAAAGGCAACCAGGCCTGAACCGGCGGGGAACGAAATACCCAGTGGGAAGCGGGTGTGTGAGTCGCCGCCAGTGCCCACAGTGTCTGGCAGTAGCATGCGGTTCAACCAGCTGTGAATAACACCGTCACCGGGACGCAGTGATACACCGCCACGGGTCATAATGAAATCGGGCAGGGTGTGCTGGGTGTCGATGTCGACGGGTTTGGGGTAGGCCGCAGTGTGACAGAAAGACTGCATGGTCAAATCTGCAGAGAAGCCCAAGCACGCCAAATCCTTCAGTTCGTCACGGGTCATTGGTCCAGTGGTGTCTTGAGAACCCACGGTTGTCATCTTGGGTTCGCAGTAAGTACCAGGGCGAATACCTTCAACGCCACAGGCTTTGCCGACCATTTTCTGAGCCAGTGTGAAGCCTTTGCCGCTGTCGGCAGGGGCGACGGGCTTGCGGAACAGTTCAGTAGCGGGGAGGCCAAGGAAGTCACGTGCGCGCTGAGTCAGGCCGCGACCAATGATCAAATTGATACGGCCGCCGGCGCGAACTTCGTCGAGCAACACGTCGGATTTCAGTTCAAACTCTGAAAGGGTGTCGCCAGCTTCGTTGAGGATTTTGCCGTCGTAGGGGCGAATTTCAATGATGTCGCCCATGTTGATATCGTCGACAGGGGCTTCAAAAACCAACGCGCCCGCATCTTCCATCGTGTTAAAGAAAATCGGCGCTACTTTGCCGCCGATACAAATGCCACCGCCGCGCTTATTAGGCACGCCTGGGAGGTCGTCGCCGAAGAACCACAAAACAGAGTTGGTGGCCGATTTGCGCGATGAGCCAGTGCCGACGACATCGCCGACGAAGGCAACCGGTAGGCCTTTGGCTTTAATTTCTTCGATTTGCTGCATGGGGCCAGTGACACCGTGCTCTTCGGGCGTCAGGCCGTCGCGGGTCATTTTGTACATGGCGCGTGCGTGCAGAGGAATATCGGGGCGGCTCCACGCGTCGGGCGCTGGAGACAGGTCGTCCGTGTTGGTTTCACCTGTCACTTTGAACACCGCGGTTTTGATTGACTCGGCGACTTCAGGGCGCTTGGTGAACCACTCAGCTTCAGCCCATGATTGCATCACGGCTTGAGCGTTGGCGTTGCCCGCCTTAGCTTTTTCTGCAACGTCGTGGAAGGCGTCAAACATCAACAGCGTGTGCTTCAACTGTTCGGCTGCCAGTTCACCCAATTCAGCATCGTCGAGCGTATCAACCAAGGTTTCGATGTTGTAACCGCCGAGCATCATGCCCAAAAGTTCAATGGCTTTCGTGCGAGAGATCAAAGGAGAAGATGCTTCGCCCTTAACAATGGCAGTCAGAAAGGCGGCCTTCACATAGGCGGCTTCGTCAACACCGGGGGGGACGCGATTGCTGATCAGGTCGAGCAGTGTGGCGTCTTCGCCTGCGGGAGGGGTCTTCAGCAGTTCAACCAATTCGGCGGTTTGACCTGCATCGAGAGGTTTGGGTACGACGCCCTCGGCGGCGCGCTCTTCTACGTGTTTACGATAAGCTTCAAGCACAGTTTGCTCCTTGTGTTTGGGTGGGGCCGGGTGTGGCACCACCTCTGCGATGTAATACCGATAAGTGGCGCTGATTATAGCCTTGCAGCGACGGCCTGTTAAGTCATGCTTTTATAATGTGAGTTATACAACGCATCAATTGCGATGATGGTGAATTGAAATGGCCTTCGGGGTGGCCTTTCGAAGAGGAGCTTATTATTATGGCAGCCTTGATTAAGGAGATAGCATGACGCGAGTTCGCACACCTTGTATTGGCGTATGCTCCACTGTTTTTGGTGGGGATGTTTGTCGCGGCTGTAAGCGCTTCAGCAACGAGGTGATTGATTGGGTGGGTTACAGCGAGGAACAAAAGCAGGCCATTGATGCGCGCTTGAGCTACCTGCTGACACAGCTAGTTAAGGCGCGTTTTGAAGTTATGGATGAGGCGATGTTGCGCGCTGGCTTGAAGGCACAAAACATTCGCTTCCATGAATATCGCAATGCCTATTGTTGGATTTTTGAGTTGTTGCGGGCGGGTGCTAGCCAAGTCGTACCCGAGAACTACGGTTTTCGCGTGCGTTCAGCCTACGTCGATGTCCCGTTAACCCGCCAAGTGGAAGAGATAGATCAGGACTTTTACACCCTGTCTGATGCCCATTTTCAACGTTACGTTGGTGACCCTATGAAGAGTATTGATCGTGGCTAAATCTGTTGCAGAATACCTTGTCCCCGTCAAAGCGTTTTTGGGGTGTGAGACCCCTGATGAATGGATTGCCTTTGCCTCCCGCGAGGATCAGCTGCCCGCGTTGTTAGCCGACCACGCCAACTGCGAATTAAAAGCCGCACAAACCGCGCAGGCCTTGATGTGGCGTTACGGCACGCCAAGAACCCATGCCGAGGTTGATGCCGGGGGCTTACAGGCATCGATGCTGCACAAGCTATCGAGGTTGGCGCGAGAAGAGTTGCGGCACTTCGAACAGGTGCTCAATATCATGAAGAAGTTGTCGCTACCCTATGTGGCGGTTCCCGCCTCTCGGTA
>JBEAQQ010000012.1:0-9219 GCA_041163785.1 Pseudomonadota bacterium
ACGCAACACGGTATCGAAGTGGCCTTCGACGGTATGTCCTTTGAATTGTGAGACAGTGTATGAATGATTGGCGCGATGCTGAACCCTTGAGTAGGGAGGCCTTTGCCGAGGCCCTTCAGGCTAAGGGGCAGTTCTATCACACTGCCCATCCCTACCACGTGGCTATGTACGAGGGACGCTGCACCCCAGAACAAATCCGCGGCTGGGTAGCGAATAGGTTTTACTACCAAATTAATATTCCCATTAAAGATGCGGCGATTATGTCCAACTGCGATGATCCCGCTGCCCGCCAGGAATGGGTGCAGCGCATCCTCGATCACGACGGTGTCAGCGGTGAGCAAGGCGGTATCGAAGCTTGGTTGAACTTAGGTGAGGCTGTCGGTCTGGCACGCGAGTCGCTGTTGAACCAAGAGTACGTCTTACCAGGGGTTCGCTTCGCTGTGGATGCCTATGTGAATTTTGCCCGCCGCGCGCGTTGGCAAGATGCGGCGAGCTCTTCGCTTACCGAACTGTTTGCCCCGACGATCCATCAGAATCGTCTAGATACATGGCCACAGCATTACCCTTGGATTAAAGAAGAAGGTTATCAATACTTCCGTAAGCGGCTTAGTGAAGCGAGGCGTGATGTGAATCACGGTTTGGAAATCACCTTGGATTACTATCGCACTCGGGCTGAGCAGGAGCGCATGCTGAATATCTTGCAGTTTAAGTTAGATATCCTGTGGAGTATGCTCGATGCCATGACGATGGCGTACGAGCTGAATCGCCCGCCCTATCACACCGTTACAGACCAGCGTGTTTACCATAAAGGCATCAAACTATGATGGCACTCAATCGAGCATCTGTTCCTGTATTGAACCCCATGTTTCGTCTGCAATGGGAGCCGTCGCAATCAGGCTATGTGTTGCTGTATCCTGAAGGTATGGTGCAACTCAATGGTCCGGCGGGCGAAATTTTATCCTTAATTGATGGCGCGGAGTCAGTACAAGCGATGATCGACACCTTAGCGAATAAATTTCCCGAGGCCGAAGGTCTGGCCGAGGACGTGGTGGCGTTCCTACTCGAAGCGCAACAGAACCAATGGCTGACATTCCAAGTATGATCGAGCAGGGCAGTGTCGGTCGCCCTCTGTGGTTGTTAGCGGAACTGACCTACAAGTGCCCGCTGCAGTGCCCCTATTGTTCCAACCCACTCGACTTCGCCGCTAGCAGTGACGAGCTGAGTACCGAGCAATGGTTGGACGTCTTTCGCCAAGGCCGCGAATTGGGTGCGGTGCAATTGGGTTTCTCTGGGGGTGAGCCTCTGGTGCGGCAGGACCTACCAGACTTGATTGCCGGCGCGCGAGACTTGGGATATTACACCAATCTGATTACCTCTGGGGTGGGGTTGGACGAAGCCAAGGTCGCCGATTTTAAAGCCGCGGGCTTAGACCATATTCAAGTCAGTTTTCAGGCCAGTGATGAGTCTGTCAATAATATGCTGGCGGGTAGTGAAAAAGCGTTTCAGCAAAAGTTGCGCATGGCGCGCGAGGTCAAAGCGCAAGGCTATCCCATGGTGCTCAATTTTGTCACCCATCGCCACAACATAGATGATATCGATCGAATTATTGCGCTGTGTGTCGAGTTAGAGGCCGATTATGTCGAGCTGGCAACCTGCCAATACTACGGTTGGGCCTTCCACAACCGAGATTGGTTGATGCCCACCCAAGAGCAGTTAATATTTGCCGAATCACGCACCCAAGCTTGGCGGGAAAAGTTAGCGGCAGAGGGTCGGTCGACCAAATTAATTTTCGTGACACCCGATTATTACGAAGAGCGCCCCAAGGCATGTATGAATGGCTGGGGGTCAATGTTTTTGACCGTGGCACCCGATGGTGTGGCTTTGCCGTGTCACAGTGCGCGTATGCTGCCCATCGAATTCCCCAAAGTGACCGAGCACACGTTAAGCGATATCTGGTTTAACAGTGCGGGGTTTAACCACTACCGTGGGGACGCATGGATGCCCGAGCCCTGTGCTTCCTGTGATGAAAAGGTGAAAGACTTCGGCGGCTGTCGCTGCCAAGCCTACATGCTGACAGGCAATGCGGACAATACGGATCCAGTGTGTAGCAAATCGCCTCAGCACAGTTTAATTACCTCTGCCCGCAAGCGTCAGCAGGATACCATCGCTACTGACGCAGATACATTTCTTTACCGCAACAACCGTAATTCACGACTGTTGAGTCAAACCTAGCAATGGCGATTACCGCTCATACTGCCTGTGGCGCCAATGCTGTTGTCTCGCAGTGCCAATGCCGGCACGACGGCTTGATAGGTTGGTTAGAGCTCGCGCCTGACGCCAATGGGCAGCAAGTTTTTTGTTATGCGCAGTCGGGCGAGGTGCATCGCTTGATCGGTGCTGGTGTTTCGATACGTAGTCGCGTCAATGAATACGGTGGTCGTGCCTGGGCCTTCTATGAAGACGGTATTATCTACATCGATGAAGCCTCACAACAGCTTTATTATTGGGATGCCTTTTCTCAGCAAGCACCGTATTTTTGGGCGGGCCAGGCTGGTGCGCGCTACTGCGAGCCCTGCGTGGGCGGCGATGGCTCGGTGGTGGCGATCGAAACATGGCACGATATCCACCGCATTGTACGTTTTGATGCGGAGGGTAAGCGCAGTGTCCTACGCGAAGGCGACGACTTTTATGCAGGCTTAGCGATGTCAGTAGACAATGACTTGGTCTGGGTGAGTTGGCAGCACCCACAACAGCCTTGGACAGCGACTAGCCTTTGGTTCGGCACAATTATCGAACAGGCGCTATCCAATATCTCGTGTATCAAGCCTGCGGTGTCATCCATTCAGATGCCGAGTTTTACGGCAAATGGTGATGTGTTGTTTCTAGATGACAGCGAGGGTTTTTGGCAGCTGTATCGTTTTGCTGGGGGCGAGATAAGCGCTGTACATAGGCCATCACTAGACATGGCGAATGCGCCGTGGCAGAGCGGCATCATGCAATACGGCTGCGATGCAAGTGGGCATTTGTGGTCGCTGCGATTCAGCGCAGATGGCGTGGCACTCTACCGAGACGATGAGCAGCTTCAGCCACCGGGCGCCACGCAAATTAGAGAGCTCTGTATACTCGGCCATCGGGTGGTGTGTATCCACGCAGGCCCGATGTGTATGAATGCGGTGAGCTATTGGCAGGATGGTGAATGGATGACACTTTGGCGGGCGCCACTGCCGTCGGGTGTCTCGCAAGCCAGTATTCCTGTCACCCTGCAGTTTACTTCGTCGGGCATGCCGCTGAGTGGCTATTGGTATGCGCCACCCGCGCTGAAACACTCACATCCAGATCCACAAGCGCCACTCCCCTTGATTATCAACCTGCACGGAGGGCCCACAGCGGCGGCGTATCCTGTGTTTAACCCCGTATTTCAGTTTTGGAACGACCACGGTTTCGCTGTGTTAGATCTCAATTACCGCGGCAGTAGTAATCAAGGGCGTGATTATAGGATGCAGCTTAAGCATTGCTGGGGTATTAGCGATGTGGAGGACATCCGGTCGGCGTGCCAGTATCTCATCAGGGAAGGCTGGGTGGCGGCAGATAAGCTGTTTATCCGTGGGCGAAGCTCGGGAGGCTATAGTGTGCTAATGGCCTTGTTGAACTCGACCTTGTTCTGTGCGGCGGGTGTTTATTTTGGTGTGTCCGACCCGGCGTCATTGAATGCGCAGACGCACAAGTTTGAACGTTGTTATCTACCGTGGCTGCTAGGCAACATGGACGAGCAAGATCCAAATTACTTAGCGCGCGTACCGGCAAAGCGAGCCGAGGACATTAGTACGCCGGTGATATTTTTCCAAGGCTTAGCAGATAAGGTGGTTACCCCGCAGCAAACCGCGGGTATGGCGGCGGCCATACAGGGCGCAGGAGGCAGAGTAGAAACGCTCTATTTTGCTAGCGAAGGGCATGGTTTTCGCGAGCCAGAAAACAATGTCACTGCACTCAATGCAGAACTCGCGTTCTACCGAGAGGCCATGAAAGCATCATCCTAAAACGGTTCGTCGAAAAAAATAGCCTCGATGGGTTGTTCAAATAACCGTGCAATGGCAAATGCCAAGGGAAGGCTCGGGTCAAACTTCCCCTTTTCGATGGCATTTATCGTCTGCCGAGAAACCCCTAATTTTTCTGCCAGTGTTTGCTGGGTGAAGTCGTGTTCTGCGCGTAGCACTTTGAGTCGATTCTTCATGAATAGCGCCTTCTTGCCAGCAGTAAATTAGCTAAGTAGCACAGTCCGATAAACATGACCAAGATACTGATTTCGGCGTCGCCTTCAATGAGGTTAGTGGTGTCGAGTTGGGAGTAGGCGATGCCCACGATTACCGTGAGCCCCAGTGTCAGGCCCATCGCTTCTAACGCGATGCGTTGCTGCATTTCATCCTGTGCAAGCACGTGGAGCATGTTGGCGCGGACCATGCCCCAGCCAATAGCTAGACTAACAATGATGGCAGTCGCGGTGGCAAGCGCTTGGTCTCCCCACAGCATGATTGGGCCAAACGTTGCGATGGCCAAGCTCGTTACCCAGAGGCCTGTCCAAAGAGCGAGTTTTTTGGTGTGTTGACGTAAGTCCATAGAAGAATACCTGAATGTTTTACGATTAAGGTAAAGTAAGCTTTACAAAATGGCAAGTAGTTTGTGGTGGTATCGTGATGGCTAGCGGCACATATTCAGCATGAGGCGACTAATGCCTATCCACGGGTCCCCGTCTGCCATGCCCTTGCTCATATGGTCAATTTCTTTGCATTGCTGAAGTAGCCGCGATGCTTTAGCGACGTTCATACGCTGGGTGAATTTAGCGTAGATGGGTTTTTTAGAGGGCCATAGATGCATGCTACTCATGATGCCGTCCAATCTTTGCCCACGAGCGATGCCCTCCGCAAGCGCAAGACCGATGCGGATTTCCTTGGAAAGAATGAACATGATACTTACGGTGTCGTTGCCCTCGGCGCGCAGATACTCCAGCATGCCCAGGCACTTGCTGTCACCGGCCATGGCGCTATCAACCATGGAGAACACATTAAAGCGTGCGCTATCCGCGACTAATGCATCGGCGGCGTCGACGTCTATATCGCTGTGTCCAGCCATAATCAGTTTGTCGATTTCCTGTGCCGCGGCGAGTAGGTTGCCTTGAACGCGGTCAGCCATCAGCTGGCTGGCGTCACGGGTGAGGTGCAAGCCTCGCGCTCCTGCACGAGCAATGAGCCAAGCGGGAAGATCATCGATACCCACATCGTAGACTTGTATGGTGGCTCCGTGGGCTTGGAACGCTTTAAAATACTTGCTGTTGTACTGTGCCTTTTCTAATTTCTGGGAGGTGATAATCAGTACGTTATCTGGATTGGCGTCCGCGGCATAGGCTTGAATAGCTTTAGATCCTTGATCCCCGAACTTATTGCCATTCAATCGCAGTTCAATGATTTTTTTATCACCAAAGAGCGAAAGCGAGGCATTGGCATCCGCGAGGGCATCCCAGTTGAAGTGATTCGGGTTGTCGACGTGGTAGACGTCGCGCTCGATAATACCCTTCTCGCGACAGGCATCCCTTAAGAGGGTTTGGCACTCCATCACCACCAAGGTTTCGTTGCCATGAATCCAGTAGATGGGTAGTAAATCCCCAGACAAGTGCTTGCTAAGCTGATCTGGGCGCAGCAGCATTACTCGCTCTCCGAGGCCTGGCGAATAGCGCGCAGAACGAGCTGTCGAGATAAGTCGTTGCGCATTTCTTCCACCAGAATTTGCGCTTCGTTATCACCAGCCAAGGGGTTTTCGCTGTTGTATGCGTAGATGTGTTCGCGGCGCATATTGGCGTGGTCGAACAGCACTCGATCACCCTGTCGGGCGCTAACTACCACGTCATAGATAAGCATAAATTCGGTGGGCTGTTCATTCACACCTACGCTGTGAATTCGGCGGCGATAAACGTCACTGTGCAAGGTTAATTGCACATCGGCGCCCGTCTCGATATTAGCGACATTGTTGAGACTAGCGAAACGTTGCAGGGCGGCGCGTATTTCTGGGCTACCGCCATTAATAGCGACACTGAGATCGGTGTTGAGATCAGTATTGAGATCGCTATGGCTGCCCCTCAAATGCCACCCGCTACAGCCAGCTAGGCTGAGTGCTAGGAGGCTAAGGATAAGGGCGCGGGCGATCAGTAACATCTAGGCCACCACGATATTAACGAGTTTACCGGGGACGACAATCACCTTGCACACCTGCTTATCTTCGGTGAAACGCATGACGTTTTCGTCGGCGAGCGCTAGCGCTTCGATATCTTCGCGGCTGGCGTTGGCACTTACCGCGATTTTAGCACGGAGCTTGCCGTTCACCTGCACCACCAAATCGATACTGTCGCGGACAAGTGCGGCTTCGTTGACCACGGGCCACGCGACATCGATAACCGCATCCGTGTGGCCTAATTCGATCCACAGGCTGTGACTGATGTGAGGTGTAATCGGGCTGAGCAACAATACGGCTGCTTCTAGCGCCTCACGTTCAACACCTGCGTGGCTTTCGTCACCACTTGACAACTTCGCGACGTCATTGAGGAGTTCCATTACCGCGGCAATAGCGGTATTGAAGGTCTGGCGGCGGCCGTAATCGTCACTGACTTTAGCGATGGTTTCGTGCGTTTTACGCAAGACATCGCGCTGCGCACTACTTAGCGTTTCGATGTTCACAGGGCACTCTGTGCCGCGTTCTTGGAAGGCTGCCACTTGCTTCCATAGTTTGCGTAGGAAGCGGTTGGCACCCTCGACACCAGAATCCTGCCACTCGAGTGACTGCTCGGGTGGCGCGGCAAACATGGTGAACAAGCGCACGGTGTCTGCACCGTAGCTTTCAATCAATGCCTGTGGATCAACGGTATTGCCCTTGGATTTAGACATTTTGGCGCCGTCTTTTAGCACCATTCCCTGGCAAAGTAGGCGAGTGAAGGGTTCGTCGCTGTTAACGAGGCCTTCGTCACGCATCAACTTGTGGAAGAAGCGCGCGTAAAGCAGGTGCAAAATCGCGTGCTCAATACCACCAATATATTGGTCTACTGGCAGCCAGTAGTTGGCTGCTTCGCTGTCTAACATGCCGCCTTCATAGTTGGGGCAAGTGTAGCGAGCGTAGTACCAACTCGACTCCATAAAGGTGTCAAACGTATCCGTTTCGTGCTCCACATCACGGCCTTCAAGCTGGGTTTTACGCCACTCTGGGTCGGCTTTAATCGGCGATGTGACTCCGTCGAGTTCAACGTTTTCCGGCAGTAACACGGGCAGTCGCTCCGCGGGCACAGGGATCTCACCACCCTCTGGAAGGTTGAGCATAGGAATCGGAGCACCCCAATAGCGCTGGCGTGAGACACCCCAGTCGCGCAGACGGAAATTGGTGGTGGTTTCACCTAGTCCTTTGGCAGCAAGCGCCGCAGCGATGGCGTCGAAGGCGGCTTCAAAAGATAGGCCGTCGAATTCAGCAGAATTCATCGTCACTGTGTCGGTTTTACGGCCGTACCAGTCTTGCCATGTCGCTGGGTCAAAGGGGGCGTCGTTGGCATCGGTAGAGGCGACAACTTGGACTATCGGAAGTTGGTATTTGTTGGCAAATTCAAAGTCGCGTTCGTCGTGACTTGGCACCGCCATGACAGCACCTGAACCGTAGTCCATGAGAACATAGTTGGCCGCCCAAACGGGAACCCAGTCGCCGGTCAATGGATGCTGTGCGACAAAGCCGGTGTCCATACCGCGTTTTTCCATGGTCGCCATGGCGGCTTCGTTAACCGACTGTTGTTTGTTTTCAGCGAGAAAGGCGGCGAGTGCAGGGTTGTTTTCCGCTGCTGCTTTCGCTACCGGATGGTCCAGTGCCACGCTGACATACGTGGCGCCCATTAGGGTGTCGGGACGCGTAGTGTAAACATCGATGGCTTCGTAACCGGCGATGGGGCTGGCGAGTGGGAAGCTCATGCTCACACCGCGGCTCTTGCCAATCCAGTTGCGCTGCATGGTGCGCACTTGCTCGGGCCAACCTTCAAGTTGGTCTAAATCTTTTAGAAGTTCGTCTGCATAGGCAGTAATTTTAATGAACCACTGGGGGATTTCTTTGCGTTCAACGGGGCTGTCACAGCGCCAGCAGCAGCCATCGATGACCTGTTCGTTGGCCAGTACGGTGGCGTCGTTGGGGCACCAGTTCACCGCCGAGGTTTTTTTGTATACCAGGCCCTTTTCGTACAGGCGCGTGAAAAACCACTGCTCCCAGCGGTAGTACTGGGGGGTACAGGTGGCGAGTTCGCGCGACCAGTCATAGGCGAAACCCAATTGGTTCAATTGGTGCTTCATGTAATCGATGTTTTCGTAGGTCCATTTGGCCGGTGCTGTTTGGTGTTTGATCGCCGCGTTTTCAGCGGGTAGACCGAACGCATCCCAGCCCATGGGTTGCAGCACGTTTTTGCCGAGCATGCGCTGGTAGCGAGAGATAACATCTGCAATGGTGTAGTTGCGCACGTGCCCCATATGCAATTTACCGCTGGGGTAGGGAAACATCGCTAGGCAGTAGTATTTTTCCTTGCTCGGGTCGACTTCGACCTTGAAGCAATCGTTGCTACGCCAATAGTTCTGTACCTGTGATTCAATCTCTTCGGGTTTGTAATGCTGATCCATGTCTCGACTCAGTGCTGAAATAGGCCGCGGCAAAAGCGGCGAAAAGTAGGGATTTTACCCTATTGTGGGGGTGGAAAGGTAGCCGTTAGTGGTGGACTTGGGCTGCTAGTTTACGGCCGACTATGACGCCAGTGAGTGCAATGCTGATGCTCATCCACAAAAGTACTGACGAACCCCAGCGGATAAAGGGGGTTTCACCTGTCATGGGCCAAGCCTCAGACTGAAGTATGGTACGTTCAAATTGCGCAGTAGAGGCGACGATATCGCCATTATCGGCAATCACCGCAGAGATGCCATTGTTAGTGGCGCGCAGTACAAAGCGCCCGGTTTCCATGGCGCGCACTCTAGCAATTTGTTGGTGTTGCCAGGGCGCCCAAGAACGACCAAACCAAGCATCATTACTAACTGTTACAATGAAATTGGCGTCTCTAAGCTGTGTGCGTACCAGGTCGCTATAGGCAATTTCATAGCAGATGAATGGCGCAAGCAGGTAGTCACCAGCGCGCAGTAAGGGTTGGTTGGGCTGGCCGCGGTCAAA
>JBEAQQ010000013.1:0-5720 GCA_041163785.1 Pseudomonadota bacterium
GTCACAAAATGGCGGAAGACACTTCCGTGGCAGAGCGAGCCAGTGAGTTCTTGCGCAATCTTTCGCGGGAGATGGTGGGCTATACCGCAAGATTTAAGGTTTGATACGAACGCGCAGCGCTTGTATGTCGTATAAAAGAAAAAGCCTTGTCGATGAGCCATGCAACGATTTGTCATATATTTCCTATTTGCTTTACTTTCCGCCTGTGGCGGCGGGGGCACGAGCAACATCACCACTCGTCAGCCGTCGTCGCCTGCACCGGCAGCGGAAATACCCACCCAAGAGAGTAATAACTACGTCTCTAATCCTTCTTATTACAGCATTGTTAACTACGCTAGTCGCCCTGCCGACGAGGTGATTGCCTACGGCGACAGCGCGCTGCAATTCGGTGAACTCTGGCTGCCTACGCCATCGAATGCTGATGTACCGTTGTTGGTCTTTGTGCACGGTGGCTGCTGGAGTAATCAGTACCGCGTGGACCACACGCGAGCGTTTGCGACGGCGGTCGCGGATACATTTGGCGTAGCGGTGTGGTCGTTGGAATACCGCGCGACAGGAGACGACGGCGGCGGTTGGCCGGGGTCGTATCAGGATGTTGTGTCTGCCTTGGGTAAGTTATCGAGCCTTCGGGTATACGGTATTGATACCTCGCGCGTGGTGCTTGCTGGGCACTCGGCGGGCGGTCATTTGGGGCTACTGGCGGCCTCGCAGCCCGAGGGCTCGCAACTTCAGGCGGTGATTGGTTTGGCAGCCATCGTTGATTTTGTGGCGTATGCGCAGGGCAACAGTGGTTGTCAGTTGGCGGCTCGAGAGTTTATCGGGGCCAGTTATGAGCTAGCGAGCGATGCCTACAATCAAGCCAACCCTGTGGGCCGCACCCTTTTACCCCCGGTCATCCTCTTCAATGGTGGCGCGGACAATATTGTCGACATCGATCACCCGCGTTCGGCGGGCTTCGACGTGATCGAGATAGCCGAAGCGGGGCATTTTGATTGGCTTCACCCACAGACACGCGGGTTTGCGCGTCTGATGGATGAGCTAGCCAAGTTATTTGGCGGTTAAGCGAATAGGCTGGCGTTTTTCGTCAGACTCGAAACAGCTGTCGATGACGACCTGCAATTTCGCCCCGTAGGCGAAGTCGGGTTGGTCGTTAACACCGCTGATGATGCTATCGACAAAACGTTGATAATTGTTTGGTGTGTGGGGTGACTCAATAGTCTCCCAGATGGCATCGTCAATGTTATCGCCACGGCACATCTGAATCGATGTGCGCGAGCGATCCAGATCAACCTCAATCGCGCCTTTATCACCGTGGATGCGCAATCGAAGCGTGTTTATATTGCCGGTGGCCCAACGCGTTGTGTGGATGCTGCCCATGGCGCCATTAGCAAAACGGGCGTGAATCAGTGCGCTGTCGTTGGCATCGAGAACATATTCGCCCACCCGGTTGTCGGGGGCTTTATCGAAGCACTTCAGCTGGCAAAACACCTCGTCGATATCGCCGACGGGATAACTGGCAAAGTCGAGTATGTGGATGCCGACATCGCCTAGGACGCCCTTCGAGCCGTGCTGGCTTGATAGACGCCATAGAAACATTTCCTCGGTGTGCCAATCGCCCCAGTGATTAGCGACTAACCAACTTTGCAAATAACTGGCGTCGACGTGCATAACGCGACCAATCTCACCCGACATAACACGGCGCCGTGCATCCTGAATGGCCGGTGCGTCACGGTAACTGAGGTTCACCATGTTGATAACGCCAGCTGATTGCGCCGCATCAGCCATCTCTAGTGCGTCGGCGGCGTTTACCGCAAGGGGTTTTTCGCACAGTACGTGTTTTCCGGCGGAAATGATCTGTAAGGACACGGGTTTGTGGAATTTGTCTGGTGTGACATTGCTGACACCGTCGATTTGCGGATCGGCGAGCAGATCGTCGAGTTTGGCGTAGACTTTGTCGATGTTGTGTTTTTTGGCAAAAGCCTGTGCTTTGGCGATGTCGATATCGCACACGGCCACGACCTTGCAGCCGTTGGCCGCAGCAAACATTTCGGCATGGTTGTTGGCCATGCCACCGGTACCTACAATGGCGATGTTAATCATTATTTAAAACCCTCTTCACCGGGTTTATGAAGGCCTTCACCTTTAACAGTAATGGGATTAGGGGCTTTTTCAGGCGGGACATTAGGGCAGCTGTCAACCCAGCGTGAGCCTTCCGGTTGCGCCCATTTAACGGCATTTTTCAGCACCATTCGCACTTCTTCGTTGTAAAAAATAGGATAGGTCTCGTGGCCGGGACGGAAGTAAAAGATTTTGCCGTTGCCGCGCTTGTAGGTCAGGCCGGAACGGAAGACCTCGCCACCTTCGAACGCGCTGATGAAGATCACTTCGTCGGGGTTGGGCACGGCAAAGGGCTCGCCGTACATTTCTGTATGCGGAAGTTCAAGATAATCTCCCAGGCCCTGCACGATAGGGTGGCCTGGATTGGTCACCCATAGGCGCTCGCGCTCGCCGGCTTCACGCCACTTCAGCGAGCAGGTGGTTCCCATGAGGCGCTTAAAAATTTTCGAGTAGTGGCCAGAGTGCAGCACGATCAAACCCATGCCCTCAAGCACACGTTTTTGCACGCGATCTACAATCTCATCTGCCACCTCGCCATGGGCGCAGTGGCCCCACCAAATGAGTACATCAGTGGCTTCCAGTCGCGCTTCGCTCAGGCCGTGTTCGGGATCTTGCAGCGTGGCAGTCGTCGCTTTAATGGCGGGATCTTCATTCAGCGCGCTAGCAATGGTGGTGTGCATGCCCTCAGGATAGAGGCGGCCTACCACGGCATTGGTATGCTCGTGTACGTTTTCGCCCCAAACAATGGTATTGATTGCCATGGTGGTATTCCTAGTGGTGGTAATGTGATTATTCAAAACGAGCGAAGATTATCATGCTGCAACCGATTGTAGTAGCGTATTTATGCATAGATGCCGCGCTTTCGACCAAAGTCGAGTGCTGAGTGACGCCGTTCAAAGGATAGTTCTTCATCTTTCATCAGGCGACATGTAAAATGTCCACTTTTGCGCCCACCGTTGTGCGATTTTACGCGTATAACACGGAAGTCATTCGCTGGAACCTCCCTATGCTGATCAAAGATCTCACTACCAATAAAAACTACCGCACGGCCCTGCTTATTTTTGTCTTGTCATTGTTTTGGCTTGTGTCGGGTCTTTTTGCCTCGCACGAGACAGATGCCAAAGACGATAAGGTGTCGTCAGATCACCAAATCGTGGTCAAAGCCAAGCAGATTAAGGCAGTCGATTTTGTCCCCAATGCCGTGGTCAAAGGTCGCACAGAGACAAACCGTCGAGTCGTACTAAAAGCCCAAATTGGTGGTTTGCTCGCCATGCGTGCCGATAGGGAAGGTGCGGTGGTTGAAGAGGGCGCCGTACTTTGCCAGTTGGCAGAAGAAGATCGCGCCCTCAAATTACTCGAGGCACGCTCTGCATTATCGCAGGCGAAAATTGAATACGATGGTACGCTGGCCTTGAAAACCGCGGGTTACCAGTCAAAGCAGGCGATTGCCGCGGCTAAGGCGCGTATGGATAGCGCCAATGCCCTGTTGAAGCGCCGTGAGTTAGAGATGGACTACCTCAGCATTCGAGCGCCGTTTAAAAGTGTTGTGGAGTCGTTCAGTGTTGAGCAGGGTGATTTGCTTAACATGGGTAGTCAGTGCGCGGTGGTGTTAGAACTTGATCCGCTGGTGGTGGTGGGCCAGGTTTCTGAAAAAGTGGTTGCGCAACTCCAACGTGGTATGGCTGTTCAAGTGGGTTTTGAGGGTGGAACGTCTTTACCTGGCAAGCTTCGCTATGTTGCCTCTGAAGCGGATGCTATCACCCGTACGTTTCGCATTGAGGCGGTACTTGAAAACAGCGACTACGCGCTTCGCTCGGGCTTAACGGCACAGATGCGTATCAATCTCGCTCCGGTCAATGCACACAATGTGCCTTCATCGCTGTTGAGTTTGGACGACGCAGGCCGTGTGGGATTGAAATACTTAGTTAACGAGCAGACTGTCCACTTCGCGTTGGTCGACGTCATCGATAATAGCCCGGAGGGTGTGTGGGTGACGGGATTACCCGAAGAAACAACCTTGATCACTATTGGCCAAGAATACGTTAGCGAAGGTCAGAAAGTGCAGGTCTCGCTCGAATCAGAGGGTGCTGAAAGTCAGCAAGGACGTTAACGATGGGCATTATTTCTAGTGCGGTAAACCACTACCGCAGCACGTTTTCCGTTCTGCTGCTACTGATGGCTGTCAGTGTCTACAGCTACTTCACGATTCCGCTAGAGGCCACGCCGCGCGTTAAAGTGCCCTACGTCATTGTACAAGTGGTGTTGTTTGGTGTGTCGCCCGAGGACGCCTCGCGTTTGCTGGTGCGACCGATTGAAAAAGAGTTGCGCGCCGTCGAGGGCATTGAAGAAGTTAGAGCCATTGGTCGCGAATCTGCCGCTACGATTGTGATCAAATTTGAGGCCGGGGCGGTTAAGTCGGATAAGGCGGTTAACGATGTCCGCGTGGCGATCGACCGCGCCAAGGCAAAACTTCCGGTCGACGCGGAAGAACCCGTGGTGAAAGAGCTCACCGCGGACGACTTCCCGGCGATCACCATCGCGTTTTCAAAAACCGGCGCCGCGACCGAGCGCATGGTCTTTCAAACAGCGCAGATGGTTCAGCGCGAAGTTGAAGGGATTAAGGGGGTTCTCGAAGCGTCCCTGTCCGGTGAGCGAGAGGAGCTCGTGGAGATCGTTGTCGATCCCGCCAAACTGGAAAACTACCACCTAACGGCTGAGGCATTGGCCGGAATTCTTACGGCAAACAATTTATTGATTCCCGCGGGGGATATCGACAATGGCCGTGGGCGTTTTCCTGTGAAGGTGCCGGCCTTGATCGAAGAGTACCAAGATATTGCCGCTATTCCGGTGTTGTCTAATGCCTCGGGTACCGTATTGTTATCGGACGTGGCGGAGGTTCGCCGCACCTTTAAAGACCCCTTGAGCTTTAGTAACTTTAATGGCGAGCCGGCCATTTTGTTAGAGGTTCAAAAGCGTGTTGAGGCGAACCAAATTGAAGTGGCGTCACTGGTGCGCGAGCAAATTGAGTCGATTAAGCACCGTATCCCCAACGGCGTAGAAGTGTCTTATGCCTTTGACCTCTCGCTGTTCTCGAGCGGTCTCATCGAGGAGATGCGCGGTAATATTCTCACCGCGGTGGTGTTGGTGATGGTGATTGTCGTCGGCGCACTGGGATTCAAGACGGGTATCTTGGTAGGTTTGGGAATTCCTTTTTCGCTGCTGCTGTCGCTGATCTGGCTGCACTATGTCGATTTTTCATTCAACTTTTTGGTGATGTTCGGCATGCTGTTGGCGCTGGGTATGCTGATCGACGGCCCCATTGTTATTTCCGAATTTGCCAACCGCAAGATGGCCGAGGGAATGAACAACGAGCAGGCCTATCTCTACGCGGTGCGCCGCATGTTCTGGCCCGTAACAGCCTCTACTGCAACGACCTTGGCGGCCTTCTTGCCGATGATGTTCTGGCCCGGGGTGTCCGGTGACTTCATGCGCTATCTGCCGGTCACGGTATTCGCTGTTTTACTGTGTTCGCTGGCCTATGCGCTGTTTTTTGCCCCCGTGCTGGGTTCGTTGCTACCGAGCTCGAAGATGGACGACAAGAC
>JBEAQQ010000014.1:0-7139 GCA_041163785.1 Pseudomonadota bacterium
AGGAAAATGCCGCCAATCACACCCAGGTTGAGTGCACCAATACCGCGTGCCAGGCCTACGCCCAAAACAGCACCCACCAAGGTGTGTGTTGTCGAGATCGGCAGGCCAAAGTAGGACGCTACTACCACCGTCGAGGCAGCACCTAATTCAGCGGCAAAACCACGGCTAGGCGTCAACTCAGTAATTTTCTTGCCGATAGTCGCCATGACTTTGAATCCAAAAGTGGCTAAGCCGGTGACGATGCCTAGCCCGCCCAACAGCAGAATCCATGAGGGCATGGTCGACTTGGCGCCAACAACACCCGTAGAAACAACGTTAACGACGGCAGCCAATGGTCCTACGGCGTTGGCCACATCGTTAGAGCCGTGGGCAAACGCCATAGCGCAAGCAGTGAATACCATTAATACAGCAAAGACACGCTCGACGTTGTAGAAGCGATCGCTTTTTTCTTTCGCTTCATCGCGCTTGATGCGGCTTAACAGAAGTGCACCAAATAGAGCGACAATACCGCCAGCTATCGCTGAGTAAAACATGGACTCGCCCATGCTGATTTTCATGCCGATATCTGTGAAAACGTGTTTGAGACCTTTCAAGAAAGTCACCATAGAGATCATGAATCCCACGGCAAACATGTACATTGGAATGTATTTTTTGGCGCGTTCGTAAGGGTCGTCCTGCTGCAAAATAAGACGCTGGACACTCACAAACAAGGTGTATGAAATGGTACCTGCCAACAACGGAGAAACCACCCAGCTCATGACGATGTTACCCACCTTGCCCCAGCTTACTGTATCGAAGCCAATGCCAAAGGCGGCAAAACCGACTATGGCCCCAACGATGGTGTGGGTAGTAGAAACGGGCCAGCCGCGGGCTGAAGCCAATGCCAGCCAAGTGGCAGCTGAGAGTAGTGCAGACAACATGCCGTATACGAGATAGTGGGGCGTGTCGGCTAGGATCATTGGGTCAATGATGCCTTTGCGAATAGTAGAGGTCACCTCGCCGCCGGCGAGATAGGCGCCAAGGAACTCAAAAATTATAGCTATGAAAATGGCTTGCTTGACGGTAATGGCTTTGGAGCCAACCGAGGTGCCCATGGCATTGGCAACATCGTTCGCACCGACACCCCAGGCCATAAAAAATCCGAACACACAGGCGAGACCAAGCAGGATGATGCTGTATTGACTTAAGATATCCATAATTCCGTACTCTTAAATGCGCGTTGATCAAGACAAGCCGATGCTTATCGAGCCATAAATAGTTGCATGCGACTACCCACGCGCTGAGCACGGTTGGACAGGTCGCCAATTTTGTCGATGATCTTGTACAAGAACATCGCTTTGATCGCGGGGATATCTTCCTCAATGGTTAACAGCTTACGGCGGATGGCGCGCTCGGCATCATCTGCCGCACCTTCCTTAGAATCCAGCTGATTTAAAATTTCCGTAATAATGGAGATTTCCTTGCCTCTAAAACCGCTTTCGAGTAAATCATCGAGCTCGTTAATGGCATTGTGAGCATTGCGAGCAACATGTAGCGAGCTCTCGACAAAATTAATAAAGTCCTCGCGAATTAACGCGGGAATTTCCATTTTGCGCCCGAGCATAGTGCCGGCGATGTCACGGGCTACGTTGGCGATTTTGTCTTGCAACGTAATGAGTTCTAGAAGATCCGTGCGTGGAACCGGTAAGAATAAGCTGGCGGGTAGGTCGAGGCGAAATTGACGTTTCAGGTTGTCGGCCTTGTGTTCGATGTCGCGTATGGTGTTGTATGACGCTTCGGCTGTTTCCCAGTCACCTGAGGTGGCAGCAGCCATGAAATTCTCTAATTCGTCGCTGCACTCAATGACTGCAGTCATGTGTTGCTGGAGAGGTTTGATGGGCGATTTGCCAAACAAGTCGGAAACGGCACTTCTCATGATGGTCGATACCTATTTTTAAACACAGGGCGCATGATAACAGTGCGAGACCGGTTGTACAGCCTTTAAAAAATCTTTTTTTATTTTCCTCTTAATTCAAGTCTTCGTAAGAATTCTGACATAATTTGCATGTACAATTCGTCTCCCAAAAATACATCCTCCACGTTGTGGTCGAGGCTTGGGTTGTCGTTCACTTCGAGTACATAGGCATTGCCATCGCGGTACTTAATGTCGACGCCGTATAGACCATTGCCGGCTACTTTGGCAGCTTTTAATGCCGCGTTGAGCACGGCTTTAGGTACCTCAAAAGTAGGCAGTGTTTCAAAGCCCCCCGACTGACTGCGTTTTTTGCCGTGGTTATAAATCTGCCAGTGATTACGCACCATAAAATATTTACAGGCGTAAAGCGCGCGACCATTGAGTACCCCAATGCGCCAGTCGTGATCGGTATACATAAACTCTTGCGCCAACACCAAGGCGGTTTCATTGAACAGTTGTAGTAAATGCTCGCGTAATTCTTCACGGGTTTTTACCTTGTAGACACCACGCGAGAATGACCCCTCAGGCATTTTAAGGACCAGCGGGTAACCAAAGATCTGCTCGAGTTGATCTAGCGTTTCATCATCGGCATCACTGATCACTTCTGTTTTTAAACAGGGGACCTTGTGATAACTAAAGGCGTCCTGCAAGTAGACTTTGTTGCAACAGCGCAAAATGGACGAGGCGTCATCCATAACAACTAGACCTTCGCGCTCGGCCTTCGCGGCGAGGCGATAAGTGTGGTGGTCAATGGCGGTTGTTTCGCGAATAAACAGGGCGTCGTAGTTGGCGATGCTCTGCACATCCTCCGCCGCAATGGTTTCTGCAGCAATGCCTAGCTTGCGGGCGGCGCGGACAAAACGACTGATCGCCTCTTTGTCTGAGGGGGGCAGTGTCTCTGCCGGGTTAACCAGTATCGCCATGTTCCAACGCGCTTTTTTGGTGCTGCTCGTTTTCCAAACCACCCGGGTAAAGTTGTCTAGCGCCGCTGCAAAGTGGTTTTTTTCGGTGTCGCTCAGATCCCTTGGGGATTGGGTGTTAAGGCGAACGTGGTACTTACCGCTGTGCTTGCGGATTGACATGATCAGCGCCGGGCTTGGGTACTGTTGGAACATGCGCTTGGCCAATTTCTGCAGTGCCTCGGTATTGCAGGCGCCAAAATACACGGGGTATTCCCCGTCTTCAATGTCGGCGTTAGCGGGCAGGGTGGCTTCTACGCGGGACAAGCGAAACTCGACATCGCCCTCGCTGCTGCGAAGTGCATTGATGGTGCGCACGCTGGGTAGCACGCGGTGTTCACGAGCCTCGGCAAGCAGGGAGCAGTAGTAACCCTTACTCAGGTAGTGCTCTGTGTCACACAGGTTGATAATGCGGGTATTGTTTTCGTTGAGCTTTGGGTAGTCGCGAAGGTACTGCTCAAAACTAATGGTGGCTTGAGGTTGGCCAAAGGCGTTGAGGTCGCTATCGACGACAATAAGGGTCTTGCTCACTAAATATTCCTAG
Source organism: Pseudomonadota bacterium (assembly GCA_041163785.1). GTDB lineage: Bacteria > Pseudomonadota > Gammaproteobacteria > Pseudomonadales > JAHEIH01 > JAHEIH01. The sequence continues at coordinate 3,458 of JBEAQQ010000014.1, forward strand.
GCGGTATTGGCTGCCTTTACCCATCTAGTGGCAGCGTTCAAGTCGGCGGGATGCCGTGGCGGGAACTTGGCGTTGGAGGTGTGGGCACCACACCGCAAGGTGCCCGTTCAACAAGGAAATTATGGAGTAAAAATGCGGGCTGTCAATGGGGCTTGGCGGCTATTTTTTACGCGGGTAATTGTTGGCGCAGTTTTTCGCTGGCCAACTTCATGAGCGCCTCGATATTTTTTACATTGGGGTAATTCGGGCGGATGATAAAGGCCAGTTCGCGGTGCGGTCCGGGCTCGTCGAGCGGTAGTTTCACGAGCTCGTGATGTGTCTCAACCAATTGGTCGATGGCAATCTCAGGCACCAGTGTACTGCCCATCTTTCCAATGACCATTTGTATCAGCGTGGTGAGACTCGTGGCACTCAACGAATGCGTCGCTTGGCTGTCTAAATGACAAGCGGCGAGAGCGTGGTCTTTTAAACAGTGGCCTTCACTCAGCAACATGAGTCTATGGTCAGCCAATTCATCAGCGTGCATCACGGGTTGGCTAGAGGGGGCCAGATCGCGGTGGCTAACCCAGTAGAAGTTTTCATGCCAGAAGCTAAACGTTAGCAGGCCCTCGCAGTTATAGGGCAAGGCGAGTACAGCACAGTCCAGCTCACCGCGTCGGACACTGTCGACCAGTACGTGCGATTGCTGTTCGGTAACATTTAGCTGTAAATGAGGATACTCACTGTTAAGTCCAGGCAGTAGGCGCGGTAGCAAATAGGGTGCGATGGTTGGAATCATGCCCATGGTCAATGGTCCACTGAGAACTTTGCCGTGGGTTTGTCCCAGGCGCATGATGTCTTCTACCTGTACCTGAATGCTGCTCGCTTTGTCGAGCACCTCTTGGCCTAACGGGGTAATCAACACCTTTTTGTTGTCACGTTCGAATACCGGGAAGCCCAGTTGCTGTTCCATATCTTGCAGGGCAGTACTCAGTGCAGACTGAGATATGTTGCACTCTTCCGCGGCACGGCGGAAGTGCAGTGTGCGGCCTACGGCGAGTGCGTACTTGATCTGTTTGAGCGAAATCATGCCAACCCCTTTGATAGGTTTTATAAAATTTAAAGATAGATTTTACAAAATTTACCAATCAATGCAATCCCCTTAATATTCTCTCCATCAAGTCAGCCACTGAATGACTTTTTAATTTGGTCTTTATTAACTAACGGAGAAAACTTCCATGGCATTAATCAATACAGCAATTAAACCTTTTACAGCACAGGCTTTCCGTGACGGTCAGTTCGTTGAGGTCTCAGACGCCGACGTGAAAGGCAAGTGGGCTATTTTCTTTTTCTACCCCGCTGATTTTACCTTCGTTTGTCCGACCGAGTTGGGTGACCTTGCCGACTATTACGAAGAACTGCAAAGCCGCGGTGTAGAAGTGTACTCAGTGTCTACTGATACCCACTTCACCCACAAAGCATGGCACGAGACGTCGGAAACCATCGGCAAGATCAAGTACACCATGATCGGCGACCCTACTGGCGCCATCACGCGCAACTTTGAAGTAATGCGTGAAGATCAAGGCTTGGCAGATCGCGGTACCTTCTTGGTAGACCCCAACGGCATCATCCAAGCGATGGAAATTACCGCTGAAGGTATCGGCCGTGACGCCGGTGAACTGGTTCGCAAGGTGAAAGCAGCACAATACGTGGCAGAGAATCCTGGCGAAGTATGCCCCGCTAAATGGAAAGAAGGTGAAGCGACTCTGGCACCTTCATTGGACCTGGTTGGCAAAATCTAAGCTCAACCCCTCCCCAAGGGGTGCTTCGGCACCCCTACACTTCGACACAGCAATAGGAGCGTTAGCATGTTGAACAACGATATTTTGAAAGCCTTAACCAGTTATGCCGAAAGCATGACGCAATCGGTCAGCTTCGTGCTGCAAACAGGCAGCCACAGCAAGCGCGCAGAGCTGGTCGATTTTTTAGAAAAGATTTGTAGCGTGTCAGACAAACTGACATTTGAAGAGCGCGATATGGCCGATACATTGCGCAGCCCTTTGAGTTTCACCCTGCTGGCCGATGGCCAACCTACCGGCGTGATCTTCTCGGGTATTCCCGGCGGCCACGAATTTAACTCACTGGTGTTGGCCATGCTGCACGCTGGTGGACGAGATATGAAAATGGACGCGAGTGTCGCTGAGTTGGTGAAAGGTGTGGCGCAAGACATGCACTTTGAGGTGTTTGTCAGTCTGAGCTGCCACAACTGTCCCGACGTGGTACAGGCGCTCAATCAATTCGCCTTGTTGAATCCCCACATCAGTGCAGAAATGATCGATGGCGGACTGTTCCAAGACGAAGTGCAAAAGCGCGATTTGCAGGGCGTGCCCGCGGTGTATTTGAATGGTGAGTTGTTCGCCAATGGCAAAGTGGATACCGCCTTGCTCGTCGAAAAGCTCATGGCTGTCGCGCCTGTAAACGTCGCGCCCCAAGAAAGCTTACCTATGCAGGATGTCACCGTTATCGGTGGTGGCCCCGCCGGTATTGCCGCGGCAATTTACAGCGCCCGCAAAGGGCTCAAAGTGACCATCGTCGCCGACCGCTTTGGTGGCCAGGTGAAAGATACCCTGGGCATCGAGAACTTGATTTCGGTGAAAGAAACCACAGGCCCCAAATTGTCTGGCAACTTGCGCGAGCATTTAGAAGCCTACGACATCACCCTGCGCGAACATCTCAAAGTGGATAATATCGAGCAAGGCGAGCTGAAGCGCATAACCCTCAGTTCAGGTGAGGTGATCGAAAGCCGAAGCGTGATTTTGGCCACCGGTGCCCGCTGGAGGGAGTTGGGTGTGCCTGGTGAAAAAGAGAATATTGGCAACGGTGTCGCCTACTGCCCACACTGCGATGGTCCCTTCTTCAAAGGTAAAGACGTGGCAGTGATCGGCGGTGGCAACTCCGGTATCGAAGCCGCGTTGGATTTGGCGGGCATCGTTAAGTCGGTGACGGTATTGGAGTTCGGCGACACCCTTCGCGCTGACAAGGTGCTGGTGGATCAGGCCAACAAGCGCGAAAACATCACTATTATTACTAACGCCCAAACCACCGAAGTGACGGCGGCCAACGGCAAGGTCGACGGTATCAATTACACCGACCGCGTCAGTGGTGAGGCTAAACGCGTCGAACTAGCGGGTGTGTTCGTACAGATCGGCTTGGTACCCAACAGCCAGTTCGTGAAGGGCCTCGTGGAAACCACACCGCATGGTGAAATTATCATCGACGAGAAGTGCCATACCTCGGCCGAGGGTATATATGCCTGCGGCGACGTGAGCACCGTGCCATACAAGCAAATTATTATCGCTATGGGCGAGGGCGCCAAAGCTTCACTGTCGGCCTTTGAATACCTGCTGAAGACGCCAGTGCCCGTTAGTGACACGGCGGCCAAGGCAGCTTAGTTACAAGACATTACCCAGTGTCTATTCTATTGGGGCCCTTCGGGGCCCCTTTTTTGTTGGTGAATTTAGCCGTAAACCGATTTTTCTAGCTGATCTAATAGTTGGTTAACTACCGCGGGGTCGTCGTTCCGCACGTTGATATGGCCCACTTTGCGGCCGGGTCTAACGCTTTTGCCGTAGAGCACCACGCTGATATCGGGGTTGTCGTTAGCCATGTCAGGAATGTCGTCGCTACCCACCAAATTGAGCAT
>JBEAQQ010000015.1:0-8018 GCA_041163785.1 Pseudomonadota bacterium
CCAAACCCAGGGTACTGTGCAAAACCGTGTATTCTGTGGCTTGCGTCACATGATTACTCTACGTAAGTCTCTCAGTGTTTTTGGTGATTCTCGCAGCCAAGTCTATGAAACGGGTAACGACCACGTTTTTGCCTATTTGCGTGCCGAATCTGGTGGAGACAAGGTCCTCTGTTTAGTTAACTTCAGCGAATTCGATCAGTGGGTTGAACCTTCGGTGCTAGAAAAACTGTCCCCTGCCAAGTTTGCCAAAGACCTCATCACTGGGGTGACGATGGGTACGCAAACCCATGAGCATGTGAAGTTAACTCCCTACCAAGTGTTGTGGATGCACACCACGCCTTGATTAATCGTCTCTTCGTTTATGGAACCTTGGCACCAGGCCAGCCTAATGAGCATATTGTTAGTGGCCTCAACGGTACTTGGCTTCCAGGTTCGGTGAAGGGAGATCTCAAACAGATAGGCTGGGGTGCCAATATGGGCTATCCAGGTCTTGTTCTCAACCATAAAGGCCCCCAAGTCCATGGTCTAGTGCTAACCACTGACAAGTTAGCTGACTTTTGGGGCGAGCTCGATGCGTTTGAAGGTGAAGAATTCCAGCGCGTTATCACGTCTGTCTTGATGGATACTGGTGATACGATCGAGGCGTATGTGTATGCCTTGGCGCCAGGTATTCTGGAAATGTTTGGTTAGGTCTATAACCTATTACGGTAGCAATATGTCGCAGAGAGAAAGGATGTTAGCGGGTAAATTGTATCTGCCATTTGACCCTGAACTGGGTAAGGACAATAAAAAGGCTCGCCAGTTAACACGCCAATTTAATGCGGCTACCGAAGATCAAATCGAAGAAAGAATGGCGTATTTAAAGGCGCTTTTCAAATCGACAGGTGAAAATATCTATATTGAGCCTCCCTTTAGAACAGACTATGGCTGCCACACCTCTGTTGGGGAAAATTTCTACGCGAATTATGATTGCATTATTATTGACGTTTGCAGCGTCAAGATAGGTAATAACGTCATGTTTGGGCCTCGTGTTTGTGTCTATACCGCAAATCATCCGATTGATGCCTCTGTAAGAAACCAATCTATTGAGTATGGAAAACCAGTTCAAATTGGTAACAATGTTTGGGTAGGTGGAAACACGGTTATAAATCCGGGGGTGAGCATTGGTGATAATGTGGTCATTGGCTCTGGTTCAGTAATCGTCAAAGATATTCCCGATAACGTCATTGCAGCGGGCAACCCAGCGAAGGTGATTCGTGAGATCACAGATGACGACAAAGTTTATTGGCAGGGATTGGCTGCTGAGTACTTCCAAGAAATGGGTGCTTGAGGCTATTTAATTGTTTGTATGGCTAGCTTGTTTGGTTGGATAAACGATTCTTTAGCGGCCGACGACATTATACAGTCCTTGCTATAGTGTTCAGCCACCACGGCGCTAGCATCATTAACGATATCCTGATTGTCCTCTAAAAATGCATCAAACGATGTGTATTTTCCATTTGTTATTCTGAAAGCCATGATGCGAATCAAAGCTTCTGTCAGCGTGTGGTGAAATTTTTCAGACACGCCCAAACTCGCCGCGTAAACCTTGAGCCCGTGAGTCATGGTCGCGATGGCAACTTCAAGCGGTAATGTAGCGAGATAGAGCCAAGCCAACCTAAGGTGTCCCAAGTGATTGAAGTTCTCTGGGGGCAGCGTTTGATTTTCAAACTGGTCGATAAAGTATCTGTCTGAGCTATTCATGCTGTGTTGGCGTCGGTGGCATTAATGCCAATCTAGCATATACTGGATAAAAGCCATAAACGCTTTGGTAGTGTCTGGTGCCTTAATGTGGTTTAAGTGCGAATACATGCTTATTTATCTTGTAACAGGGCGAGTAATTGGTCGTCTTCATGGTCATTTTCTAGCCGATAGGGAGGGGATTCTTGAATAATTCGCATGAGTTAGCGATTGAGCATTCGGCGTATTCTCTTGGCCAAAAGCTTGAAGAATTGCACGACAATATACTGGAGCGTTTTCCCGGTATCGATCGGATAGCGTGCGCACTTTACGACGCTGAAACAGATATGTTGAAAACGTTTATCAACAGTACGCAATCTGGACACGCCATTGTTGGCTATGAGTACCCGCTTCAGAAAAGCGAATGGTTGAATGAACTGGCAAAACATAGAAAATGCCGCGTCATAGACGACATCTCTGACGTGATACATACCGATACGGCCCATTCAGCTTGGCTGTTAGAGCAGGGCTATTTTTCTTCGTTAACGATTCCTATGATGAGCGGCGCCAACCTGATTGGCTTTGTGTTTTTTGATAGTGCGGAAAAGCATTATTTCAATGAGCGAACGGAAAGAGATCTGTTGTTGTTTAGCAATATGATCAGTATGACGATTGCTTTAGAAATTTCGGCAGTGCGTTCGCTATTGGCCACCGCACAAGCAGCGAGAGAGTTCGCGCAAATGCGCGATTTTGAAACCGGCACCCACCTGACCAGAATGGCTCAAATTTCACGTCTCATCGCACGTGGCGTTGCCAAAGTCTATCAACTGTCCGATGAAAAAATAGAGCACATTTATCTCTTTGCGCCGCTGCACGACATTGGCAAAATCGGTATCCCCGATAGTATTTTGTTAAAACGGGGGCGATTAACACCAGAAGAGTACGAGGTAATGAAATCTCATGTGGAGAAGGGTGTCGAGATTATCACCAACGTACTTGAGGACTATGAGTTAAGCTATATGGCGGATTCTCAAGTCATGATCAATATCGTTGCGGCGCATCATGAAAAGCTAGACGGTAGCGGTTATCCAAAGGGGTTAAAGGCTGAACAGATTCCGATTGAGGCGCGTATTGTTTGCGTTGCCGATATATTTGATGCCCTGGCGAGCAGTCGGCCTTACAAAGAGGCATGGAGCATCGCCGAATCATTAAACGAGCTTGACCGTCTAGTTGGCGATGGAAAGATTGATGGGCCATGTGTTGAGGCGCTTAAGCAAAACATACAAACCGCCTCCGAGATACTCGCTAAGTATGTTGATTAGATCTTGTGCCCGTAGCCGACTTAAACAAAAAAGCCCCTGACTTTGAGCTGGAATAATGGATTGGCGGACTTAATCCACATCGCTTTTTAGGCGATGTGTCCCCTGCGGGCTTCAGCAAGCGTGGCTTGCCTCGTTTCAAATTGCTCTCGCAATTTGTGAACCGTAGGCGGTTCTGCGTCAGCACCCCGTAGCCGACTTAAACAAAAAAGGGTCACCCTTATGGGTGACCCTTTTTTGTTTAAGATGGTAGCTAGGGGCGGACTTGAACCGCCGACCCCAGCATTATGAGTGCTGTGCTCTAACCAGCTGAGCTACCTAGCCATCGAGGCCGCGTATTGTGCTAGTAACACGCGGTTGAGTCAACCCCGAAGGGTTGAAAATGTCGTAAAAATGACGACTTTTTCGGGTGCTTAGACGTTAAAGCGGAAGTGGACGATGTCGCCGTCTTTGACGATGTACTCTTTGCCTTCTAAGCGCCATTTGCCCGCTTCTTTAGCGCCTTGCTCGCCTTTGTACTGAATGAAGTCGTTGTAGCCGGTGACTTCTGCGCGAATAAAGCCTTTTTCGAAGTCGGTATGGATGACGCCGGCGGCTTGTGGGGCAGTAGCGCCTTGTTTGATGGTCCAGGCGCGAACTTCTTTAACACCCGCAGTAAAGTAGGTGTGTAAGCCAAGCAGGTTGTAACCGGCACGGATCACGCGATCCAGCCCAGGTTCGTCCCAGCCTAGGTCGTTGAGGAATTCCATTTTCTCGTCTTCTTCCAATTCGGCAATCTCGGCTTCGAGTTGGTTGCAAATCACCACTACCTGCGCGCCCTCGGCTTCAGCTATGGCTTTCACCTTGTCGAGGTGTGGGTTGTCCTCAAAACCATCTTCGGCCACGTTAGCAATATATAGCGTGGGTTTTACGGTAAGCAGGTGCATATTTTTAACCAGCACACGCTCTTCGTCGGTGAAAGACAGTGCGCGCACGGCAAGGCCTTCGCTGAGGTGGGGAAGTAGTTTGCCTTCAATGAGGTTTTTGGTGGCTACGGCCACTTTGTCACCGCTCTTGGCGGTTCTCACAACGCGTTGCAGCTGCTTTTCAACGCTTTCCAAGTCGGCCATGGCAAGTTCGAGGTTGATCACGTCAATATCGGCTTGTGGGTCGATGGCGTTGGCTACGTGGATAATATTGTCGTCTTCAAAGCAGCGTACTACGTGGGCGATGGCGTCCGTTTCACGAATGTTGGCGAGGAACTGATTGCCAAGGCCTTCACCTTTGGATGCGCCGGCTACCAAGCCAGCGATATCGACGAATTCCATGGTGGTGGGTATGATGCGTTCGGGTTTGACTATCTCTGAGATCGCGTCTAGGCGGCGATCGGGAATAGGTACCACACCCGCGTTAGGTTCGATGGTGCAGAATGGGAAATTTTCAGCGCCGATACCAGCTTTGGTGAGGGCGTTGAAAAGCGTTGATTTACCAACGTTGGGCAGGCCAACAATACCGCAGTTAAATCCCATGGGGGCTCCTTTAAGCCTTTAGCTTACTGTGAAGTTCTTGCATCGCGCCGGTAAGATCTCCCGCCACGAGTGCAGGCAGTATCTTAATAGATTCGTCGATGCTGTGATCGATACCAATGGCGTCATCGCCACCGGCTTTTTTAAGTACGTAACCACTTACTTGCTTGGCATTGCCCGGATGGCCAATGCCTATGCGTAAGCGTTGAAAACTATTGTTGTTGCCCAGCGCGCTAATTATATCGCGCAGGCCGTTGTGACCGCCGTGTCCTCCGCCCTGTTTTAGGCGAGCAACCCCGGGAGGGAGGTCAAGCTCGTCGTGGACGATGAGCATCTCTTCGGGGTCGATACGGTAAAAATTAGCCAGGGCTGCCACGGCTTGCCCGCTGCGATTCATAAATGTGGTGGGTACGAGTAGCCGAACATCTCGGCTGCCAAAGAATACACGTGCACAGTGGCCAAAAAATTTGCTGTCGCTACTGAGTGTTTCGCTTTTTTGAGACGCCAGTCGTTCCACCAAGTCTTGTCCGGCGTTGTGCCGAGTGTTGGTGTATTGGCTGCCTGGGTTTCCCAGGCCAACAATTAATTTGATGGGTGTGCTCATTGCGACATTCTAAAACAAAACTGCCGAGCAATGGCTCGGCAGTTTATCTAGCGGAAGAACGAAGAGATTACTCTTCGGTTGCGTCTGCTTCTGAATCACCTGCGTCGCTGTCAGCAGAACCGCCTTTAGGAGCGATAACACTAGCGACAGGCAAGTCGTGCTCGGGGCCGTGTGACAAAGCAACACTCTCAACGCCTTTAGGCAGTTTAACATCAGAGATGTGTAGGCTTTGACCTGTTTCCAAGCCTTTCAGATCAACTTCCAGGAATTCTGGCAGGTCTTTAGGCAAGCAGGTAATTTCAAGCTCGGTCATGGCGTGAGTGATACGGCCGCCTTGCATTTTAACACCGTGGCAGGTTTCTTCGTTGAGGAAGTGCAATGGCACGTTCACAGTCAATTTAGTACCTTTCACTACGCGTAAGAAGTCAGCGTGTACGATGGTGTTTTTAGCAGGGTGACGTTGTAAGTCTTTGATGATGACGTCTTGTTTTTTGCCGTCGACATCCAACTCGATGATGTGCGCAAAAAACGCTTCGTTTTCGAGTGACTTAGCCAAGTCTTTGTGAATCAAGCTAATCATTAATGGGGCGTCTTTCTTACCGCCATAAACGATGCCTGGGACTAAACCGGCGTGACGTAGGCGGCGGCTCGCACCTTTCCCCATGTCTTCGCGGGCATTCGCAATCAAAGTGAAATCAGACATTGTCCGAACTCCTATAGTATCTCTATCGGCTTGCGACCAGCTTCAAGAGGGTTGTGCAGGTTACCCTGCGATTAAAAGTGCTTGTACCTAGTAGCGGAACATTGCACTCAGTGATTCTTCATTGCTTACGCGGCGTACAGCTTCAGCCAACATAGGCGCAATATCTAATACGCGGACGCGTCCACTTGATTTCATTTCCTGACTCAAAGGAATGGTGTTGGTGACTACCAATTCGTCGAGTTCTGAATTCTTCAAGTTGTCCAGTGCGGCTCCTGACAGTACGGGGTGCGTACAGTAGGCCACTACTTTTGAAGCACCAAATTCTTTCAGTGCCTCGGCGGCTTTGCAGAGCGTGCCAGCCGTGTCGACCATGTCATCAACCATGATGCAAGTCTTGTCTTTCACATCGCCGATCAAGTGCATCACCTTCGCCACATTGGCTTTAGGGCGTCGCTTGTCGATGATCGCCAAGTCGCAGTCATTAAGCTGCTTCGCAATGGCGCGTGCACGAACCACGCCGCCAATATCTGGCGATACAACAATCGGGTTGTCGTATTCTTGTTTCTCGATATCATCCAGTAAGACTGGAGAACCGAAGAGGTTGTCGACAGGTACGTCGAAGAACCCTTGAATCTGTTCGGCGTGCAGGTCAACCGTAAGAACACGGTCAATGCCTACAACGGCCATCATGTCAGCCACTACTTTGGCGCTAATTGGCACACGGGCAGAGCGCACACGGCGATCTTGTCGGGCGTAACCAAAGTATGGAACAACAGCGGTAACGCGTGCAGCGGATGAGCGACGAACGGCGTCGGCCATCACAATGAGCTCCATTAGGTTGTCATTGGTCGGTGCGCAAGTGGGTTGAATAATGAAGACGTCTTTACCACGCACGTTTTCATTAAGTTCAACGCTAATTTCACCGTCGCTAAACTGCGCAACAGTGGCATCACCGAGCGGAATGCTCAACTCTTTAACAACTGCTCTAGCGAGTTCCAAGTTTGCGTTACCCGCAAAGACCATGAGTTTAGACACTGGTAGTTACCTTTATTGGGTGGCTAAACAGGGCACTTGCCCCATAAAAATAACCCGGACTGAGTTATCAGTCCGGGTGATATATGGCTGGGGTGGCTGGATTTGAACCAACGCATGGCGGGATCAAAACCCGCTGCCTTACCGCTTGGCGACACCCCAATTAAGGTCGGCGATTATACACATGCTGGTGATAAATTAACACCTTTTGCGATAAATCCGCGCAAATTTTTTGGTCGACTCATAAAAATATCAGTCGCTTGCTCTTGATCGGTGCATGGAGCAAAAATACATGCGCCTGTACCGGTGAGCATGGCCCTATTTTCTGTGCGTTCAGCGAGCCAGTTTAAGGCGTCATCGATCGCTGGATAGAGCATTCTGACAACGTTTTCGCAGTCGTTGTGACCGCCCGATTTCAGAAAGGTTGCTACTGTAATGGCACTTGTGTTGCGTGTCAATTGTCCATGCTTAAAAATTTCTGCCGTGGAAACCTCTACGTTTGGCTTCAATACAATGAACCATTGTTCAGGTAAGTCTAGGGGGGTAAGTTGTTCGCCAACGCCTTCTCCCCAGGCAGTTTTGCCGCGAACGAAGACGGGTACGTCTGCTCCCAACGCGAGCCCGATGTCGGCTAGTGTGTCGGTGTCGCAGTGACATTGCCACAGTTGATTGAGCGCGAGCAGGGTAGTGGCGGCATTGGAACTACCGCCACCCAGACCGCCACCCATGGGGAGGCACTTATCAACAGCAATATCGACCCCGCAAGGATTGTGGGCGAAGGGACGTAGGGCATGCACCGCTTTGTAGATAATATTGCTCTCGGGGGTGACGCCAGGAAAATCTCCGCTAATAGTCACGGCCGAATCTTCGCGCGGGGTGAAGTGAAGCCTATCGCCATAATTCAGTATCTGAAAAACAGTTTGTAAATTGTGGTAACCGTCAGCGCGCTGGCCAGTAATATGTAGCATCAAATTAAGCTTGGCGGGCGCCATAAGGCTCAAGGTGTCGGTCATGGCTTCCACTTCGATATAAGTAGTGTCAATTTATAGGGGGCGCGTTCTAGCACCACTTTTCCTGGTAGGCCTTGGGTATTCAATTTGCTTATTGATATAAACCAACCGTCTTGTTTGAAGTGC
>JBEAQQ010000016.1:0-24082 GCA_041163785.1 Pseudomonadota bacterium
TCCGCCTCGAGTTGATACTCCATCAGACCGGGTCTACACGCCTGCATCGCCCGGCGATGGGCCTGTGCAGAAATCTCCCCAGCGCGCTGCATAATGGCAATCTCAGCCTCACTTTTGTACAGCCGCCTATCGTGCAGCAAATGGTCGAGATCAACAAATTCCTCGGGCGGCTGAGCACCTAGTGGCGTCTTCTTGCGGATGCTGTTTAACCACGCCATCAGCGTGCTATCGAAGGTGGGATTGCGACCGAGGGAGTAATACACTCTGTCGCGCCCCTCCATCAACCCCGGCAAAATGTCGTCGATATCGTCGATCGGAAAGGCGTCATCCGCACCGTATTCGCGAGTCATCGCTTCGGGACCAACTCGTCGACCGTCCCACATCTCCTTTTCTACATCGCGCTCGCGGCAAAAGAAAATCACCTCGCCTTGAAGGCGACCCGGCAGCATTACCAGCACGGCATCGGGTTCATCAAAGCCACTGAGATAGTAAAAGTCACTGTCTTGGCGAAACGGATAGTGTGTATCACGGCTGCGGATGCGTTCGTGCGCCGCGGCGACAATAGCAATACTGTTGGGCGCAAGTTCCCGCATCAACTCACGTCGACGGCGGGTGTATTCCGATAGGGGGATCAATAAATTTGCTATCAAAGCCGACTCAACCGCTTACCCAGCGTGTTCTCAATGTATCGATTGCGATGACGGCGCCGCACGGGCGCCACCGTTGCTACCGGCCGCTAAAAATAGCGAAAGCGCCGCCACACGAACGTATTCAGCCACTTCAAACAAGGCTTGTTGGGCGGTCTCATCAATCTCGTCTTCGCCGCCAACCTGTGAAATCGCCGCAAAATCTTGTAAGACTTCATCGGTCTCCTCGTCGATGTCAGCATTGCCTGCTATGGCATAACCGGCCAAGAAACCGGCGCACCACTCGCTCACCATATCGACAATTTGATTAAACTCAGCGTCTTCCTCCGGCAACATCAACGAAAAATCCATGGCTTCATGTTCAAGTTGTGCCAGCGTTTGTTGATAAAATTGCACTAACTCGCGCTGCTGTACCTGGTCTTCGGGCGTTTCCACATCCAACAACCTAGCGGCTTCTTGTATCCACTGCTGATCCGTAAAGCGCTTACCCGTCGCCAGTTGTCCTACCATCAATCCGTGCAATTCAGAGGGCGATACACTCGATCCCACCTCCACGGCAAGATCGGCGACATCATCAAAGGACAAAAGTGGGTCTGACATGGGAATAATCTCGTTGAATAAAACGCTATGCTACCACCGCCCCGCGCGCTTTATAAGGGCTCTGCACGTCGCGATGAGACAATTGTTACGTGTGGATTGACCATAGTGGGGTTCGACCACTACACTAACTCCTCAATTATCGCCAACAACCACGGTATTATGGATAAAACCCAGTTCAAAATTATCGAGCAAAAGGTCGACGACCTCATTGCCCTATGCGAAGAGCTGCAGCGTGAAAACCGTGATCTCAAAGCTAAGGAACATGCGTGGGTGCGCGAACGCAAAGAGCTGCTCGATAAAAACGAGTTGGCCAAGCAGCGTGTGACTCACATGATTGGTCGCTTGAAATCGCTAGAGCAGGAAAGTTAATGGAAACCGTTACCGTTCATATTCTCGATAAAGAGTACCAAGTCGCCTGCCCCGCCGACCAAAAAGATTCGCTGCGCGAGTCAGCATGGCAGCTCGATCAGCAAATGCGCAAGATCAAACAGAGCGGTAAAATTCTTGGTTTGGAACGCATCGCTGTGATGTCAGCCTTGAATACCACCTACGAACTATTGCACGGCAGCACACCAGTGAGCCAAGACAACGCGGTAACCCAGCGCGATGTCGACCAACTCAACAAAAAATTGGACGAAGCGATGTATCGCCTTCGTCAAATTGAAATCTAATTGTCACTGCGAAGGCAGCCGGCCTTTGTTATAATTCAGACCAACCTGAGATATTCGCTAGCCGATAATGTCCCTGAGCCGATAACCGTAGTACCGGGGGATCTTAAGCTAGACGGTGTGCATGTCCGCAAGACGGAAAGCCTAAAGTTTACTAGGGTCCACCATCTTGAGCCGTTGGGTTCGAGGCCAACTTGGCGGCGGTATCTCAGGCCTCTTTGGAATTCGCATGATAGACAAGCAAGCACTTCGTCAACACCTCAAACAGCAGCGTCGGTCTCTCTCAGCTACCGATATCGCGACGGCATCACTGTGCGCCTGCGACTTGCTGCGCCGCGACGCCCGCTTTCAAGCGGCCAACACTATCGCCATCTACAGTCCCTTTGCGGGTGAAATTGACCCCAGCGGTCTTATCTCTAGTCAGCAATCCTTTTATTTACCCGTCGTTGATAATGCCGCAGGTATGCGTTTTGTTGAAACTAACCGCGCTGAAGCCATGCATCCCAATCGTTTTGGCATACTCGAGCCGCAGGGTGACGAAAGCCTGGAAGCAGCGTCGCTGGATATGGTCGTGCTACCGCTCGTCGCGTTTAATCGCCGCGGCGTTCGACTAGGCATGGGGGCGGGTTTCTACGATCGCGCGCTGGCAAACGCGGGCAGCACACCCTGCCGCGTGGGCTTCGCCTACGACTGGCAAGAGGTGGACGAGCTAATGAATGACCCCTGGGATGTACCGCTACACGCGGTGGTCACCGACAAAGAAATTATTCATTGCTCTTAAATGTCACCCCGCGTTGCAACGCGGGGACGTCAACAGCGTTAGCATCATTTTGGTCGGTAGCACTGGTGGCAGCAGTGACAAAAATGCCGAGCGCTAACAAGCCGACAAGTATGACAACGGGGTCCAATCTATTTCGCATTGTGTAGCCTATTAATTATTGTTAGTACTACGTGATACGTCCTTTTTTAATACCAGTGATTGCTCACTTAAAATCCGTTTTATCCCTTTTATGCCTTCCTCGGCGCCAAAAATTGGCGGTAGGCAACACTATTAGTCTCGTTAATGAACGGATAGTTCAATTCTGTTAGATAATTTTCTAACTCTTTCCTTTCATTTTCAGGCACTTCCATGCCCACCAAGACGCGACCATACGCAGCACCATGATTGCGGTAGTGGAACATGGAAATATTCCATCGGTTGCCCAACGTCGTTAAGAAGTTTAACAGCGCGCCCGGACGCTCTGGGAATTCAAAGCGATAGACACACTCGTTCTGTATCGACGCGGGCGCAGGACCACCCACCATGTGTCTAATATGCAACTTGGCCATCTCATCGTCTGTGAGGTCGGTCACTAAATAGTCTTTTTCTCGCAGCATTTCTACCAACTGCAAACGGTCTTCGCCACCTGGAACCACCTGCACACCGACATAGATTTGGGCATCCTTGGGATCGCCCATACGGTAGTTAAACTCCGTGATGGCTCGACGACCTAAGGCCGCACAGAATTTTTTGAAACTGCCGGGTTTTTCAGGAATGCACACGCTCAAGACGGCTTCGCGCTGTTCACCGATTTCAGTGCGCTCAGAGATATAGCGCAGGCGATCGAAATTACTATTCGCACCGCTGGCAATCGCCAATAAGGTCTTATCTTTAACGCCGGTTTCTGCCACATATTTCTTCAAGCCGGCAAGCGCCAAGGCGCCCGAGGGCTCGGCGATGGAGCGGGTGTCATCGAAGATATCCTTGATAGCCGCGCACATTTCATCCGTATTACAGGTAATCACACCGTCGATCGTCTGGCGGATAACGCGGAAGGTTTCCTCACCAATTTGCGCCACAGCGACACCTTCAGCGAAGATACCGACATGCTCCAATACCACCCGCTCGCCGGCATCCATCGCGGCCTTCAAACACGCCGAATCCTCGGCCTCAACGGCAAAAATCTTAATATCTGGACGCACGTAGCGCACATACGCCGCCACGCCCGCGGCTAAACCACCGCCGCCCACGGGCAAAAATATGGCATCGAGATCACCGCTGACTTGGCGCAGAATTTCAACACCAATGGTGCCCTGACCGGCAATCACTTCGGGGTCATCAAAGGGGTGTACATAAACCATGCCCTTCTCGACCACAAGCTCGCGAGCCAATTTGGATGCCTCATCAAAGGTGTCTCCGTGCAACACTACTTTGGCACCGCGCGAACGCACCGCATCGACCTTGATGGCCGGGGTTGTCTTGGGCATGACGATGGTAGCTTTGACCTTCATTTTTTGTGCGGCCAAGGCTAAACCCTGGGCGTGGTTACCCGCCGATGCGGCGACCACACCTTGGTCTCGCTCGCTCTGAGATAGCGACGCCATCTTGTTATAGGCGCCACGCAACTTGAACGAAAACACCTCTTGCAGGTCTTCCCGCTTCAACAAAACATGGTTTTCGAGGCGTTTAGACAGCAGTCGAGCGGGGTCGACAGGGCTTTCAATTGCCACGTCGTAGACGCGCGCACCAAGGATTTTTTTGATATAGCTTTCAGGCATAGGTCAAACAGCCAAAGAATTTAAAACGCAATAGTAACAGACGCGTTCAACAAACTCACTCGAGTCTATATAATTACCCCACTGATAATTTAAAAGAGCTGTCGCCATGGACCAAAATGCCCTCAAAAAAGCGGTTGCGGAAGCCGCCCTTGCCTACATTAAACCCAAATTGTGCAGCGACAGTATTGTTGGTGTTGGCACAGGATCAACCGCCAACTGCTTTATCGATGCGCTGGCGGCTCTTCGGGGCGATTTTAAAGCGGCCGTCGCCAGCTCGGAAGCGACCGCGGAGCGTCTTAGAGGGCATGGCATTGAAGTGATCGACTTGAACGAAGCCGGCGAATGTGAGGTCTATGTCGACGGTGCCGACGAAAGCAATGCCCACCTCCACTTAATCAAAGGGGGTGGCGCTGCGCTGACACGTGAGAAAATTGTGACCGCTGCCTCGCGCGAATTTATTTGTATTGCCGATGAGAGCAAGTGGGTAGACACCCTGGGGACCTTCCCGCTGCCGGTCGAAGTGATTCCCATGGCGCGCAGCTATGTCGCTAGAGAAATCGTCAAGCTAGGGGGTGACCCCGTCTATCGCCAAGGCGTTGTCACCGATAATGGCAACATCATTCTCGATGTTTACAACTTCGCCATTCCCGACCCTGTCGCCACTGAAAACGCGCTAAACAGCATTGTCGGTGTCGTCACCAACGGTCTTTTTGCGGCGCGCCCCGCCGATGTGCTGCTACTGGGAACCGCCGACGGCGTTAAGACCATTTTCCCGAAATAGCCACTGCCCTAAAGATCGTGCAGTGGGTTGCGCGGCCATGGCGGCTCAAAAAACGACGCCACTAACGCCTCGGGAACGTCTTCAATGCGGGAGAACGCCCACTCCGGCTGCTTGTCTTTATCGATAATCAGCGCCCTTACCCCCTCGCTGAATTCAGGGTATCTCACCGTGTTGGCTGACAGCACCATTTCGGCGCGCAGGCAATCTTCTATAGAGCGTGCCTCGCAACGCTTTAGCTGTTGGTAGGTCCAGACAATCGACAACGGCGAACCGGCTTTCATTAACTGTACTGCGTTTGCCAACCAAGCATCGCGGCCAGCATTGGCCTCGATGGCGGTGAGTATCGAAGCAAGATCCTCCGCCGCCATTGCCTCAGCGAGCCAAGGCAGGTGGGGGGCAATCTGCGGTTCTGGCAGTAAATCATGCCGCAGAGACTGCCCCTGCAAGACCCGCTCGATCGTGTCGTCGACACCCTCTGTGGTGAGGTTGGCGGTCAATCGATCGATCACATCTCGTTGGCTTCCCTCGGCCACCGCCCAGTGCGCCAAACCCAGGTCCAGGGCGTCGCGCGCGTTAATCGACGCGCCCGTCAGCGCTAAGAAGTAACCCGAACCCTGTGGCCACTTCGGCATGAAGTAACTCGCCGCCACATCGGGGTAGAGCGCAATGGCTATTTCCGGCATGGCAATCCGGGTAGAGGGCGTCACCACACGGTAACGACAGGGCTCATAAATCCCCATGCCACCGCCCATTAAGACGCCGTGACCGAAAGCGATCAAGGGTTTCGGATAGGTGTGAAGGGTGTAGTTGAGGCGGTATTCCCGCTCAAAGAACACCTCGGCCTCAAGGGCTGGTCCGCCTAGGTGGCGCTGCGCCGACTGGTACATAGCGCGAATATCACCGCCGGCACAAAACCCCTTCTCGCCCTCACCATCGATCATGACTGCGACGATATCGTCTCGCAGGGCAAATTCGTCCAGCGCCACCTGCATGGCATCGATCATGTCTTGCGTGAGCGCATTAATAGCGCGCTGATTATTTAAGCTGATGCGCCCCAAAAAAGCGCCCTGCTGGCAGGGGTACTGCCGAACGAGAATGACTTCAGACATACGCGACTCCTATGAGATAAGGAGTTTAAACGTATTTCCCTTCTTTGGCGAAGTCTTGCGGCGCGCCATCTCCTCAACTCGACTGTCGAGGCGATTGAGAATGCGGTGCAGTTCTTGGCGGTCGATTTCTGATAGTGGCTCAAGTAATTCCTCTTGCCATTCGAGTGCTCTTGGCACAACGACGCTGTAGAGTTCGCGGCCTTTCTTGGTCATCGACAGCTCTGAGGCCCGGCTGTCGCTGATAGACGTTTGTCTCTGTAGATAGCCCTTTTCGACGAGGCTTTTAATCGCGCGCGATACCCGTACCTTATCCATGTGGGTATAGTTGACGATGTCTTTTGCCATCACCGCGCGACGCTCGTGCAGTGCCGCCAAGACACGCCACTCAGCGATGTTGATGCCGAATTCAGCTTGATAGATACGCGACAACGCCACGCTGATACGCTCTGCGGCATTGTTCAATCGATAGGGCAAAAAATCTTGTAAGCTAAGGTCTGATGGCATAGCAGGTTACGCGCTCAATTTTACAGGCATTATAAAGTAATTCGCTTTTCGTTCCATCAGCCCGGCTCCCATTCTGCACCGGCCTCTGTGCGCATAATATTGCGGAAGGCCTCTTTCGCAGAACCGCCCTCGACAACCACGCTGTAAACAAACTGTGTGATTGGCATAGCAACATCGCAGAGACGGGCCAATTCCAGCACGGCGCCAACACTTTTAACACCCTCAGCCACCATCACCATGTCATCGATGATGGTTTGTATGTCTTTGCCCTGTCCAAGGGCGAAACCCACACTGCGGTTGCGACTTTTACTACTGGTGCAGGTGGCGATCATGTCGCCCATGCCCGCCAAACCGGCAAACGTTTCTGGCCGGCCACCCAGCGCCACGCCTAGCCGAGTCACCTCTGACAGGCCGCGCGTAATCAACGCTGCACGCGTGTTGTCACCCGCGCCTAAGCCGTCACCTATACCCACGGCGATGGCAATAATATTTTTCAGCACACCGCCCAATTCACAACCCACCACATCGTGGTTGACGTACACACGAAACACCGCGTTGCTAATGACCGACTGCAACTCGCGTAATACCACATCGTCATCCATGGCGAGCACCGTGGCCGCGGCTTGCCCAGCCATAATTTCAGCGGCTAAATTTGGCCCAGATAGCACGCCGTAGGGATGCCCGGGCAGTACCTCGGCGATGATTTCTGTCATGCGCTTATTAGTATTTTTTTCTAGGCCCTTGGTCAAACTGATCACCGGCACCCACGGCTGAATATGCTGTGCGACTTCTTGCAAAATATCTCGAAAGCCATGGGACGGTACAGCAACGATCAATACGCTCGCGGCGGCCACCGTCGCTGCCAAATCAGTACTGGCCAACAGCTTGGGTGACAAGGTAGCCTGGGGAAGGTACTTGGTATTGGTGTGTTCGACATTGATTTCATCGACAGTTTGCTGACTGCGCGCCCAGAGGGTGGTTGGATTATTTCTCGCCACCATCGAGGCCACCGTGGTACCCCACGAGCCACCACCCAATACTGCTACACTGTGCGCCATAGATTTGTCCTGATGTTCAATGCGGCTATTCTAGCACGCTGTGGCAAAATCCCTATGCCACAATCCTGTTAAACGCGTTATGCTTTAAACAAAGGACAAGGAAATCGCTATGACGCCAGCCGTAAAAGCCCTACAAAAAGCCAATATTATCCACCGTGTGCACACCTACAAACACGACAGTGGCGCGGCGTCCTATGGCACAGAAGCGGCAGAAAAACTCGACCTAGACCCCGCCCGCGTTTTTAAAACGCTGGTGGCCATGGTCGACAACACGGCGATGGTCGTCGCCATCGTTCCCGTCACGGGATCACTGTGCCTAAAAAGCCTCGCGGCGGCACACGGTGGTAAGCGTGCTGAAATGGCGGACAAGCAAAAAGTTCAGCGCACTACTGGATATGTGCTGGGAGGCGTCAGCCCCATCGGTCAACGCAAGGCGTTGCCAACGTGGATCGACGCCTCGGCCAAGCAATACACCACAATTTTTGTCAGCGGCGGCAAACGCGGTTTAGAAGTGGAGCTTGCCGCACAAGATTTAGCCAACGTTACCCGCGGGCAATTCGCCGATCTCGCCACTGATTAATAGTCGCTTCTGGTAAGTTTTCTTTGACACCCAACCTCTCGCTCCCTAAAGTGCCGGCACTGCATTGGTGCTAGCCCACGGGCTAGTTAAATGGGAAACAGGTGCAAAACCTGTGCTGCCCCCGCAACGGTAAACCTCGTGTGAAGCCCGATACCAGCCGTGTAGTGAACAAACGATGAAGCGGAGGGCTCCATCGGTGGTCTTAACAACCCACTGCTGACACCCCTCCCCATAATTGGGGAAATCCATGAAAAAACACTTGCTCACTATTGCTGTTAGCGCAGCGATAACTAGTCCCGTCTTGGCTAACGAGATGGAAACCATTATTGTCAGCGCCGCGCGCGATGGCATCTTAGCGGCCAATAACGGCAGTAGCGTGACATTGATCGATGCTGAAGCCCTTGCGCTGCGACCGAATATCAGCCTCGCCGATATTTTGAGAAGCGTCCCTGGTATCGCCGTTAATCGCACCAGCGGCGTGGGTTCGCAAATTCAACTACGCATGCGCGGCGGCGAAGCCAACCATGTGCTGGTTTTCATCGATGGCGTCCAGGTTAACGACCCCGCTCAGGGCGACGATTTCAATTTCGCCCACTTGCTCAATCAAGATATCGCCTCGATCGAGGTGGTACGCGGGCCTCAATCTGCACTGTGGGGAAGCGACGCCCTGTCGGGTATGATTTATATTCACACCGCTAATGGGGCACAGGGTCAGCGCCTTTCTGCTTTTGCGGAAGGTGGACGAGACAATTGGCGCCGCCTGGGCTTCAGCACCAGCGCTGGCAACCAAGACGCCAATGTTCGCTTTAGCTTTGCTAGTACCGACAGCGACGGCAGCAATGCCTCGATGACTGGCGACGAGCAGGACGGCTACAGTAACGACAGCGCCAAATTGCGTGGGCACTATGCTTTTAGCGATCAGCTGTCGGTCAACGCAAGTGTTGTGTATATCGATAGTGCCACTGATTTTGATAGCTTGGACTACCGCGCCAGCTACGATGAATTTTGGAATGCCACACCGGTCGATCCCACCACCTACGGCCTACCTATTGATGCGGATAATTTTTCCTTGTCGACCCAACTTTACGGCACCGCTGGGCTGGACTTCACCTCGGCGGATAAGCGCTGGCAGCACAGCGTCAATTTCGCCTACAGCCGTGGCGACAACGACAACTACACCGAATCTGAGTGGTCGGTCACCGGCTACGATGAAACGCATTCCAAATCCACAAGACAGCATGTCAGCCTTCAGAGCAGCTTTGCCTTGAATGATCACCACCGCGCCACCGCCGCTATTGAGCGTGAGGAGCAGGATTTCAGCCTATCTAGCCCCTACCAAAGTGGCGATGAGCGCATGAATAGCACGGGATACGCGCTACAATTACAAGGCAGTATTAACCCGCAATGGCACTACTTACTCAGTGGTAGAAGCGATCACAACGACGGCTTTGATAACGCCAATAGCTACCGCCTATCGACCGCCTATCAAACGAACGCCATGACCCGCTTGCGCGCCGCCGTAGGCACCGGCACAAAAAATCCTACCTTTACCGAGCTATACGGTTACTCCTACTCGTTTGTAGGGAATCCCAACCTGCAACCGGAGTCATCTTACAGCTGGGAAGTGGGCGTGGACTTCTCGCTTGGCAGCGACCTTGGCAATCTATCTTTCACCTATTTCGATGAAACCCTAGAAAACGAAATTGCCGACAGCTATTGGTTTGATGCGGCCAGTGAGATGTGGCAATCGACGTCGATCAACGAGCCCGTTGACAGTCTGCGACACGGCGTTGAGATCAGTGTCGATCTGCAGCTAAGCGACCAGCTACGCGCCGGGGGTGCCGCGACAAAATTGGCGTCGTACCAGACCAATGTATGGACGGGAGCGCGCGAAGTGGAAATCCGTCGGCCTGAAAATACCGCGAGTGCGTTCCTCCATTGGACCAGTGTCGATACTCGTCAGTCGCTAGCTTTCAATGTAGATTACAACGGCGAAATGAAGGATACCTTCTTTGGCGTCAGCACTGAAACCGTGGTGCTGTCGTCGTATACCTTGCTGTCCCTGCAGGCGACTCAGCAATTATCTGATGAGATCCAGCTGTATGGGCGCATTGAAAATGCGCTTAACCGGGATTATCAAGAGATCTATGGGTTTAACACCCCCGGTGCCTCTGCCACCCTCGGCGTGCGCTGGCAGCACTAATCCAAAGACGAAAAAAAACCACCCTCGAGATTCTCGGGGGTGGTTTTTTATTGCCGAATTACTTCGCGGCGAGTTCTTTATCGACTAAGAATCGTGCCACTTTCAACATATCGGCCTGCGAACCGGTCATGCGCGAGCTGATACGGTATTTACCGTTGACCACAATTTCTGGCGTACCGGTGATTTTGTAGCTGCGTGCGCGCGCATCCGCACGGCGAACATCGCTGGTTACCTTGAAAGACTTAAAGGTTTTATCAAAATCTTCTCGGCTTACACCCGCATCGGCAAAATAGGGATAAATCTCATCTTCTTCGAGCAAGCGCTTGCGCTCAACGTGCATGGCATTAAAAAGATTTTGGTGGATGCGCTCCAACACCCCCAGTGCCTCGGCGGCATAGAACATCTGCGCGTGGGTTTTCATCGGCGCATTCCACATGGCGGGTGATTTGACCAACTCGGCGCCGTCGGGAAGTGATTTTTTCCATTGATTGACCAGCGGCTCAAAGCTGTAGCAGTGCCCGCAGCCGTACCAAAACACCTCGGCCACTTCAACCTTGTCACCCGTTTGGGTGGGCACGGGCTGTGGCAGTGTGACGTAGTGAACGCCGTCTTGGTAGGTTTCGTCACCTGCAGCACAGGCAAACAGTGGCAATAACATCAGGCCAAACAAGAAATGGCTCAAACGCGAAAACATTAGCAGCTCCTTCAAACACGATATATTGAAGACACTAATTTAGCAGATTAATTCACCCGAGGCACAGGCAATTCGAAAAATTGAGAGGTTAGCCACAGCCTGAGCGGCTGTGGCTGAAAGGTTTATCGCAAGCCAGCGATATAGTTAGCGACAGCTTTGATTTCTTTGTCGCTCAAACGCGCCGCTACGCCGCGCATGATTTTGTTGTCACCGTCGTTGTTACGCGTCTCTGTCTGATACGCTTTCAAAGTAGATGCTAAGTAATCAGCATGCTGACCTGCCAAACGTGGGAAACCACCAGGCGCATTACCAATACCGCGAGGTGAGTGGCAGCCTGAACACGCTGCAACGCCAGTCTCGCTGTTGCCCGCGCGGAAGATGCGCTCACCGAGATCTAACAATTCGTCTTTTGCGACACCTGGGGTTTGCGCTTGTGATGAAAAATAGGCAGCAATATCGGCGATATCTTGATCGCTCAAGTTGTCCAACATGCCTGTCATAGCCACGATTTGACGCGCGCCGTTTTTCACGTCGTGCATCTGCTTGATGAGGTATTTTTCACCTTGGCCAGCCAGCTTAGGGAAAGTACCCACCATGCTGTTGCCGTCTGCACCGTGGCAAGCACCGCACATCGCCACTTTGTCTTTACCTGCCGCGGCATCGCCAGCGGCATGAGCTACTGACACCGTGGCCAGCAACAAGAACAGAGTTTTTACCAGTATTTTCATCATCGTTCCAAAAAATTATTTACCAGAAATCATGTGTTGGATCATGGCTTTGTAGTCATCGGCGCTGCAATCGTAGCACAGACCTTTAGGAGGCATAGCGCCTTTACCATTGGTCACGCTAGCGACCAAGCCATCGATACCGCCAGCAGCCGCTTGGCGATCGGCCCACTCGGGGGCACCTATTTTAGGCGCACCAGCAGCACCAGAGGCGTGGCAAACGTTGCAAGACTTGTTGAACTTATCCATGACTTCATCAGCCACAGTGCCAGTACTAACGATGGCAGCTGCCGCTACCAATACTAATTGCTTAATCATGACAACCTCCGGTCGTTTTGTTTCATCTCGTGATAAGATGCGCATTAAATCAGTGACGCATTATATACCCATTTATAGGTTTACGAAAACAAACATAGCAGCGAACGCGATATGACGACAGATATTGTTGGCGAAAAGCCAAAAAAGATCCCCTTTCAGGCCGCTTCTTTCATGATCAGCGCGCCGACACTGGCGCTTTGCCCGCCTGATCACGGTGTTGAAGTGGCGTTCGCTGGCCGCTCGAATGCGGGTAAATCCTCGGCGATTAACTGCCTGACGCAATCCAAGCTCGCCCGTACCAGTAAAACCCCGGGGCGCACGCAACTTATCAATTTTTTTACGCTGGGGAATGATCAGCAGCGCTTGGTAGACTTGCCCGGCTACGGTTTCGCCAAAGTGCCGCTCGAGGTCAAAATGAAGTGGCAACGCCACTTGGAAGAGTACCTGCAAAAGCGTCAAAGTCTGCGCGGTTTAATCTTACTTATGGACTCTCGCCACCCGCTGCAGGAGTTCGACAGAATGATGCTTGATTGGTGCAAGAAGTCTGAAATGCGCGTGCATGTGTTGTTAACCAAATCTGACAAGCTTAAGAAAGGCCCGGCTAGCGCGAGCCTACTGAAGGTCAAGAAGGAAGTGGTTGATGATTCTGGCTTGGTCAGTGTGCAGTTATTTTCTTCGCTAAAACAGAGCGGCCTTGATCAGTTGCGTTCGGTTTTGCAGTCTTGGTTGCAGGAAATTTAATTTTTTTTAAACTTTTTTTATTTCCTCGGGAACTTACTTTGAAACACGGGTGTCCTATAGGCAAAGGCATTGTGTTTGTCTTGTGTAAATCTCCTGAGAAATCTCCATTCGCGCCCGGACTTAGTTTCGGGCTTTTTTTTGTCTAAGAGGGGAAGCTGCCCACGTCGCTCTAACATTGGCAGGATATTTCAACCCGCAGGCGATATGCTTAAGCCGATTGTCTCTAGACAGGATGTCGAGAGGGACGTGTTCAAATGCCAACTTGCAAACGTTAGAGCTCGCCCGAGAGAGGTTTGGCAAACTTCTAAGTAGTGAGCATCGGTATATTTCACTCGGAACCGCCGTGAATATGTCCCTATAGGCTACGCGGCAGCATCCCTGCTGCCGAGTTTCTTCGTTTAAATATACCTTCGCTCACCGTGATGACCCTGCCATCCTGGAAGATAATTCTTCGTTAGGGAGTAGTGGATGCTTCCTTGGCTACGCTTCTAGACCTTGGCAGTGTGAGGATGCGGCCGGCATATACTTCGCCGACACGCCGTGAACCCATCCCTGGGGGCTTGCTCTCGACATCCTGTCTCGAGACAGTCGGCTTAAGTACATTGCCGGCCACTCGAGACATTGTGCTAATTTAAAGATTATCTTAGACGATTAAAACTGTACTGGCGTGATCCTTCAGGGTTCTGTGTTACCGATCGTCTAAATTTTCAAATAGTCTGTAGGGATCTAGTGGGCTTCATCCCAATTGATGCCAACACCCGCTTCCACCAACAGTGGCACCCGCAACGTCTCCGCCTCGGACATCAAACGAATGATGCTTTCCCGAACTACATCAACCTGAGACTCCGCGACCTCGAACACCAACTCATCGTGCACCTGCATAATCATCCGCGCATCCACATCCGCCGACTGCAGCCACGCATCCACCTTCAACATCGCCAACTTAATGATGTCGGCCGCCGTACCCTGCATCGGCGCATTAATCGCCGTGCGCTCCGCCGCTTGTCGACGCATACCATTCGAAGAGTTGATTTCAGGCAAATTCAAACGACGCCCACGCAGCGTTTCCACATAACCACGCTCCGCCGCCTCACTGCGGGTATTGTCCATATACCGCTTCACACCGGGATAGGTTGCAAAATAACGATCGATGAAGGCCTGCGCCTCTTGCCGGCCAATGTGTAATTGCTTGGCCAGTCCAAACGCCGACATGCCATAGATAAGGCCAAAGTTAACCGCCTTCGCACTGCGGCGCATGTCTCCGCTAACCTGCTCCAGCGGCACGCCATAGACCTCCGCCGCGGCCGCCTTGTGAATATCCTCACCGTTGGCAAAGGCGCGTAACAAGCCCTCGTCTTCAGACAAGTGCGCCATGATGCGCAGCTCGATTTGCGAATAGTCCGCCGCCAATATTTTATACCCCGGTGCCGCGATAAAGGCCTGGCGCACTTTGCGGCCCTCCTCCGTACGGATAGGGATGTTTTGCAAATTTGGATCCGAGCTCGACAGGCGACCTGTCGCTGCCACCGCCTGGTGATACGACGTATGTAACCGGCCCGTGCCGGGGTCTACCATCTCACCTAATTTGTCCGTGTAGGTCGATTTCAATTTGCTCAAGCCGCGGAACTCCATCAACACCCGCGGCAGCTCATATTCCTCGGCTAATTCCACAAGCACTTCTTCCGCTGTTGACGGTGCCCCTTTTGGTGTCTTTTTAATGATCGGTAACTGCAGTTCCTCAAACAGGATTTCACCCAATTGCTTCGTCGAACTCAAATTGAATTCGCGGCCCGCCAGGCTATAGGCCTCTTCCGTCAAGGCCTGCATACGCTGCCCCAACCTGTAGCTGTGGTCCGCCAACATTTGGCGGTCGATCAGGGTGCCGTTGCGCTCGATGCGCTGTAACACCGGTATCAGAGGTACTTCGATATCACGGTAAACGGCTTGCAAGCCGGCGACACGCGCCAAACGTGGCGACATGGCCTGGTGTAGGCGCAGCGTAATATCCGCGTCTTCCGCGGCATACTTTGAGGCGTCTGCAAGCTCGATTTGATTAAAGGTTAACTGCTTGGCACCCTTACCCGCGATATCCTCAAAGTGCACGGTTTGCACCCCAAGCTCGCGCATGGCAAGGCTATCCATGTCGTGGCGACCCGCCGTAGAATCCAACACATACGACTCTAGCATGGTGTCGTGAGCAATTCCTTGTAAGGTAATCCCGTGGTTCGCGAGGATATGTTTATCGTATTTAAGGTTTTGACCCACTTTGGCAACACACGGATCTTCTAACAGGGGCTTTAATGCCTGCAGAACGTCGTCGCGGTCCAGCTGTGCTGGCGCACCCAAATAGTCATGCGCCAGCGGAACATAGGCGGCACAACCCGGTGCAACCGCAAAAGACACACCAACAATGCTCGCCTGCATATAATCCAGACCGGTGGTTTCTGTGTCGAAGGCAAATATCTCAGCCTGGCGCAGTTTTTCTAACCAGCTATCGAAGTCAGCCTGCTCTGTTACACACTGGTAATCCAAACTGTCGGGGGCAACAACCGCGGGAAGTGGTGGCTCGTTTTCTGCTGGCGCACCGAACATGTCACCCTGACCCCGGCCAGTCGCTCGCTGACTCACCTTGCTCGCTTTTAGTTCAGCTACCCACGATTTAAATTCAAGCTCACTGAACAGTTCAGCCAACTTGTCTTGATCGGGGGCATTGACCTCGATACTGCCAAGATCACAGGGCAGCTCGACATCGGTTTTAATGGTGGCCAATTCATAGGACAACGGCAGGTGATCTAAGGCATCTCGCAGGTTTTCACCGATTTTACCGCCGATGTTTTCTGCGTTAGCCATCACGCCTTCCAACGAGTCGAACTCTAGCAACCACTTCACCGCGGTTTTGGGGCCACACTTATCCACCCCGGGAATATTGTCGACTTTATCGCCCATCAGCGCTAGGTAATCGATAATGCGCTCAGGCGGTATACCGAACTTTTCCACCACGCCCTCGCGGTCCATCACTGTATTCGTCATGGTATTGATCAAGGTCACATGATCGCTGACCAACTGCGCCATATCCTTATCGCCAGTGGAAACTACCGTCTCGATGCCCTGCTCGGTCGCCTGACGTGCCAGTGTGCCGATCACATCGTCGGCCTCGACGCCCTCTATCACCAAACGTGGCAAACCCATTGCGTCGACAATGTCGTGGATCGGCTGAATCTGCACCCGCAGGTCATCGGGCATAGGCGGGCGATTGGCCTTGTACTCGCTGTACATGTCGTTGCGGAAGGTTTTTCCCTTGGCGTCAAAAACCACCACAATTTTGCTGTCGGCATAATTTTTTTGCAGCGAGCGCAGCATATTGATCACACCCTTCACCGCCCCGGTAGGCTGCCCCTTCGAATTGGTTAAAGGGGGAAGCGCGTGAAACGCACGAAATAAATACGACGAGCCATCGACCAATACCACTGCCATGAAAATTCCTTAATTTATAATTGTTGCAAGCGCTCTTGCGCGCTCTTGGCAAGGTCGCCTTCTCCCTGTGCCGCTTCGCTATAGTACTGTCGTGCTAACGATTTATCACCCCTTGCCTGCGCTAATTCCCCTAGGTGATAACTCGCCGTCACAGTACTTAGATAGCGGCGACTCGCCAATAGATCTTTCTCTGCCGCGGCGTTATTACCGCGCTCGGCGCGCACTAAGCCACGCTGCAAATAGCCTGAAAACAGGGCTGGGCTGTAGGCAATCGCTTTGCCAAACGCCGCTTCCGCACCCGCCTTGTCGCCCTGTTTGTGTAATATTTGCCCTTTGGTTTGCCAGAACAAGCCCTCTTTCGGTTGGCTGGCAATGGCCTGATTGACCAACGTTAGTGCGCCTTTCGTGTCGCCGGCTTGCAACGTGTCTACCGCCTTAGTGTTGGCCTTATAGGCCTCGCTATCGCGACGCAGTTGCGCCATGGCACGATCGAACGCCGCTTTATTGCGAACGCCCCGACTCAGCGTTTCCGCCTGCTTGCGATTGGCCTCCACGCGCGCTTGCGAGGGAGGATGACTGGCAAAAAAATCCTTAAACCAACTGCTGGAACGCCCCGCAGACAGTTTCACAAATGTCTCTTGAAGCTCGACCGCGGCACGCGGCTCGTACCCCGCTCGCACCATATATTCAATACCGTACCTGTCTGACTCTGTCTCGTTGGCACGGCTGTAGCGCGCCATCCAAGCTTGCGCCCCAATGCCGGCCGCTAGCACCGCGGCGCCACCGTATTTTTCCTTTTTCTGTGCGGCGATAGCTGTCGCCGCTATTCCGATATTCACCAAAATGCTTTGCGACTGTTGTTGCGCACCATGGCGTGCCGCCGCGTGGACAATTTCATGGCCGATGACGGCGGCCAATTGCGCCTCATCTTCCAAGTGAATCAGCAGGCCACGGTTTATGGCGATTTTACCGCCAGGCATTGCCCAGGCATTAGGGACATCGTTATTAAGCACAACAAATTCGTAGGGCAAATTGGGTCGGTCGCTCACCGCGGCCAACTTTGCACCGACGCCCGCCACGTAGCGGCTTAACTCGGGATCCACCGTATATTGGCCGCCCTGCTGTTGCTGCGCGGGTAAATAATTTTTCTGCCCAAGGGCGATTTCTTGTTCGGTCGACATGAAAACAAGATCGCGCTTACCTGTGACAGGATTACTGGCACACGCGACCAAGAAGACGGTAAGTAGCCCGAGAGAAAGGCGTTTAATAAGCGGCATAAAGCCTCCGTAACATCCGTTTAATGACAGTTCTCGATGGCATTAAGCATAGCAGCTAAATATTCTAGGTAAGTACCATAATCGCCTTGATCGGCCATCACATCTAACACCGCATAGCGTGCCTGACCTAGAATTTTTTCACTCATACGCCGGTTTTGCGCTTGCACCAACACACAGACATCCTCTGCGCGCTGAACTTCACGCTTGATGGCGAACAGGCTGCGCATACCCAGACGACTTTCGTTGACATTGGTAAGCACGCCGCGCAACTCAATACCCAGTGGTGCCAGCAAGTAAGCAACCGCATTGTGGTAGGCAACATAGTGTGTTTCTGGGCTAACGTTTACCCCCGCCAACAATGACGATTGCCTGGTATTAAAGGCCACAGCGCGCTCGGCAAACAGGTCGGCTTTCGCGGGGATAAGTTGGCCCAAACGCTCGGCGATCTTTAACGCCAGCAACCCTGTGTTGTGGGGGCTAAGCCACAGATGAGGGTCGACATCGGTGTGACCATGGTCGTGATCGTCGTCTTCGGCAAGCGCTAAGGTCGCAACATGGTCCAGGCGATCAACCCGGACCACTTTATTGGGTTCGAGACCCGACAGCTTTTCTAAAAAGGGCTCTAAACCGGCACCCACCAATACCACGAGATCGGCGCGTTCGACTTTGATGCGATCGCTCATACGCATACTGTAGTGATGAATCGAGCCCGCGTTAGGAACGAGCGATGTCACACCAACATCCTCTCCGCCGATATCTTTTATCAACAACGCCAAGGGCTCGATGGAGGTTACCACCGCCACGTCCGATCGCACCGGCGTAGCTAGAAACAACAATGAAAAAATTACAGCGATGGCGAGACGCATACGCGACGGAATCCTATTTTGTGGGGCGCCTAGTTTAACACCGCAGTTTTAGGGCGCAAAATCGAGTATCATAGGGCAAATCGCGAGGACCTATGAGCCATTTACTCTCTCTACAGCACATTCACTACCAACACAAAGGACGCAGCATCCTACAAGATGTCTCGCTGTCTGTTGATGCTGGCCAGATTGTGACCCTCATTGGCCCTAGCGGGGCTGGTAAAACCACGCTGGTGCGCATCGCGCTAGGGCTATTAAAACCCACCACCGGGCGTTGCGAGCGCCAGTCGAAGTTAAGAGTCGGCTATGTGCCGCAAAAAGTGGTCGTCAACCAGCTGATGCCCTTAACTGTCGAACGCTTTCTCACCACATCGGAATGTCGCGCAGATACACTCAGTGCGATATGCCAAGACGTGGCGATTAGCCATCTGCTGTCACAGCGCTTAAACAACCTCTCTGGCGGCGAAATGCAACGCGTTTTGTTGGCCAAGGCCTTGCTCGTGAACCCACAATTACTTGTCCTCGATGAACCGGTTCAAGGGGTCGATGTCACCGGCCAAGCTGAGCTGTATCAGCTCATTCAAGATATTTCCAAACGTTTGAATTGTGCCGTGTTGATGGTCTCGCACGACCTTCATTTAGTGATGTCGGCCACCGATACTGTGGTGTGCATGAACAACCATGTTTGCTGCCATGGGCACCCAGAGTCGGTCAGCGAACACCCCGCCTACTTAGAGCTATTCGGTAAAAACATCGAGCCCAGCCTGGCCTTATACACCCACCACCACAACCATGTTCACGATGGCTGCAACCACGATTTACCTCTGTCTGACGAGGAGGCTAAGCCATGAGTTTCATTGCCCTAGCCGCCTTGGCGGGTATCGCTATCGCCCTCGTCGCCGGGCCCGTTGGATGCTTTGTGGTATGGCGTCGCATGGCCTATTTCGGCGACAGCTTAGCGCACGCTGCACTGATGGGTGTAGGGATTGGGCTGATGTTGGAATTAAACCTCGCGCTGACGGTGATTGCGGTGTGCGTCCTCAGCGTCCCCGTCATTTTGCTGCTCACCAATAGCCAACACGTGGCCGATGATACCGCGCTAGGCATTCTTTCCCATGCCAGCCTCGCCATTGGTATCACGGCAGTGAGCCTTGCCGCGGGTGGCAGCCTTGACCTATCGGCCTTTTTATTTGGCGACATTCTGTCGCTGAATAGCACAGACGTCACCTTGGTGGTCAGCCTGTGTTCGGTGATTGGCCTAGTGCTGTTAAAGTTCTGGCGCGCCCTGGTATACGTCACTATTCACAGCGAATTGGCCAGCGTTGAAGGCCTGCCAAGCCGTCGTCTGGAAATCTTATTGATGCTACTGATAGCCATTCTCGTGGCGGTGGGTATGCAAGTGGTTGGTGCCTTGTTGATAGGCTCACTACTGATTATCCCCGCTGCCGCCGCTGGGCTATTGGCGGGCAACCCCGAACGCATGGCCGTTCTGTCAGCAGTGATGGCGACGCTTGCCATTGTTGGCGGCCTATCGCTTTCTTGGATAATTGATACCCCTGCGGGGCCTTCGGCGGTGGTGGTGGCGACGGCTTTGTTTGCCGCCGCCAAATTGGTGAGCCGCGTTAACGACTAGTGAAGATCGTCAAACAAGCGACGCACTGATCCGTAATTGTTAATCAGTTTGCCAGCGTCAAACGGCGGCTTCATAAAGCCATGGAAATGGCCATAGGGATTGATGATGGCCAAATTCGCGCCGTGGTCAACTTGGTAGTTTTCCCCACTGCCTGGCACCTTGCGGAAGGTAGTGTTCAACTGCGTCGCAAAGCGATGTACATCGAAAAAGTCACCGGTCACACCCACAAAATTGGGGTTAAAATAGCGCACGTACTGGTGCAAAACGTCAACCGTATCACGCGCTGGATCGGCACTCACCATGATGATCTGTGTATCCTTGTCCCAGCCTTTATCGACCAATTCTGCGTAGAAATTGTTCAGTGTGGCTAGCGTTGTTGGGCACACATCGGGGCAGTTGGTAAAGCCAAAAAACACGATCCCCCATTTGCCTTCTAAGCGCGCCACATCAAAGACTTCGCTATTGTCATCTAGCAAGCTAAAGGGCTGTAAAATACGCCCTTTATCAAAAATATAGGTGCCGTGTAATTTGAGTTCTTCCTTATCCATCAAAGGAGGGTTTAACAGGGTATAGGCTAGGGCCGCGATAAACAGCGAAGCAATCACCAACGCGATGGTGACGGTACGACGAATGCCTTTTTGGCGAGCTTGAATAGATGTATTCATGGTTGCCTCTAGAAGCCGATAGGAGGATAGACGTAGTGATCGATGAGCATGATGGTAAATAGCAACATCAAGTAAATAATCGAGTATTTAAAGGTGGCCATGGGTACCTTCGGGTCTTTGCCGATCATCAATAGAATGGCATACCACAGGAAGATCAAGCCCAGCACCAACGCACCAATGGCATACAGCGGCCCGCTCATTAGCGTCGCAAATGGCAGCATGGTGACGACCAACAAAATGATGGTATAGAGCAACACCTGTAGGCGGGTGAACTGATCGCCGTGTGTTACGGGCAACATCGGGATGTCGACCTTGGCGTAATCTTCACGGCGATGAATGGCCAGCGCCCAAAAATGCGGCGGTGTCCATGCAAAAATAATTAACACTAATAATAGACCATAGCCGTGTACCTCATTAGTCACGGCTGTCCAGCCTAGCAGTGGTGGTGCGGCGCCTGCTAAACCACCGATCACAATGTTTTGCGGGGTGGCGCGCTTTAAAAACATGGTGTAGATGAAGGCGTAACCAATCAACGATGCCAGGGTCAACCAAGCCGTTAAAGGATTAATCAAGGCCATCAGCATCCACATGCCCAAGCTGCCAATCACGATGGCAAAAACCAAGGCCTTCATCGGCGTGACACGGCCTTGAGCGACGGGTCGGTTTTGGGTACGCGCCATGTTGATGTCGGTACGGTAGTCGATCATGTGGTTAATAGCGGCCGCTGAGCCAGCCATCAGGGCTATACCAAGATTACC
This sequence comes from Pseudomonadota bacterium, assembly GCA_041163785.1. GTDB lineage: Bacteria > Pseudomonadota > Gammaproteobacteria > Pseudomonadales > JAHEIH01 > JAHEIH01. The sequence goes on from JBEAQQ010000016.1 coordinate 21,837, forward strand.
GATAATAAGTACGTCCCATGGCACCATGCCCGGCACAGCCATAAACATGCCAATGGCCGAGGTCATGATCATTAGCAGCACCACATTGGGCTTGGTCATTTCATAGTAATCGCGCCATAGCGGGCGCTGAGTTGTCTGCGTCATGGCCAATTACTCGCTGGAAGAATTCTTTAACAAGAACTTCATGTCATCCAAGATCTGACGTCCGCTGTGCTGTTGGGTGTATTGCATCATCAACCAACCCGCGGGGTCGATAACATAGAAATTATCCCGCGGAGACATGTTGAGCGCCGGTTCTGTGCCTTGGCTTTGCTTTGGCAATAGACGCATCAAATTGGCATCAGCCACAATGCGTTGCGATTGTGGGAACTGCTCGTCAAGGACAGCTGAAATAGCATTTAAGTCTTCTACAGACGGCGCCACCACGTAGCGACGGATACGTCGAGCTTCCTTACCTAGCGCAGAGTGCGCTTGGCGTGCGACATACAAGGCCTCCTGGCAAGTGGCTTCACAAGGAGCCGTGACATTCACCATAAAGGCCCATTGGCCAGGTTCTTCGGTGTAGTTGTAGGGGCTTCCATCTTGCTTTTGAAGCTCAAACTCTGTGACCTGTACCGGCGGATTGATCAAGTTGCCGTGGTTGCGCGTGCCTAACATGCCCACCAAATCAATGTCGCCCTTAACAACAAACACCCAAAGCCACGTTGAAATGGCTGTTAGTAACAAAGGAATACCCGCCACTAACATGATCGTCAGGCGGTTTTTAGTTTTCGTCGAAGTGCTCATGAATCTCTCTTTCGCAATAAACTAGCAAGGTTGCTGTTGGCAAATATATAAACGGCAAAGGCCACCACAGCAAAAAGAAACCATTGTACCGCATAGCCTGTATGAGTTTCAGGTTTTACGTTGATTTGTGGCCACTGGGTGTCAAAACTTTCCGCTTGTCGTGCATTCAGCCGCACGCTTTGTGGGTAAATATCCAGACCAATGGCTCGGCTTATCTGTTTAATATCGAGATAAGTGATTCGCTCGACGGTGGCGTCGCGCTGTAGGATTAATTCACCCAAGGTGTAAGGGGCTTTTGAAGGTTGGTATACCGTGGCAAGCAGCTCCCTTTGCCCCACCGGAGTTTCAAATGATGGATTGCTATCGCGTTGGCGATTTTCTAGCCACCCGCGATTTACCAATACGTATTGGCCATCATCGGTCAAAAATAAGCTGAGCACGTCAACGCCGAGTACCTTGTGGCGCCATTGATTCTCTAGCAGCCAGTGGCGACCGACAAACTCGCCGCTTAGCACCACCGGCAAATGGGTTTTATCTTCATAGCCCACTGCCTCTGCTAAGCTCAAGGGTGCCATGTTATGCCTAGCTTGATACATGGCGGCTATAATGGTTTTTTCTTCTGCTCTTTGTAGCTGCCAGAAGCCTAAAGATAGACACAGAGGTACCACGAGTGCGGTAAGTACGGTACTCTTCCAACCTATAGCAAAGCTTAATCTACTCATTGGACCCCCTTATATGGCGCTAAAAATTGCAATCATCATTTTATTTCTGCTGCTCGTGGTCAGTCTCTTTACTAGCTTCACCTTTTTGATGAAGGACAAAGGCGGCACACGCCGCACATGGTACCACTTATCCTTCCGCTTAGTCGTTGCCACGCTACTCATGGCGCTGTTGATCTACGGTGTGTTTACCGGCCAGCTCGGTTCCAACGCCCCCTGGGACGAGCACCATTTCGCGCCTCGCCCCGCACAGCAACAATAACCCCTTCGCTGAAGCCACCCCCCTTCACAAACGGCCAAAAAAAAGGCTGTAACCCGCAAAGGTTACAGCCCTCATTGTCTTGCTTGGCCTTATAGGATGTAGACGAATAGGAACAAACCTACCCAAACTACGTCAACAAAGTGCCAGTACCAGCTCGATGCTTCAAAACCGAAGTGATCGTCTTTAGTGAAGTGACCACCTTTGACTGAACGCAACCATTGGATCAACAGCATAATCATACCCATGCAAACGTGGAAACCGTGGAAGCCAGTCAACATGAAGAAGGTCGTACCGTAAGCACCAGTTTTCAACGTCAAACCGAAGTGTTCATAAGCTTCGTAGTACTCCAACGCCTGCAAACCAACGAAGGTCATACCCAGCAGAACAGTAATACCCAACCAGAGGTTAAAGCCTTTACGATTGTCGTCAAACTTCAGTTTGTGGTGTGCCACGTGGCAGGTATAGCTAGACGTCAACAG
>JBEAQQ010000017.1:0-8457 GCA_041163785.1 Pseudomonadota bacterium
GTGTCGCCCAAGGCAGAGATACTATAGGCGTTGTGGCCGACCAACACGGCGCCCCCACCTCGGCAGAGGGCATTGCCAAGACACTTTTGACCATCGCCGAACAGATAGAGCATGGCAATACCGCGTGGGGCATTTATCACTACAGTGGCAGCCCCTACACCACTTGGTTTGCTTTTGCTGAAGCTATTTTTATTGAAGCTGAAAAGCGCCACCTGCTACCACACAAAGTCACCGTTAACGCCATCACAACCGCCGATTACCCTACCCCGGCTAAACGGCCAGAAAATTCGCGACTGGACTGTAGCAAAATCCAAAAGGAATTTGGCATAACACCTGACAATTGGTTTACACGATTAAATACACAGCTTGACGCAATGATAGAAGCTTAATGTGAACATCATAGCTTGGGTTCTTACTCTAGTCCTTCTGGCTGTATGTTTACAAACAACTTACTTTTTTATTGCTGTATTGGCAGCCAGCATTTTTAGAACACTGCCTAAGGGCCTCGATAAAACGGCAAGAAGCTCAGTACTCATTCCCGCTCACATTGCTTTTCGCCTCAGCGGGTGACGGCTTTTCTTGGAAAGACGCAATCTTGCCCTCTACATCGGTCACCACCACCCCGTAACTACTCACGTCTTCTAGTGGCACCTCTTTCATGACGATGGTAGCAATCGCGCCTTTCTCTCTGTGAAATTTAAGCGCCTCAGTAAAGTCGACATCAATAACCGCGTCGCCGCACAGCACCGCAAATGTGGTATCAAAAAAGCCACTACGCTGCTGAATCAGTTGCATCCCACCGGCAGAACCCAGTGCACTTCCATGCCATGTATCACCAATGAATTCGCCTTCCCAGGAGTAAGCCATGTTGACACCAAGGCGTGAGCCATCACCAAAGTAATTCTCTATGTTTTCTGCAAGATGGCTAAGGTTGACAACGAAATCTTCAAATCCATGGCTGTGCAGATGCTTCACGATCAATTCCATGACCGGTGTATTTATAATGGGAATCATTGGCTTGGGGATATCTTGAGTGATGGGTCTCACTCGAGTGCCTTTGCCTGCCGCCAGTATCATTGCTTTCATTACATCTACTCGATTTGTTATTTCATAGCGCCAAAGAATTGTGCAGCGCGCATAAAAAAGTCAGTGCATGACGTGCACGCACTGACTTGATACTAGTACAAATTTGTAAAATATCTATTACGGAGTAGTAATAATTGATGATGAAATGCGGTATTCAACCGACATCACATGCGTCTGACCCGGCGCGAGTACTCGCTTATCGTCAGCGGCATTCGCTGTTTCGATACAAATCATGCGCTGATACTCGTCATCGCCAAAATCGGCCATGGCCTTAGCCTTTGAAACCCACGGGTTCCACACAATTGCGCTACCACTGCCCTGACTGGTGATCGATATGCTGCGCTGCCAAAGCGAGTCAACCAAGGTAATATTGCCGACGTTGTTGTCGTAAATACGGTCAACTTCTCCGCCAACTAGGATAGGCGCGCCGGAGGCGTCCACACGCGCAAAATCAACAACCTTATCTAAGTAACTCGATGACTCTAGACCCAATACTTTGACACGGGTTGCATCCGCCACACAGAAATAGGTGTGTAAAGCCTGCGTCAGCGGCATGTCATGGTCAGAGCTATTGGTGGTTTCCAAGCTGATAGACAGCCATTTGCCAAGCCTGATTGACGTTTTCAAGGTACTGGCAAAGGGCCACTCGGGGTGGTCTTCAAAAACCGACTGTGGAAGCGTCATGTCTACTTGGATAACACCACAGTCATCCGTGGTGATAGCCGCCACCTCCCACATGGCACTGCGAGCAAACCCATGCGCGCCACGCCCCTCAGGGTCGTCACCAAACCACGGCCAACAAACGGGGGCACCGCCTTTGATACCCTTGCCTAATTGAAAAAAGGCGTCATCTGAAATAAATAACAATGGATGTTCGTCACCCGCGCGTTGGAAGGACAACACCTGCCCACCAAGTAAGGAAATTTCAGCGCGGCAAAAGCGATTAACAATATGAAGTTCTGGCAAATCGCCGCGCCCCAAAACCACGTCGACGCCGTCTAGGTGTTGGTATTGCTGTTGAAGCTGGGAAAACAGGGATGGGGTCACGATCTCTCTCCGCGCTGGCTAGAGAGACCGGCGCATGGTTAAACGATTGCTGTTGTCGACACGCTCATAGCTTGTGTCATCCATAAGGGATTGCATTATACCTATCCCAAGACCCGCCGACACCTCATCGGCCTGAGTATAGTCCCAAGTGTCGAAATCTACTTTCCTATCCAGGGGATTGTAGGGCGCCGCAAAATCAATCAGTGTGATTTCAACCCTATCTTTGGTTGCCTGCGCCTCAAGCCTAATCTCTCCTGCTTGGCCATCGGCATAGCCGTGTTGCACAATATTATTACCTGCCTCCGCAATAGCCATTTCGATCCAGGTCGCCACTTCTTGGTTATTACTAACCTGCATGACAACCTCGCGAACGGTGGCGCACAATGTACGCACAGCATCATCGCTAGCCAATACGGTCACGCGCGCTGTTTTAACATCTGGCACCATTTCTATGGCCAATACCGTAATATCGTCTTGTTCAACGCTTTGACTCATCCATTGATCTACTTCGCTGATAATGCCACGAATCGATTCCGTCAGGGTATTATTTCTTAATCTCACTACGGTATCACTCAGGCGCTTAACACCAAATAATTCGCCCTTCTCACCAAAGGCCTCGACGATACCGTCGGAATATAAATACAAGCGACTGCCAGGTTTGATGACTCTGGTGTGCGTTTCGAAGTCAACATTGGGGAGCAACCCCACCGGAAAATCACCCTCTTCCCAGTACTCACTCACGCCATCGTTGAGATGCAGTGTGGGAGTTTGCCCAGCTTGGGTATATTCCACCACCCGGGTGCGGGTGTTAAGCACCGCATAGGTAAAGGTGAAATATTTTTGGAACTCCATATCCATCTGGAAAGCGCTGTTTAACTCACTAACCACTTCGTGCGGCTTGCGCGCCCTACCCTCATGGTCGACCAGTAGGCCACCAGGGCGCGCATTTTGAATAAGCATGGTATTGACGCTAACCGCAAACAAGGCGGAAGGCACGCCATGCCCAGATACATCCAATAGATAGAACGCCACCTCGGTGTCATTGAGCTGCAGAAAGTTGATAATATCTCCGCCCACGGCCTTACTTGGTTTAAAGTGCCACGCTACCTCAATGCCCGCGATCATGACGTTATCTTTCGGGAGCATACTGCGTTGAATATTGCCGGCGGCTTCAAGATCTTGCTGCAGGGCATGCAGGGTAGCGTTTAATTCACGCTCATTGTTTTTACGCGCATCCATTTCAGACTTGAGCCGATACGCTGCCGAGATGCGAGCGACAAGCTCGACTTCAGTGATGGGTTTGCGAATATAGTCTGTCACACCTAGGTTAAACAGTTTCCGAAGTGCGCTTTGATTATCATCGGCCGTCAGAATCAGCACCGGAATATCGTTGTATTCTGGGAAGGATTTGACGATCCTAACGAGTTCAATGCCGTCTAAATTGGGCATATTTAAATCCGTGATAATCACATCGGGAACACGGCGTTCAAGCTCAGTGATTGCCTCTAAGCCGTCGCGAACCACCGTGACGTTGAAACCGCTGTCACTGAGCAGTTTACTAATCACTAAACGCGTGGTGACATCGTCCTCTGCAATCAGCAGCTTAGGCAGTGTGGCGTCACTCAATGGCGCACCTCACTCAGTGAATGCAGTTTTGATTTTATGTGTTGCTGCAACTCCGTCACGGTACTTTCAAACACGGGCGCAAGATTGTCGTGACCTTTTATGCTGAGAAAACGCCTTATACCCCCTAAGGTTGCCGACAGCTCAAAAGCCTCCGCGATCTCAATGAGTACAGCAAAGGCTGACTCAACTTTCTTCCCACCGGCATCATACACACCGCTGTTATAATCGAGTGACATTCGTTTTAACAGTTCACGCCAATGCTCTAACAGCGCCTTCGCCAATGCAGGATTTTTTGCTAACCTCGCATCAAAACTAAACTCTGCCGCGGCCGTTCTGCGCAATAGGTGACGCTTCATCTCTACTTCAATTCGACCAATTTCCAGCGGTTTGGCAATCCAACCATTCATATCGGACTTCATAAATGTATGCAGCCCCTGGCTTGGGTTGTCCGCCGTCAGGGCAATAATAGGAATCAAGGCCATCGACTCACCCGCCTCTCCTGCGCGAATTCTCTGCGTCGCTTCGTAACCGTCCATCATGGGCATTTGGCAATCCATCAGTACTAAGGCGAACGATTGCTCGCGCAAGGCATCAATGGCTTCACGCCCGTTTTCGACCCATTCATGCGCAATTCCAAGCAATTTGAGCATCTCAATGGCAATCAAGGCGTTTAATCGATTGTCCTCAACCAACAAGACCTTGCCTCGCCATTGGTCAGATGCTTCAAAATCTACAGATAATTCTTCAGATTCCTCATGCTCAAGCACAACATCAGTGACAGACGCAGCCGATTGACATGGCGCATCCCAAAGCTCGCCGGCCTCGTTGAACACCGCCAATAGCGTACTCAAACGATCCGTCTCTAACGGTCGCTCAAACAGGGAAACATAGTGGTTCTCTATCGTATGTTGCATCGATTGTTGCTTGCTCAAACAGAGCAATGCCGTGCGTGAGCGCCACATACTTGGGAATGAATCTGCCAATAATTTGCTGTCTTGCTTTGAAATTCTTTCGTCTAACAAAATCAAGTCGACATCACATGTCTCTTCTGCCAATCCTCTTAGCATGGCCTGACTGTCGTTACACACTGTGACATTCACATCAGCCTTAGATAGGTCTTTCACCATAAAGCTGCGGTCGCCATCGTAGGGTGCAACAAGCATAATATGCCCCCCAGTTTGTCTTTCTTGCAGTGACATTTCATGGCGCAATGGCAGCGTGAACCAAAAATGACTGCCGCCACCTGGACGGTTGCTAACCTGTAATTGCGCACCCATTAGTTTGAGCAGCTGCGATGACGTCGCCAATCCCAACCCCGCGCCCTGATGCTTACGACTAGGTGAGTCGTCCGCCTGGGTAAATTGGTCAAAAATGCTGCCTAGCTTGTCCGGGGCAATACCAACCCCCGTATCGACCACAGAAAAATAGAGCGTCATTTTTTCTGGCTCTATGTCGTGTAGACCCAGTGAAATTTCCACGCCACCGCGATCGGTGAATTTTAGGGCATTTTCAATGAGGCTGAACATGATTTGCCGAAGACGCGCTGGGTCCGCAACAATCTGTAAGTCTGTCCTCGCCATGCCATTGAGCGTTACGCTGAGGTCCTTTGATGTAGCGAAGTTACAGAAATGATCTGCAAGTTCGCGCACCATCCCCCCCACATTAAACTCGTATTCATCTAACTTGAGCTCACCGCGTTCTAAGCGCGACATGTCGATCATGTCAGAAATCAGCATTTTTAGTCGCTCTGCGCTCACAAGCGCATGGCCCACTAACTTCTTCTGCTCATTATCTTTTGGTCGCTCGAGCAGTAATTGCAACGTTCCTAAAATGCCGTTTAATGGTGTACGCAATTCATGACTTATATTGGTGATAAATTGCTGTTTGATATTATTCGCACTCAAGTTTTCGTGCAGCGACTTCTGTAGCTGCGCCGTGCGCTGCAGAACTTTTTCTTCAATAATCTCAGACTGCTCGGCCAGTTTCAGATTCGCCTTAAAGAGCTCTCTTGATTTACTCTCCAGCATCGCCTCGGCGTCTTTACGCGCCTTAACTTCGCTTTCCAATTTAAGGACTAGCGCTGCCTTATCCATGCGCGCCCTCTTGCGAGAAATACTCATCCAGATTTCGCTTAATCTCCGCGAGTAATTCCGTTAATTGCTGCGCCGAATCTTTTACAGCAGTGGATAACGTTGTCTCGTGTAATACGCCCGCCACTCTGCTTTCTAAAATGGCAGCAAAAGCCGATATTTCGTGGGCACCAACGGATAGAGAGGCTCCTTTTATTTTGTGAGCTACCGCTTTCAAGGCCACAGGATTTTCATCCACTTGTGCTTTATTGAGAGCGGTCATTTGCTTATCCAAGTCACCACGGTAGGTCACCAAAACAAGGCGTGCGATATCCTCTGAAAGATTCAATCTGCTGCTAATACTCGCAACATCTAAACATAATTCACCGGCCAATAATTCTTGCGCATTTGCTAGCCCTACTCCGGGCTGTTCAAGAGTCTTCAGCTCTACATCTGCACGTTTCAATAGGCTAACCAATTCTTTTTCCCTCAAGGGAACTGACGTATGCTCCAATCCTTCAGTAGGTTGGCCGCCCATAATAACCTTGCGTACCGGTTGATCGATGAGCCACTGTACATCGGGCACGTGGTATTGTTCATAGGCTATGAACACAACACCGTATCTATTGAGATCAATATAGTTAGGCATTGTTTCCACAATATCATGCTCTACAGACAATGAACTCAACAAGCCCTTTGCAATCAAACGATTCGTAGAGCTTTTCTCTATCACGAGAACTCGACCAGACGCGTTAACACCCTCCGGTATCGACTGACCGTATACTGACTGCTGTTCGATCAGCACGTTACTGCCTTTGATGAGCTCGCGTGTAGAGTAGATAACCTGACTGTAAAGTGTTTCAGAGACCTCACTTTTACCGAATAAGACAGTGTATAGATTGCTATACTCTGCAACCTTACTGGTCGTTTCTGCGAGACAGTGATGATCGCGATTAGCGACTTCTACATCAACAATTACAACGGGTAGCGCATGCTTTTGTTGACGAATAGTTTCGAGCGCGCACAGTGTCTCAAAACTATTCGGCATCGTTGCAAGATGGATGCTTGCGTCACTAAAAAGTCGACGGTGTGATTCTGAAGGCGTGCCCAACCAAAGCAAGCCACCCTCAGAAGCACGAGAAAAAAGTTTTTCGAGCATTCTTATTCGCCATATTATTTCTGTTACATAGTAGTTAACATTTGGCGATGCTGCCGAGAATTTACGACCGCGTTTGTTAGAACCCTTAACACGAAATTCTGGAGGCTAAATACTGAACTAATGCCCTCTTAAATTCAGGCTATTCCATCACTTTCGACAAGGTGAATGCTCCACGGATATCACCCACGCTGTAGCCTTTAGCTAGGTCTGCTGGATAGTATTGATGCAATAAATCGACAACCTCTGCCGAGATATTCACACCGTGACAGGTTATGCAAACCTCTGCCGTTGGGATGGCCGCCATAAAACGAAACGTCTTCTGCCCTTGAGCATTTTGTTCCATCGTTGTTGCTGTAAGTTTTTCTTCGGGGGCTGATTGATGACGGTTATCGAAGTCCATAAGTACCTCGCTCTCCCAGGCATCAGGTGCATTCTTTAAACTTCTATTTTTCAGCGAAGTTCGTCCTACCGTCCAACCGTCTGCCGATAGACTGGCGGCAATACTTTCTGCGACATTGTGACAAACTTCAATGCCCGCTTGGGGGCCACCCGCTTTCATCGCCTTGCCAAGTTGTTGCTTCAACTGCATACCTAACAATTTTGCTTTAGCGGCGGCTTCCTGGGTAAGGGTATCGGTTGATTGTTCAGCGGTAGCAAACGTAGACATTGCCAACAGGATAATAGATAAGATGTATTTCATAGCAGGCCCCTTTTATTAGACCAAACTAATATAAGGCGAGATAAAGAAAAAAGCCAGCGCGATGCGCTGTTCGGCACTGCTCCTGCCGTGCTCGTGAACCCGGCCGTGTTCAAGGCCAACACCCGCAATAAACAAAAAAGGCCAGCCCAATGGGCTAGCCTTTTTTGTTTATTTGGTGCGGTCGCCGGGACTTGAACCCGGACACCTTACGGCACCACCCCCTCAAGATGGCGTGTCTACCAATTCCACCACGACCGCAAATTTGCGCGTATTCTACTGTTGTTGTGCCTCGTTGGGAACAGTAGATGCAGCATTTGTTGGAATTTCTTCCAGAGAAGGTGACTCACCGGTTGGAACCGCAGGAATTTCGTCGTTCGCAACAGGCGCGGCCTGCTGAACTTCAACGCTGGGCATACCCACATCAGCAATTGTGCTCGCCTTGTTTTTGGCGAAAATGGCCAAACCAAAGCTAGTAGCAAAGAAAATGGTCGCAAAAATGGCTGTGCCACGAGTCAGAGCATTACCTGAACCTGACGCACCAAAAACCGTCTGCGATGCACCCGCGCCAAAAGAAGCGCCAGCATCAGCACCCTTGCCCTGCTGCAATAAAATCAAACCAATGATCGCCAAGGCGGCGACAACGTGAACTACGATAACTAACGTTTCCATCTCTATCTCACTGACTTGCAAATAGCTGCAAAGTCGTCTGCTTTAAGTGAAGCGCCCCCAACAAGGGCACCATCTATATTAACCTGAGCGAATAGCGCTTC
>JBEAQQ010000018.1:0-4912 GCA_041163785.1 Pseudomonadota bacterium
ATGCACGCCAAGCTAACGACAGCCACTGCGGTGCGATCTCAACAGCGGATATCGACACCTTGCGTCGTATGATCAGCGAACAACTCACTGACGACGCGTCGGTTGCCCGCTGGTTTGGTCGCTTTATGACGGAGTGCAAACACCCGTTAGAAGATCTCGAAGAGCCTTTACTGGCACGCGAGATTCCCGAATTGCTCACCGAGCATACACTGTATATGGCTCCCGGCGCTCGCCTGGCCTACTTCAACTCACCTGATGGCTGCCAACTGTTTGCCAACGGCAGCGTCATCGACGTCCCCCCTTCCCACAAGGCACACTTCATCGCACTGGCCGATCGTCGTGAATCAGCCCTTACCGAACTACAACACAACCTCGATGACGAGGCCTGCCAAATCATAGCCGCGCTAGTCAATGTCGGTGTTCTCAGCGTCGAATAGGCACATTTGTCGAAAAAAATTATTTCTGGGCTTATGGCTGAAGCTGTGGCAACCTGCTATACGTATAACGTTTTGATATGAATAACTACAAGAGGATACAACAATGCGCCAACCCTTATTGACTGGCCTGAGTGCCATTTCTCTCGCTGTTTTGACCGCCTGCGGAGGCAGCACGAGCGGCACCCCCGGCTCTTTAACACTGCCGCCAGCACCTGCACCTGACACAACGTCCAATGTGGTATTTAGCCCCGCCAACGGCCAGATTTCTGTGCCCAGCGACTGGCTTCTGGTCGGCACGACAGACGGCACATTGCAAATGCCTGGCGAAACCGCGGCGGCCGCGGCAGGTACCGCCCCAGATTACAGCGACCCACAAACTGCACTGGGCGGACTAGACGGTTGGTCGACACAAGCGAGCTTCTCACTGTCTATGGACATGGCCACAAGCCAACAAGTGAATAGCAGTGCTGAGCTCCCTGGTGCAGTGCGTTTATTCAAGGCGATAGTGGGCCCCAATGCCAGCGACAGCGATTGCACAGCTACTAATATGCTGCACGCCTGCAAAGTTGTCTCAGAACTGACGTTTGGCGTCGACTTCGCAGTAAAAGCCGGCAGCAGCTCGGTCAATGTTGTGCTTTTAAAACCCTTGGAATCCAATACGTCTTACATCGTAGCTACGACAGGTTTGTTACAAGATACCGCTGGCAACACGATTGGCAGCTCAGCCGACTACATGGCACTTGAGACAGACATCGCTTCTTCTCCCATGTCAGACGCCGAGATGCTGCAGATGCAAAGCATTATCAACAGCTACGAAAACGCTATTGCGGCTGGCAGCGACCTGACCGAAGGCGATATTAAGTACGCCATGGCCTTCCAGACTCAAGACACGGTTACACCTATGCTGGCTGTCAAAGCGATGCTGTCTTCTAACGTAGTGACACCACCCGCTGTCACCACAGCAGCTACAGGCATGACAGCTCTTGACGCGCTAGGCCTAGAAGACAACGCGGCGAACGCACCTTTCAAAGCAGCCACGTTATACTCTGCCACCTTCAGCAACATGCCCTACTACCTACCCCTGCCTTCAGCAACCAATCCGTTGGCTCCTACCACGGGTCGCTGGACGGCCATGTGCGACAGTGGCGCCACCTTATTGGGTGCGGGCGATGCAGTGGCCGCCTTTGCTGCGGGCCCAGATGACGCTACCTGCCAAGCATTTGGTTTGCGCGACTTGCGCGATGCCAACGGCGATGTTGCACTGGATACACTGCGTCACGTCACCAAATACAACCCCATCCCCAAAGCGAATGCCGTGCTTAATGTGCCTGGTTGGATGACGGTTCCCAACGCGACCTTGGTCAATGCCGTGCGTGCCCAGCTAGGCCTCCCCGCCATCGCACAACCCGCTAACGGCTGGCCAGTAACGATTATGATGCACGGCATTACGGCCACCAAAGAAACCATGCTCGCCATCTCAGGTGCCATGTCTTTGATGGGCCAAGCCACTGTCTTCATTGATCACCCCCTTCATGGAGAGCGCGGTTTCGATCTGGACGGTGATGGCACCGATGACATCAACGCCTCAGAGAAATCAGCCACCCACTACATGAACTTGGCTAGCTTGCTCACCGGCCGTGATAACGTTCGTCAGTCAATCGCTGATTTGTTAGCTGTGCGCGTTGCATTGCACAATCTCAGTGGTTCGACGCCGATTGACCCCAACAGCGTCAGCTTCGCTGGCCAATCGCTTGGCGCCATTACCGGCACCTCGTTTACTGCGCTAGCAAACGGTCCATCGATTCTACCAGCGGCTACGCAAACCGCTTTGGCGACAGCTTGGAATGTGCCAGCCTTAAACGATGTGTTTGCCATCGAATCTTCAGCACTTTCAGTCCCTGGTGGCGGTATTGCGAGCCTATTGCTTGAATCAGACAGCTTTGGGCCGTTGATTGAGTCGCTGTTAGTCACTGCCGCTTCAGCCGACACTGCGGCGGCCTTCGCAGCGGCTAATCCCGGTGTTTCTCCTGGCGATGCTGACTACGAAGCTAAATTGGTAGCGTTCTACACCCAATTTAGTGCCGCGCTGACGCCGTTCCAGAAAGAAACCACCTTCAACAATTTGGCAGGCTTTGCCTTTGCGACACAATCAGTATTGGACGGTGCAGATCCTTCAAACCATGCAGGCATTGTGGCCGCCAATGGTACGCCCGTATTGATGCATATGGTTTACGGTGACGAGGTGATTCCTAATCAAACATCGAAATTCGGTGTCTTAGGTGGTACTGAGCCGCTAGCGCGCGCCATGGAGCTTAGCACCGCCAGCGCAAGCGCAATGGAAGCAACAGGTATCAAGCATATTGTTCGCTTTACTGAGGGTAGCCACGGCTCAATGCTATCGCCAGCTGCATCGGCGGCGGCCACTGTAGAAATGCAATCGCAGATTGGTGCATTCATCGCGAGCAAAGGCACGGTGCTTTCGGTGACCAATAGCGACGTTGTCGAATAAGTATCTACCCCTTAAAAACGCCGGCCTAGCCGGCGTTTTTTTTAGCCCTTCCAAAACAAAACCTCTCGCCCTCATACATTCAGGCAACTGGCCGACAAAGCAAGTCAGTTAACACAATTCATCGTCGGATGAGCCTGGAGAAGTGATGCTAAAAACGCTTTCGATTCGCAACGTCTTATTGGCCGCCCTCGCCGGCGCGTTCACGCTCGTGTTGATCTTTACTATTGCCTACAGTATGACAACCCAAAAGAGCGAACTCGTTCGTTTTAGCGAAAAGCACGTCAAATCGGTGGGTATCGCCTACTTTGACTCGCTCAATACGATGATGCTTAGCGGCTCTATCAACAACCGCGATATGCTGCGAGACAAAGCCCTCAACGAACCCGACCTATTAGATATTCGCGTGGTGAGAAGCGATGCGTTGAACGCCATGTACGGCATAGGCCGAGACGAAGAGCGCCCCAAAGATGACATTGACCGCCGAGCACTCACCGGTGAAACCGTGTTGACACTCCTCGACGCCGCGAAAGGGCCACAGATTAGTTATGCTTTTCCATTGCGCGCGGTCAGCGACTACCAAGGCGTAAACTGTCTCACCTGTCACCCAGGCAAGGAAAACACCATTCTAGGTGCACTACGTGTCGACTACTCAATGGCAAGCACCTTTGAAGACCTTAACCATCAACTGCTCATAAATGGCGCGATCCAAACACTGATTTTCATCATCGCCTTCATCGCCACCATCGTCTTGCTCGACCGTATTGTGATCCGTCGACTCGTCAATTTGCACGACAAGATGAACCACATCGCCCACAGCAACGACCTTTCGGTACAACTTGACGTCAAGCGCGACGACGAAATTGGCTCCGTGGCGCGCGCATTCAACCGTATGATGGACAAAATCAACGGAAGCCTACGCACAGTTCAACAAGGCGCCACCCAGCTACAGGAAGCCGCCAACCGTATTACGGGTATGGCCGAAACCACCGAGAGAGAAGTACTTACTCAAAAAACCAATACTGACATGGTCGCAAGCGCCTCGACAGAAATGGCCGCCTCCGCCGAACAGGTCAAAGCCAACGCGATTTCCACCAACCAACATTCGATGGAGACCACGCAGGCAGCCCACCAAGGGCAACAACGGGCTCAAAAGGCGGTCGACGGTATAGAACAACTGCGCAACGAGATTGTCAGTGGCGCTGAGCGAATCAAGCAACTCAGTCGCACTAGCGAAGAAGTGGGTAACGTGCTGAGCGTGATATCTGACATTGCCGAGCAAACCAACCTCCTGGCCTTGAATGCTGCCATTGAAGCCGCCCGCGCCGGTGAACAAGGCCGAGGTTTCGCGGTAGTGGCCGACGAAGTCCGCCAACTAGCCTCGCGTACCCAAAGTTCCACCGAGCAGATAAGACAAACCATTGAAACGCTCAAAAAAGAAGCGGCCAGCTCGGTGCAAATGATGGAAACCGCCTCGAGCAACGCGAACGCACAAACCGAAAGCATTCTGCACGTCGCAAGCGAACTCGCCCACATCGCCGAATCCATTAGCCTGATTAGCACCCTCAATAATCAGATGGAAAGCGCCGCCACCGAACAGAGCAGCGTCTCAGAATCGATCAACGGCAACGTCATTGAGATCAGCCGCTCTGCAGAGACCACCTCCCACGACGCACAACAGACAGCGCGCATCGCCGAGGACCTGCTCAAGATGGCCACGGATTTACACAGAACCATTGATGAATTCAAGCTAAGATAACCGCTCGTGACGACAAACAGGAGATCTCATTTAGATCGACTAAGGTGGGGCGAGCTCAGACAGGATGTCTGACTCGCCCTGTTATAAAGCCAACAACAATTATTTATCCATACCTTCAGACAAGCGATACGCAAAGATCACATTACCAGGCAACTGGCCGAACATCGCATAACCGGATGTGACGTAGAGCATATCGTCAACGATAACAGG
>JBEAQQ010000019.1:0-12346 GCA_041163785.1 Pseudomonadota bacterium
GTGGATGGGCATTGTCATACACTTTGGCGAGGTGTTGGAAATCTAAGTGGGTGTAAATTTGCGTGGTAGAAATATCGGCGTGCCCAAGGAGTTCCTGCACATTGCGTAAGTCACCACTGGACTCCAGCATGTGACTCGCGAAACTGTGGCGCAGCATATGTGGATGTACGCGCTGATCGCTGCCGCGCCATTTGGCAATACTCGCCAGCCTTGTTTGCACAGTGCGAGGGTGAATACGGTTGCCGCGCTGCGACAAGAAAAGCGCTTTGTCCTCGGTGCTTGGTACCTCGTTGCGAACTTGTAGCCACGCTCGTATGGCCGCGACAGCATAGCTACCGAGGGGCAAAATTCTCACCTTACTGCCTTTACCTGTGACGTTGATACTGGCATCGTTGAGGTCGAGATCTTCGATATTGCAGCCCACCAGTTCGGCTAGACGAAGACCACTGGAATAAAACAATTCCAACATGGCTTTGTCGCGCTTATCCAGCCATTCAGCGCCATCGAAGTTGAGCAGCTGCGTGACCCGGTCGACATCGAGGGTGTGGGGAAGTTTGCGTGGGCTCTTGGGGGGGCGTATGCCCACGGCAGGGTTCTTGTTGCTGCGGCGTTGCTTGTTTAAAAACTGGTAGAGCGCGCGCACAGCAGATAAATAGCGTTGGATGGACTTGCCGCTGAGCCCCGTGCGGTGCAGTTCAGCGACCTGTCGGCGTATATCAGCGGGGTGAACAGTGTCGGCGTTTTGGTTGCCATCGCGCGAGGTAAACTCACGAAATCTAGTTAAATCGCGGGCGTAGTTGCTACAGGTGTGGGGCGATAGCCGCCGGATTTGGTGGATATAGTTGTGAAAATCAGCAATGTCCTGATCTAGCCCGTCCACGTCTTCATCCACCGTGTGGTTGGTGACTTAGCGCTGTAGCATTGGGCTGATGATTTTGCTGACAACATCGGCGATGAAACATAAGAACAGGGTATCCATGTCACTCTTGAAGTGGTTTTTGTCGCTACTGCCTAGCGCAAGCATACCCAATTTTTTCTCGCCGCCCAAGGTGATGGTGGCCGCCGAACCAACTTTACTGGCCTTGTCTTTAAAAAAGAAACTTAGCTCGGCGTCGCGCAAAATGCCACAGACGCTATTGCGGGTGTTGATCAGGCCGCTGATGTACTGCTCGGCTTTATCTAATGGGCAAACGAGCGCGGTGGTGTCTTTATAGCGTTCGGCTTCGGCGAAAATGACAAAGCTAAAGGCGTCGAGCTTGAAAGCTTTCAAAAAGCTATGACGCAGTACTTGGCCGACAGCGTCGAGGTTTTTCGCCTCTAGCAGGGCTAGCACGAGTTCGCGAGTGTGTTGGAAAAACTGGTCGTTTTGCTCGGCATTTTGCAGCAATGTGCCGAGTTTATTACGCATCTCGATGTTGCGTTCGCGCAATACGGACACTTGCTTTTCTACTAGCGAGGCAGCGCCGTGGGGGCCGTGATGCGGCAGGTTCATTTCCAGCAATAATTCATCACGCAGCTGGAAAAAGTCGCGGTTGTTGCGCAGATACTCAGCCACTTGTTCTGCGCTGATGTTGTCGATGTTCTTACTCGCGTCCATTGTGTTGTCCTTAAACGTGAATTTCGCCGTCGAATACCCGCGCGGCGGGTCCGATCATTTCCAGAGATTTACCCTCGCCACCCCATTCAATATTGAGGGTGCCGCCGGGGAGTTCAACCTTGACGCGGCGGTCGAGAAGACCCTGCAAATTGCCAGACACAACCGCGGCACAGGCCCCGGTGCCACAAGCCAGAGTTTCTCCGACACCGCGTTCAAAAACGCGCAATTTGACATGCCCGCGGCTCAAAATCTGCATAAAACCAACGTTGACGCGGTTGGGGAAGCTGGGGTGGCGCTCAATGGCCGGCCCTAGTGTATTCACCGGTGCGGTATCCACATCGTCAACCAACAGCACGGCGTGGGGGTTGCCCATGGAGACCGCACCGATTTGGTAAGATTTCCCATCGACCTCTAGTGAGTAGGTGGCGGCTCGTTGTTCGGCGGTAAACGGGATGTCTTTAGGTTCGAGCCAAGGCGTTCCCATGTTGACACAATATTGATTACTGCGCGTGACCCGTACTTCGATCATGCCTTTGGCGGTTTCGACATTGATGCGGCGCTTACCTGTCAGTTGGCGATCGCGCACAAACTTGGCGAAACATCGTGCACCATTGCCGCAGTGCTCAACCTCAGAGCCATCGCAGTTGTAGATGCGATAGCGGAAGTCGGCCTCGGGAATACTGGGAATGTCGACTACCAATACCTGGTCGCAGCCGATGCCAAAGTGGCGGTCGGCCAAACGGCGGATGAGGTCTGCATCGATATTGAAGCGCTGTGTGACACGGTCTAGCACAACAAAGTCATTGCCTAAGCCGTGCATTTTAGTGAATTGAAGTCTCATGCGTCTGCCAATACCGATTCGCCGCGAATTAAATCGTCAAAGGTCTCGCGTGCACGCACTTGCCTAGCGACACCGTTGACCACCATAACTTCAGCGGCGCGACCGCGGCTGTTGTAGTTAGAACTCATGGTAAAACCATAGGCGCCAGAGCCGGCAACCGCCAGTAAATCTCCCGCCGCAATGGCGAGTGAGCGGTCTTTGCCCAAAAAGTCACCGGTTTCACACACTGGGCCTACCACGTCATAAACATGCGCCTGCGTATCGCGTTGCTGTACAGGTAGAATATCGAGCCAGGCTTGATAGAGCGAAGGTCGAATCATGTCGTTCATGCCTGCGTCGATAATGGCAAAGTTTTTCTCGCTACCCCATTTGATGAATTCCACCTGGGTCAGCAGTGCCCCTGCATTGGCGACAATTGAGCGGCCGGGTTCAAACATGATGCTGAGTTGGCGGTCACCTACACGCGCCATTAGCGCGTCGATGTAATCGCCGATGGCAGGCGGCTGCTCGTTTTTATAGCACACTCCCAGCCCACCCCCTAGGTCGAGGTGGTGCAGGTGGATGCCCTCGTTAGCCAAGTCATCGATCAGTCGCAGCAAGCGATCTAGCGCGTCTAAAAAGGGTGCTGTTTCGGTCAGCTGTGAACCGATATGGCAGTCGACGCCGACGACTTGGATATTCGCCATGGCGGCCGCGCGGCGGTAAATGGCGGGTGCCTCTTCAATGTTAATACCAAACTTATTCTGCTTTAGACCGGTGCTGATGTAGGGGTGGGTTTTGGCATCTACGTCGGGATTGACCCGTATAGAAATGGGGGCGATAAGCCCCAAATCTGCGGCGACCTCATTGAGACGATCAAGCTCGGCAGGTGATTCAATATTGAAGCATTTAATGCCCTGTTCGAGGGCGAAGCGCATTTCCTCAGCCGTTTTGGCTACACCAGAAAAAACAACCTTGGCCGGGTCGCCGCCGGCAGCCAAAACACGCTGCAGTTCCCCGCGCGAGACAATATCAAAACCGCCGCCAAGCTTGGCAATGGCGTTCAGCACAGCAAGATTGGAGTTGGCCTTTACGGCATAACAAATCAGGTGGTCGCGGCCAGCCAGGGCGTCGCTGTAAGCCAAAAAGTTTTGCTGAATAGTACTTAGCGAATACACGTACGTCGGGGTGCCGAACTGTGCGGCAATTTCGGTCAAAGCGAGGCCGTCAAAGGCGAGCTGACCGTCGGTATATGCAAGAGATTTCATTTTGCCTCAGGGGTCGTTGGCTGGGGCTCGGTGTTGTCAGGGCGATACAGCGGGCCGGCTTGGCCGCAACCAGCGAGGGTAGCGAGGAGCAATAGGCTTAGGGTGATTCGCAACAACATGATTCCAGACTCAAATTTAAAGCCAAGCATTATAGCGAGCTTGATGCGGCGCGTATAGAAACAGCGTACACTTGCGGCATCTCGTGTTTTCTATCCGCTGATTTTTTTAGGAGTACCCATGGACGCACTTAGTTTTAGTCAACGCATCGACGATCTCATGCACGATATTGAGGACGCTGTTGATACCCTGTCGGTCGACATCGACTGTGAAATGGGGCCTGGCGTGTTGACCTTGGTGTGCCCCAATGGCTCCCACATAATTGCGTCGCGGCAGACGGCAACCCAAGAATTGTGGTTGGCGACTAAGCGCGATGGTTTTCACTTCGCCTATGACGAGGGCGCTCAAGCGTGGTTATCGACCCGCGATGGCCGCAATTTTCGGGACGTGTTGGCAGAGGCGAGCCTCGAACAAGCCGGTGAAGCCATCCGCATATAATTATTGGCAGGCTTTGAGTGCTTGGTTGATACGTTGTTCGATGGTTTGTTTGTGCTGCAAATAGGCCGTCGTCGGTAGGGCCTTTGTCGGCAGCGAGCAGTCGCTTAGGTCGATGTCGCTGACATAGCATGGGTAGCGTTCTGAGCCTTGGCTATTTTGTAGGCAGTGCATGGCCACGTGGTGAAAAATAGCCTCCCCGTGTTCACGGTATAAAAACGCCGTGTTCTCAATATAAAGGTCGAAAACGATTCGGCGATTTTCATCGCGTGATCCCCGGGCGCGGATATCGACATGGTGCTTGTCGTCGGTGTTGGGGTGGGATTGAAGAGGCGCAATCACATACCTGTCTAACTTCCGATGGAACTGGATGTCATAAAAATAGACGGCTAGATCCGTCGGCGTGCCCAGTTGCCGTTGTCGAGTGTTTTGCAGAAAGCGTTGCAGCGTCTGCATCAGTGCCTGTGGGCTGTGGTAATGGGTGTAATACGTCAGCAAGGCACCCCTCTCGTCGTTGATATAGACTGCCGCCATACCAGCATTTGTTTGATAGAACACTTGCACGATATCCGGTCTAAAAATGGGCAGCATTGCAGGTAGCGGGGTGTCAGATAACACCCCTTGATCGAGTGCGATAGGGCTGTATACCTGACGTTCTTGCGCCAGATGCTGGAACAGTTGCTTTCTATTTTCGAAAGCGCGCCATTGAATATCACCGTGTTGTTTTTCTAGTACGAAATGCTCGTGTTCTATTTCGATAATGTAGCGAGGTGTCTGTGCATTGTTCAGCAGGAGTGTGCCAAGGTGTTGGTAGATGGTTTGATAGCGTTTAACCAGCGCAGAGCCGTAGCTTGAGCGGCTAAAAAAGGTAGCTCGCGGTAGCGGTCGGTTAAGGCGTATGCTGTGATTTAGCACAAAACATAAGCTCTCAATCACGCTTGAGATGCCGGTGAAATTGTAGTGATAAAGACTGTGCCAAGAGCTGCAAAATAAAATATCAATTTCGTGCAGTAGATTGGTTTGCGCACCTCCAAATTTTAGAACGTCGTTGCGATCTGAAACGACGATTTTATCCTCAGCGATGGCGTGCTTATGGGTATCGATAATAAACAGGGCCCCCTGCATCGATTCTTCGTCGGCGTAATCGTCATCGTCGACGTGTTCGTCTAATAAGCTAAGCAGGTTTTTGATATGTCGGCGCAATAGCTGAACGTCTTGTGGCGTGATACTCCCACAACTGGCATCGAGGTAGAACTGCGTCATCGGGTCGGCGAGATTGTTGGCTTCTACCCAGCATAGTAACTGGTAGAGTGAGTCGCAGCTGTACAGAGGGAGTATTTCGTCGGGGCGCTTTAAATGCCAGTGATCACTGTGCGAAATGACGAGCTTTTCAATGCTTTCGCTGCGATTGATGGTCGCGTTTAACCTGCCGATTTTATTGTCGCGCTGTTCAAACCACGCTGCTAACTTGTGCCCTAAGATGAGGAACTCTTTGGCATTGATAGCGTGGTGCGCGTTGCGCTGTGCGGCGAGTCGGCATAGGAGTTCATAGCTTTGGTGTAGCTCTGTGACGAGGAGCTGTTGCTCCTCAATGGCGCGTTCCACAGTCCACTGATGACGTTCGTCCAAGGCCATTAGCTGGTAGTCACCCCAGCCCCACTGGTCGACGAGATTGCGCAATAGTTGCTGGCGCCATTGGGTAATGGCATCTCGATTCAACTTGGCGAGAGGAATGGCTACCTTGGCGTAAAAGCAGCGGCGGATGAACTCCAAACGAGCCTCATCACCGCGCGTTGTCAGGTAGCGCTCTAAGCGGCGGTACATCATGACGTAGGGGTCGAGCTCGTCTGGATGGAGTTGGTCGTTATAAATGAGTCGCTTAAAGGTGATCGACAAGGGGGTGCTATCGCCCTGTTGTGAGGCGTAGGTCTCGGTCAGCAGGATTTTGATCATCGACTTATAGGGGGAGTCGATCGATTTGTACATCTGCCAGACCCCTGCGCCGATATATTCACTAAAGGGAATGTCCGCGACGGCGCCAAAATCGAGGGTGTCGGCCACTTGATCAATACTAGAATAGCGCGGTTCGTCATCAGGGGAGACGAACCACCATAGTGGGGGTTTGCCCGCCAAAAGCAGCGCGGTGCGATAAAATTCGTCGAGTAGCAGTTTGTGCTGGGTGCTGCCGCAGTCCTCGCCATTCAAACCGGGGCGTTGGTTGTTGCGAAACTGTTCGGCTGTCATCACGAAAAAAACCACATCAGCCCCTTGTTGTTTGGCCCATTTACTGAGGCGTTCGGTTTTTTTCGTGAGGGCGTCGATGTGTTCGGGGGAGAGCCCCGGGCGGTGGCATAGCCAGATGTCAAAATCGCTCTGGCGAGAGTGTGCCACCGAACCGCTGCTCCCCATTAAATAAATGGCATCGATATCAACATTCGCCTGGCTGGGTGTGGCCGTGATACTGGGTGCCATTTGCCGGGCGGCCTTGATGGCATCGTGGTTAGGTTGATATTGAAAAATCCCGCACGGGGTATGGCTGTCGATAAAACCGGGAAGCTGTGCGTGATTAATGTGCAGAAGCAGTGGCAGTAGGTCGAGGGCACGGCGCTGTTTGCCGCCCATGACCTGTTGGGCGCGATTAAGTCGCACCTCATTAAGGTGCTCAAATCGCTGGCGAATGTCGCCGTGGCTGATGGGTTGTTGGGTATGAGACATACCCAACAATATAGTTCACGCAGTGCAAGAGTGTTAGGGGCGTTTGCCCCCAAGCGCTTGCGGCGGCGACTTAGCGATCGCTGATTTTGTCGCGGGCGCGTTTGGTGGCTAGCAGCACTTGTTCTGGTGCGGTGCCGCCAAAATGTTTGCGAGCACTTACTGAGCCTTCAAGGGTCAGATAGTCAAAGACGTCACCCTCAATAACCGGGCTGAATTGTTGTAGCTCTGATAGGGTCATTTCCCACAGGTCGCGCGAGTTCTCAACGCCAAACGCGACAGATTTTCCAACAATTTCGTGGGCGTCACGGAAAGGGATACCCTTGCGAACCAGGTAGTCGGCCAAGTCGGTAGCGGTAGAAAAACCGCGGCCTGCCGCCTCTTGCATATAGGATTTGCGCGCCACAATAGCGGGCACCATGTCAGCATAGGCTTTCAAGCAGTCTTTTACGGTATCAATGGTATCAAACAGAGGTTCTTTGTCTTCTTGGTTGTCTTTGTTGTAGGCCAAAGGCTGAGACTTCATCAGGGTAATGAGGCCGATCAAGTGGCCAACCACTCGGCCGCTCTTGCCGCGAACCAGCTCGGGGACGTCGGGGTTTTTCTTTTGTGGCATTATCGACGAGCCGGTACAGAAGCGGTCGGGCAAGTCGATGAAGTTGAACTGCGAAGATGCCCACAGGATCAATTCTTCACTGAAACGCGACATGTGCATCATTAGCAGGCTAGAAAATGCACTAAATTCAATTGCGAAATCCCGGTCCGACACGGAATCGAGAGAGTTCTCTGTCGGGGCGTCAAAACCGAGTAACTTGGCGGTGTAGAAGCGGTCGATGGGGTAGGTCGTGCCGGCGAGGGCCGCAGCGCCTAAAGGGCAAAGGTTAACGCGCTTGCGGCAGTCCATGAGTCGCTCGTAATCGCGCTGCAACATTTCATTCCACGCCAGCAAGTGGTGGCCGAAGGTTACCGGCTGTGCTGTTTGCAAGTGGGTAAAACCGGGCATGATGGTATTAGCTTCGCGCTCTGCCAGATCAATCAGGCCGCGTTGTAGGCGTGTCAGTTCGTCGGCGATGGCGTCAATTTCGTCGCGCAAATAAAGACGGATGTCGGTGGCGACTTGGTCGTTGCGTGAACGCCCGGTGTGGAGTTTTTTGCCGGTGTCGCCGATCTTGGCGGTGAGGCGGGCCTCGATATTCATGTGCACATCTTCAAGGGTGACCGACCACTCAAAATTGCCGGCTTGGATGTCTTGGCGAATGTCTTCTAAACCCGTTTCAATGGCGCGGTATTCGTCGTCGGTCAATATGCCCACTTTGTTAAGCATGTTGGCGTGGGCGAGTGAGCCATTGATATCGTGGTGGTAGAGGCGTTGGTCAAAATCGACCGATGCGGTAAAACGTTCAACAAAGGCGTCGGTGGGTTCACTAAAACGGCCGCCCCAAGGTTTGATTGCGTCACTCATGTTGGTTCACTCGGTACATGTTTAAAAACCCGATTATAACAGGCTTACAGGCAAAGCAGATAGCAGCGGTGGAATTGCTTCAGAAGGACGACATTCTTGCCAGTCTGCCGTATGATAGGGATAAATATTTTTGAGTGAGATCGATGCCTGACAATTCCTTAATTATCGCGACCCGCCAAAGCCCACTAGCCCTGTGGCAGGCAGAATTTATCAAGGCGGAATTGGAGCGCCACCACCCTGGGCTGCAGGTTTCTCTGCTAACGATGGTATCCCGAGGCGACAAACTGCTCGATGTGCCGCTGGCAAAAGTGGGCGGCAAGGGGTTGTTCGTGAAGGAGCTAGAACACGCCTTATTAGAAAAGCGGGCGGATATTGCCGTGCATTCAATGAAGGATGTCCCAATGGAGTTTCCGGAGGGCCTAGGTTTGGCGACAATTTGCGAGCGCGAGAACCCGCGCGATGCTTTCGTCAGTAATGCTTATCAGCGGCTAGAAGATCTCCCCAGTGGCGCCGTTGTAGGTACCTCGAGTTTGCGCCGTGAATGCCAGTTGCGCGCCCTTCGCCCCGATCTCACGATTAAGTTTTTACGCGGCAACGTCAATACACGCCTGCAAAAGCTCGACGACGGTGAGTACGATGCCATCATTTTAGCGGCCGCGGGATTGCTGCGTTTGAAAATGGCCGATCGCATTGCGGAGTACCTCTCGCCGGAGATGAGCCTGCCCGCCGGCGGGCAAGGTGCTGTCGGCGTTGAAGTTCGCACGGATGACCAGCGTGTCGCGGCTTTGTTAGCCCCCTTACACCACGTGAAAACTGCGCAGTGTGTGCTGGCGGAGCGCGCCATGAATCGCCGTCTTGAAGGCGGGTGTCAGGTACCGATTGCCTGTTATGCCATCCCGCATCCTGAGCGCGACGGTGAATTGTGGCTGCGCGCCCTGGTGGGCGAGCCGGACGGCTCGGCCATTTTGCGTGCCGAGGCCTCCGCTCCGGTCGAGCAGTGTGAACAATTAGGTATCGATGTGGCGGAAAACTTACTGCAGCAAGGCGCGGCAAACATTTTGCAGGCCGTGATGGAGCGTGGTGTTTGAGCGAAGCAGCGCCCCTCCACTTTTGGATGACCCGCCCAGAGGGTTCGGGTGATGACTTGTCATTGGCGTGTGCCGCCAATGGTATTGATATTGTTCAATTGCCATTGATGAATATCGTGCCGCTGGCTGATGAAGGTATAGCCGCGCGACAAATCATGGATTTGGATCATTACAGCCACGTCATTTTTATAAGTACCAATGCGGTGCGTTTTGGTATGCCGCTCATCGAGCAGTACTGGCCACAACTTCCTATGGGCATCCAGTGGTTGGCGATTGGTGAAGCGACAGCCAATGCTTTGTTAGCCTACGATATTGATGCGGCCATTGCAGAAACGGGTATGGACAGCGAGTCCTTGCTATTGCTCGATGTTTTGCGGGTTGGCCAGAGCGGCCAGCGGGTTTTGATCATGCGTGGCCAAGGTGGCCGTGAATTCTTAGCTAGTGCACTGCGTGATCGTGGATGGGCGGTAGACTATTGCGAGTTGTATCAGCGGCAGGTTCCCGTCTATCCTCAAGGCACGCTATCCCACTTGCTAGACGAGTTGGGTATCAATTGTTGGTTGGCCTCAAGTGCAGAAACCTTGCACAATGGGCTGGCACTAGCAAGCCAGGAAGGCCGCCAAGAATTATTGCAATTGCCGGTGGTGGTGCCGAGTGAACGCGTCGAGGAAATCGCGCTGCACTCAGGTTGCCAGCGGGTTGTTAGGGCAAGTAACGCGGGAAGAGAGGCGGTCGTTGCCGCACTTTTAACACTTAAGGGTTGATATGACGGACTCATCTAACAAAGACGATCAGGCAGCGCCGCCCAAGGCTGATGCGTTGGGTAAGCCGGCGAACAAAAAGGCGGCTGTGGCGACGCCATCTCCCAAGAAAGAGGCGCCTAAGGCTGAGCAAAAAACCGCCACATCACGCGCTTGGTTTGCTGGCAGTATGGCCTTTGTCGCCCTTGCCGTCGCATTGGGTGGCGGGTATTTGGGGTATCAGCAGACCCTGTTCTTCAATGAGGAGCTAAAGCAGCAAACCCAACAGTTACGCGATCTTTCGGCACAAATTCAGCAATCTCATACGCGTTTAGAGACGCTATCTCAGCAATGGCAAAAGTCGACCCAAGCCAGTGCAGGACTATCTCGCCAGGTGAGCGGTTTGACCGATATAGTGGCTAACAACCAACGCCGTATCGATGAAGTGGCGGGCACCGAGCGCAGCGATTGGCAGTTGGCGGAGGCAGAATACTTGCTGCGTTTGGCCAATCAACGCCTGCTAATGAGTGGCGAGGTGAGGGGGTCGAAGGCCTTGCTACAGGCGGCCGATAATGTGTTGGTGGCCGTGGATGATGTTGCACTATTGCCGGTGCGCCAGGCCATTGCTAAAGATCTTGCCTCACTCAATCGTGCGGATAGTTTGGACATCGAAGGGCTATATTTGCGCGTCGGTGCACTCGCCAGTCAGCTCGATTATTTAGAACTGCGCAGTGCAAAGCACTGGGTGGCTGAGGCCCGCGATAGTCAGCCCAAGGCGGCCAATGCGGAAGGCTTGTTGGGCGGCTGGCAGAAAGCTTGGGCGGCGCTATCAGAATTGGTGGTGATACGTGATTCAGGGCAGCGCGCATTGCCGCAGATGTCTGATGTTGAGATTGCCCAGTTGAAGCAGGGTCTGCACTTTTTGGTAGAGCAAGCAAAATACGCCGTGCTCTCTGGCAAGCAACCCTTGTATGCATCGGCAATAGCTAATCTACAGGGCTGGGTTCTCGATTACTACGACGCTGAAGCAAGAGCCACAGCTGCCTTCCTCTCTGAATTGCAGCTGTTATCGGACGCTCAGGTAAGTCAGTCGTGGCCAGATATCAGTGGTTCGCTACAGGCGCTGAAGCTCGTGATGAGAGACCGAATGGGTTTGCCCGCTCGCGATAGTGCGTTGCAGTCTTCGCCAGGAGAGGGCAAGTGAGAACATCGCTGCTGATCTTTGCTGCACTTTTATTGGCCGGTGTATGGTTAGCTGGCAAAATCGCTGCGGACCCGGGGTATGTGATGCTAGCCTACGGCGGCACATCCATCGAGATGAGTCTATGGGTGGCGATGTCGGTGTTTGTTCTTTTCGCTTTGTTATTGTGGCTGTTGAGGACGTTGCTGTTATCCGTGTATCGCCCTCTGCGCGCGTCGGGTGGTTGGTGGCGTGAACGTGGCGCCCGTCGCAGTCAACGGCAAGCGAAACGTGGCTTAATTGCTTATATTGAAGGCCACTGGCAGCAGGCATCGCAACTGCTGAGCAGAGCGGCCAGTGAATCCGAGGCGCCCTTAGGCGACCTACTATTTGCGGCAAAAGCCGCTCAGCAAATGGGCGACACCGCACAGTGCGACAGTCTGATTGCCCGCGCTGAATCCCTAGATGATGTCGATGAGGTCGCCGTGGCGGCGGTCAAGGCGCAAGTGAATATTGAACGGGGCAAATGGAGCGTTGCGCGCGCCGCCCTAGACGCCGTGAGATCGGATGCGATTAAGCACCCATGGTGCCTGCAGTTGTACGCGCGCATTTTTGCTCATACGGCGGCGTGGTCTGATTTCAGAGAGCTGCTGCCAGTATTGATTAAACGCGGCCAGCTCGACGAAAGGGAGTTGCTAACTTGGCGCGAAGCGATGGTCATGGGGCTGCTCGAAGCCGCTGCTAGTAGCGCGAAACCCATGGACGAACTGGTACGCGAGTGGAAGGCGCTGCCGAGTGATTGGCGAGATGACGCGCCCTGCGTGGCATTTTATGCGGAATTGTTGATGCGCCACGGCGGCCACACCAAGGCGGAAACGGTATTGAAAGGTTTCTTGCGCACCGAGTGGGACAGTCGAGTGGTGGATG
>JBEAQQ010000020.1:0-3824 GCA_041163785.1 Pseudomonadota bacterium
ACCGTCGTCAAGTGATCGATTCGCTTGCCCCCAGCGACGCAGCAGAGACCTATGCGGCGCTGGCAAGCATGATGGGACTGGTCGTCGCTAAGGGCGATGCACTGGTGGATGCGACCAGCGGCGACTGCCTGAGCTATCAGCAAATTGCCGAGCGCTACGGCCAGTGGATAAAAGACAATACCCTGATTCGCCAATTGGAAGACAATTTATTCGATCGCGAGCAGATTCCTGTCCACCGTGAAGCTACCGTGGGTGCTGCAGGGCAGACGATTCAATTCGTGATTAAAAAAACCCAGCTTTTATCAAGTCCACCGGCGAACTGGCGCATCGAAGAGTTACCTGGCGGGAATGTACGCGTCAACGTTGAAGGCGAGGTTGGCGTGCTATTACCTGACTTGCGCCGTTCACTGGTGCAGGCGGCAGGTCAGCTACCTAGTGGTTTCAAGCCCGACGAGTTGTACAACTCGCGCAACCACCCGCGCGGTCTGCAATTGGCGGTATACGGCGCGTCGGATGCGCTACACTCACTGGGTATTGATTGGGAAGTCATCCGCAGCACACTCGCTCCTGATGAAGTTGGTGTCTATGCCGGCAGCGCGATGGGACAGCTCGATTTCAACGGTGCTGGCGGTATGCTGCAATCCAACTTTTTGGCCAAGCGTGTCAGCGCCAAACAGTGTGCCTTGAGCTTGGCAGAAATGCCGGCCGACTTTATTAATGCCTACGTCATTGGTGGTATGGGCAGTGCGGGTGGTGTTATTGGTGCCTGCGCTACTTTTTTGTACAACGTGCGCCTCGGTGTGCGCGATATTCAGAGTGGTCGCCGTCGCTTGGTCATCGTGGGTAGTGCAGAAGCGCCAATTACCCCGGAAGTGATGGAGGGTTACCGCACGATGGGTGCCTTGGCAGAAGACGAGGCCTTGCATGCCTTGGATCCCGGTCGCGAAGCGCCAGATTATCGCCGTGCTGCTCGCCCTTTCTCAGATAACTGCGGTTTTACCTTGGCGGAAGGCGCACAATTCCTCGTGTTGTGTGATGACGCCCTGGCACTCGAACTGGGCGCTAATATTCACGGCGCGGTGGCGGATGTCTTTGTTAACGCCGATGGCTTTAAAAAATCCATTCCCGGCCCGGGGGTGGGTAACTACGTCACCATGGCGAAGGCGGCAGCGGTCACTCGTGCCATCATTGGTGAAGAGGGCCTGAGAACGCGCACCTATGTTCATGCTCACGGTACCAGCACTCCCCAAAACCGCGTCACAGAATCCGAGATTATCAACGAGATTGCCAAAACCTTTGGTATCGAGAAGTGGCCTGTGGCGGCCATAAAGTCCTACATTGGCCACACCCTCGGCCCCGCCGGTGGCGACCAGATTGTGTCGGGCCTGGGTGTCTGGAAATACGGTATTATCCCAGGCATTAAAACCGTTGAGCGCATTGCCGACGATGTCGCACAATCCAATATTTCTTTCATGCTGCAGGACACCCACGTGGGCGTTGAGGGCATGGACGCGATGATCATCAACTCAAAAGGGTTTGGTGGCAACAATGCCTCGGCCAGTATTCTGGCGCCGCATGTAGTAAAGGCCATGCTGACGCGTAAATACGGCGAGGCTGCTATGGCGGACTACGTCGAACGCAATGCCCCTGTTGAGGCGAAGGCGGCACAGAACGATAGCGACATCACCAGCGGCAAATTGGCGCCGATTTATTTGTTCGATAACGGTGTGTTAGATGGTGGAGATCTAGAACTCTCGGATCGGGCTATCGGTGTGAAAGGCTACAGCCATAGTATTGATTTGACGCTGGCTAACCCCTACGAATAGGGGTTGGTCGGTTATTCATTTCGGCTGCTGGTAAAGCCTAGCGCTTTGTTCAAGCTGGTGAGTGTTTGCGGCCCCACCAGTGTGGCCACCAGTTTTCCCTCAGGATCCAAAATAAATGTCGTTGGCAGTACTTCGGGTTTTTTCTGGCCGAGTAAGCCGCTGATATCTTCTACCACAACATCGAATTCTATGTTCAGTTTGTCGGCCTGCTGGCGAAGTTTTTCGCCTTGGATACCGTCCCAGTTGATGGCCATAACAGCCACTTGCTCAGCGTATTGATGGGCGAATTCGTTAAGTTCAGGGATTTCCTTTAAGCATGGTTTGCACCACTCTGCCCAGTAGTTAACGAGTAAATATTTGCCGTGGTAATCACTTAGGTTGCCACCGCGGCCATCGGCGTAGTGAAAATCAGCGGCGGGCGAACAGGCGGCGAGCCACGTATAAACGCAGGCGAGGGCAGTCAATTTGGCGAGTCTTAAACGGTACATGTCATTCCTATGTCTATGTATAATGCCCCAAAAGGAGTTGTTATGAGCGAGTTTACCATCTACCACAATCCGCGCTGTAGTAAGTCGCGACAAACATTGCAGTTATTGCAAGACAATGGCATCGAGCCAGAGATTGTTCTCTACCTTGATAATACGCCCAATGCTGCCCAGTTGGACGCCTTGTTGGGCAAATTGGGTATTACCGCCCGAGAATTACTTCGCAAGGGTGAAGATGACTACAAGTTACTAAATTTAGGGGATACGTCACACAGCGATGCTGATATCGTGGCCGCCATGGTGAGTCATCCCAAGCTGATTGAGCGTCCGATTGTCGTGAGTGGCGATCGCGCGGTGTTGGGTCGCCCCCCCGAAAATGTCTTGGGGTTGCTGTAAATGCCGCTGCCCTATGTATTGATTCTCTACTACTCGCGCTATGGAACGACCCGTCTCATGGCGGAAGAAATAGCGCGTGGCGTTGATGCGATCGGTGGTATTGAAGCGCGTTTGCGCACTGTGCAGCCTATTTCGCCTGACACCATGCCCGACCCCGACGCCATTCCGGCTTCGGGGCATTTGTACTGTCAATCTGAAGACCTTGAAGGGTGCGCCGCGTTGGCGCTTGGCTCTCCAACACGCTTCGGCAACATGGCTGCGCCCTTAAAGTACTTTATCGACACCACCTCAAATCTTTGGATGACGGGAGCCTTAATCGATAAGCCTGCCTCGGTGTTTACCTCCTCACAAAGTCTTCATGGTGGTCAAGAGGCCACCTTGCTGACTATGATGGTACCGCTGTTGCATCACGGTATGGTGTTGGTAGGCTTGCCCTATAGTGAGGGGGCGCTGAGCCGCACCACCTCGGGTGGAACGCCCTACGGCGTATCGCACCACGCCGGTCGTCAAGGTGAAGGTCTTTCGGCAGATGAAATTGAATTGTGCCGCGCGCAAGGTGCGCGCTTGGCTAAGCTGGCGTTGAAAAAGTAATTGGGAAAACAATGAATATTGGTGAATTGTCAGCGCGGCTGACCTATGCAAGTTATATCGCTTTTTTAGCACTGCTAACGGTCGTAACTATGGTGCTGCCGCCCGCAGGGAAGGAGCCCAATTGGGCGATGTGGTTGGTGTTGGTGCTGCCCTTGTCGATCTTTTTTAACGGCGTAAGGCGCCGTGACAAACGCACCCTAGCCTACCTGTGTTTTGCCATTCTGCTGTATTTTTTGATCGCCGTGGATAACGCCTTTAAGCCGGTGGCGCGTATTTTCGACTATCTTGAAGTGGCACTGATCGTTTTAATGTTTACCTCGGCGACTGTTGCCATTCGCTTTTACAAGCCCGCTGATGCCCAGGAGAAGGCCAATGACTGATAAGCAACCAGGAATTATACGACGCACGGTCGCGGCACTAGGGCGTGCCATAAGCTGGCTGCGTGTCGCTGTGATTAACCTCGCCTTTGTGGTGTTTTTGGTGGTGTTTTTAACCGCTATTTTCAAGAGCGCACCACAAATTGATG
>JBEAQQ010000021.1:0-26942 GCA_041163785.1 Pseudomonadota bacterium
ACAATGCTAATTTGCGTACCCAAGGAAACATTGGCCGGGGAAAATCGTGTTGCCACGATCCCTGATGTGGCCAAAAAATTGATCCGCAAAGGTGCCGAAATCACTGTAGAAAGTGGTGCGGGTGCTGGCGCAGGTTTCAATGACCAAGACTATATTGAAGCGGGTGCTTCAGTCTTTCAAAGCAGCGAGCGCGCCGACGTTTTTGGCCGCGCAGATATCGTGTTGCGCTTGCACAAGCCCTCGATTGATGAGGTTAAGCAGCTTAAGCAGGGCAGCATTCATATTAGCTTCTTGGATCCCTTTAACGAGCATGAACTGATCGATGCGATGTCGGCTCAGGGCGTGACTTCGATTAGCATGGAAATGATTCCTCGCTCAACACGTAGCCAAAAGATGGATGCCTTGAGTTCGCAAGCGAACTTGGCGGGTTATGTGATGGTGATTAAAGCCGCTGAGTACCTCGACCGCATTCTGCCCATGATGATGACGCCTGCTGGCACATTGAAGCCCGCCAAAGTGTTCATTATTGGTGTTGGTGTGGCGGGACTGCAGGCGATTGCTACCGCGAAGCGTTTGGGTGCCCGTGTCACAGGATTTGATACTCGCGCGGTTGTCGCCGAACAGGTCCAGTCGCTTGGCGCTAAATTCCTTGATATCGATTTGGGTGAAACCGGCCAAACCAAAGATGGTTATGCTGTGGCACTGACCCCCGAGCAAATGGAAATTCAGAAACAAGGCCAAGCGGCAGAGATCGCAGAGTCTGATGTGGTGATTACTACCGCGCAGCTATTTGGTCGCAAACCTCCTGTGATCGTAGGCGCTGATGCTGTGGCGGCGATGAAGCCTGGTTCGGTGATTGTTGATATGGCGGCAGAAAACGGCGGCAACGTGGAAGGGTCTAAGCCCGGTGAAGTTGTGACGACAGAGAATGGTGTAAAAATCGTCGGTACCGGCAACTGGGCCAATGAAGTGCCCCGCGATGCCAGTCAAATGTATGCCTCCAACCTGTTCAACCTGTTGGATGACAGCTGGGATGACGAGACGGGTTCATTCATTTTGACCTTTGATCACGATATTTTGCCCGGTTGCGTCATTACGCACGGCGGCGAGATCGTTAACGAAACTATTAAGAATTTGAGAGCGGGGTCCTAATCATGGAAATGCTCAATTTAGGCGCGGTCGATCTGACCCCGGTATATTTGTCTTTTGTACTGATCTTGTCGGTCTTTCTCGGTTTCGAGTTGATCAACAAGGTTCCTTCTACGCTTCACACGCCCTTGATGTCGGGTGCCAATGCGATTTCTGGCATCACCTTGGTGGGTGCCATTGTCTACGCCGGCAATGGCCGGGGCGATTTAATCGAGTGGCTTGGTTTTGCCGCGGTTGTGATGGCGACAGTCAACGTGGTAGGTGGCTATATGGTCACCGATCGTATGTTGGCTATGTTCAAGAAGAAGGAGAAGTAAGTCATGGGTGAAATGGCAATTAATATGGCTTACGTCGTTGCGGCGGTGCTGTTTATTCTAGGCTTGAAGCGTTTGGGTTCACCGGCAACCGCACGCCAGGGCAATATGATGTCGTCAGTGGCGATGTTGATCGCGGTGGTTGTGACGCTGGCGGATAAGAACATTATGTCTTATCAAATGATCGCCGTCGGTGTGGTGGTTGGCTCGTTGATTGGCGCCTTCGCAGCCAAGCGTGTTGAGATGACTGGCATGCCGGAGTTGGTAGCGTTATTTAACGGCTTTGGTGGCTTGGCGTCTCTGTTCGTGGGTTGGGCAGCAATTACTCCAGACAGTGGCGTATTCATGGCGCTCACCATTTTCTTGTCGATCCTGATTGGTGGTGTAACCTTCACCGGTTCATTGGTGGCGTGGGCGAAGTTGAGCGAGAAGATCAGCGGTCGTCCAATGATGTTTGCGGGTCAGCGAGTCGTTAACGCTTTGATTGTGGTGGCGGTCATTGCTTGTGGTTATATGTTCAGCGTCGATCCAAGTAACCATATGTGGCTATACGCCGCGATTGGTCTGTCATTCCTGTTCGGTATCATGGCGGTGATCCCCATTGGTGGCGCAGACATGCCGGTGGTTATTTCCTTGTTGAACTCTTACTCAGGTTTGGCAGCGTGTGCGGCAGGTTTTGCTGTCAGCAACAACATTTTGATCGTCGCCGGTTCCCTGGTGGGTGCCTCGGGTATCATCCTCACGCAAATTATGTGTAAGGCGATGAACCGCTCACTCGGCCATGTATTATTCTCGGGCTTCAGCGCGGTAAGCAACGACACCGTGGAAGTGGAAGGCGAGATCAAACCTATTTCAGCGGACGATGCCTTCTATGTGTTAGAAGCGGCAAGTTCAGTCGCCATTATTCCCGGTTACGGCATGGCGGTAGCGCAGGCGCAACACGTGGTGAAGGAGTTGCAGGAGCTGCTGGAAAACAATGGCTGTGAAGTGAACTACGGTATTCACCCTGTCGCGGGTCGTATGCCGGGTCACATGAATGTGCTGTTGGCGGAAGCCGATGTCAGCTACGACCAGTTGTTAGAGATGGATGAGATTAACCCGCGTATGGAAAACGTCGACGTTGCCATTGTCATTGGCGCGAACGACGTGGTTAACCCCGCTGCACGTGAAGTGAAATCTTCGCCCATCTACGGTATGCCTGTGATCAATGTTGATAAGGCGCGCACTGTATTTGTACTGAAGCGCTCGATGGCTTCGGGTTTTGCGGGCATTGAGAACCCCTTGTTCTACAAGGACAATACGCGCATGTTATTTGGTGATGCGAAAGAAACTATCAGTACACTGATTCGCTCTTTCGAATAGATTACCACTACTCCGGTCTCTTATATTTGCCCCGCCGTGCTGTGCACCGCGGGGTTTTTTACATGGATGTAATTATGGCGCGAAGGGCAGGACGCCCGAGAGCGGCGATTTTTATATCGCTCGGGACATCCTGTCCCTCACTTTGTCGCTTTCTCATCTGGCGCAAGATACGATCTTGCTTGATTCGCAGCGCTCGCGCTCCGCGGGGTTGCGCTCCAGGCGCAACATCAACATTGGAGTATATTTCAGCGTCTGTTGTGGAATAGTCTGTAAGATATCTACGGTTTTAATATCGCTCGGGACATCCTGTCCCGAGCTTTGTCGCATATTTTAAAGCGTTGTAATGAGTGGTTTACCGAAGACCTAGTAGTGGTTGATATCGTCGTTGGGCATGGATTTCTTGACTGCATTGCGGATTGGAAATACCACTGCAATACCAATCAAGCTAGTGCTCAGTAGCTGGCTTTTCCAGTTGCCCGTTGCTAATAAGTCAGAGGCTTCGCTGGCAATAAGTCCACTAGTCACCAGTGCCCCAATACCGAAAGAGAGGACAAAAAACTCGAGTCCGGCAATCATATCCAGTGCGATGCACACCAGCCCAATAACAAGCCAAAGCTCCCAGCTAAATTCCATCATGATTTTAAAAGGTCCTTGATAATTTCTAGGCCACCGAGGGTTTTGGTGACATCGGTTGGGACAACGAGTGTTTTACTGTTCGGGCTCGCACCCATAGTGGTCAGTGCACTGACCTGTTTTTGCAGAATGTCATACTGTACCGCAGCCTGGCCGTTGTTGTTAATGGCTTCGGCGATGAGACGAGTTTGTTCGGCAAGGGCTTTAGCAGCAATTTCAATGGCGTAGGCGTCAGCATCGGCTTTTACACGAATGGCATCCGCTTGTTTTTGTGCTTCAAATAATTTCGCTTCGGCCTGCAGTTCGATGGAGCGTTTTTCGCCTTCTGCACGGGCCACGGTGGCGCGACGTTCCCGCTCAGCGTTGAGTTGCTGTCGTTGAGCCTGCTTGGTCTGCTCGTCAACTTGTACATCGGTAATTTCAGAGCGGGTGATTTCAACCCCCCAAATCTCTGCAGCATCACGCAGGTTCTCTAAAATTTCATGATTCATTTGAGAGCGTGACGATTGCAGTTCGTCTAGATCTAATTTACCCGCGGCGGAGCGTACGATGGATTCCGCGGTGGTTTGCAGTGCCTGATCGACATTGCGAATCCGATAAACAGATTTGCTCGGGTCAGTAATTCTGAAGAACACGGTAGATTCGAGATTAACCTCAACGTTATCTCTCGTGATGACCGAAATGTAAAAGCTGGGCAATTGGCGTTCTAAAATGCTGACTTTATGCGCCACGCGGTCAATATAGGGGATAACAATATTAATACCTGCGGTCAGTGTGGTGCGAAATTTACCAAAGCGTTCAACAACATACTCTGTAGATTGGTCGACGGTGTGTACGCCTTTAAAAAGAGTGACGATAGCAAATATTGCGACGACGATGGTGCTGATGGCACCGAGAGATAATCCTTCCATAGTCAGGCTCCATTAATTGATGAATTTAGTTTATACCAAAATTTAGATTAAGAGTGAGTCTGATATACGTGTGTGGCAAAACAGCCAATACCATTAATGATGAACAAAGTAAAAACTGCACGGCAAGTCAGTAGTGTGCTGATAAGTCTGTTGGCTTAATACTTCAAAAATACTGGGGTTGTTATGCCGACAATAAGTTCATTTTTTGGAATCTATATTCGTATGTATTACGAGGATCATTTACCAGCGCATTTTCATGCTTATTACAATGGATACGAAGCCACGATAAACATAAGCCGTGCTGACATTCTAAAAGGATCATTGCCACCTAGGGCATTGTTACTGGTAGTAGAGTGGACCCTTGAAAACCAAGCAAGCTTAATGGAAGATTGGAACTTGGCTCAAAGGCATCAGCCTTTGAAATGGATTCCGCCATTGGAGTAAATGTTCATGCGTGTTGTCGAAGTTGTGGCTAAGCCAAATTTTACATTAGGGCTGACTTTTTCAGATGGTACCCGCGGAGACATTTCAATCAAAGACAGGCTGTTTGGTCCGATATTTGAACCGCTGCAAGATCCGCGCTTTTTTGCAGAAGTGGCTTTAGATGAATTTGGTGCTGTGTGTTGGCCGAACGGCGCCGATTTGGCTCCCGATGGCTTGTACCGTATGTTAGTGGCGTGCTGAACGAGTAAGGTTGATTGGCATTCTCGCATTTTCTTCTCATGAGTGCATGATGTAGCAGTCACTCAGTTACAGTGACTGCTACACATTGTGCTTTGCGTTTTTAACTCATGCAGCGCTTGAGGCGCTTGGATTTTTCAGTCGGTCTAAGTAGTGTTGCAGTGCTTGCTGCTGATTGGCATCAAGGAATAGTCCAAGTTTGGTGCGGCGCCAAATAATATCTTCTAGCGTTTGAGCCCACTCGACGTCAATCAGGTAATCCACTTCCTTCTGATAGAGGCCGTGGCCAAAGCATTGCCCCATCTCATCAAGTGATGTGACATTCCGCAACAGGGTGTGGCTCAAAGTGCCGTAGGTGCGCACATATCGCTTGATCACCTCGTCAGGTAGAAACGCGTAGGATTCAGCGAGTGTTTGTTGTAGCACTGCAGGTGAGCTGAAATCGCCGCCTGGCAGTGACGCTGTCGCGGTCCAAGCCGTTGCCATATGTGGGAAATAGGCTTTTAAACGATCGACGGCCGCTTCCGCTAGCTTGCGATAGGTCGTGATCTTGCCGCCGAAAATAGATAAGAGTGGCGCACTGCCCTTGGGGTGGTCCGTTTCGATGGTATAGTCACGAGTGACCGCTGACGCTGAAGCGGATTCATCTTCCATGAGCGGGCGAACACCGGAATAGCGCCAGACGATGTCATTCCGGCTGATTTTCTTAGCAAAATGTTGGTTAACAATATCGATCAGATAGTGCTCTTCCTCTGCCGAGATAGCAGCCTCAGAAGGGTTGCCTGAATATTCGACATCGGTGGTGCCAATTAAAGAAAACTCGTCTTCGTAGGGAATGACAAACACGATGCGATTGTCTTCGTTTTGTAGAATATAAGCTTCGGGATCCGTGTGGATACGGGGTACGACAATGTGGCTGCCTTTAACCAGGCGAACCTGCTTGGGGGCTTTAAGGTCGAGTGTTGGGAAGAGTTTGCTAACCCATGGGCCAGCAGCATTGATCAATGTTTTGCAAAGCACAACATCGATAACCTGTGTGTTGGTATCTTGCAGCGTCACTCTCCACATAGGGGCGTTGTCGGCGGAGATACGCTCGGCTTTGATACAGCGCGTTCGTGTTCTAATATCGGCGCCATGCTGTTGAGCAGCCATGGCATTCAGCACCACAAGACGTGCGTCGTCTACCCAGCCGTCCGCGTATTCAAAGCCGCGGGTGATTTCATTGACCAGCGGCCCTTGGTTTGAGAATTTGAGCCCGAAGGAAGGTTTTAAATGCTTTCTCTTGGCGAGGTTGTCATAAAGAAATAGTCCTGCGCGAATCATCCATGCGGGGCGTAAATGGGGGCGGTGTGGCAAGCGAAAACGCAGTGGCCACATGATGTGAGGAGCGTTGCCAAGAAGCACCTCGCGCTCGGCTAGCGCCTCTCTCACTAAACGAAATTCGTAGTATTCCAGGTAGCGAAGGCCGCCGTGAATAAGTTTGCTGCTATTGGAGGAGGTGGCGGAGGCGAGGTCATTCATCTCGCAGAGTAAGACTTGTAGACCGCGGCCCGCGGCATCCGCCGCGATACCTGTACCGTTGACACCGCCGCCAACAATGACGCAGTCGAATTGGGATGTTGTATCTGTCATGGTCAAAGCACCTGAGAATTTTGCAATGGCCGTATTCTAGCATTTGAATTCGAACAAAAACAAACAAAAACGAACATTTTAGGGCGAAAAATTTTCGCTTCGCTTTGTTTAAACGATATGCAGGGCGATTTGGTGCTGGTCGATAATCTGTTGAATGGTGTCGGGGGGCGTGCTGTCTGTAAAAAAGTGGTTCGTTTGATCGATGTTGCCCAGACGAACCATGGCTTTTCGGCCAAATTTGCTGTGATCGGCGGCCAGGATGACCTGCCTTGAGTTGGCGATAATGGCTTGTGCGACGCGCACTTCACGGTAGTCAAAGTCGAGTAAGGAGCCTTCGCTATCGATGCCGCTGATACCGATAATGCCGAAATCCATGCGGAAGTTTTTAATAAAGTCTTCTGTCGCTTCACCAATAATGCCGCCGTCGCGGTGGCGCACTTCGCCTCCGGCAATCACCACAGAGAAGTCCTCCTTGGCGCCGAGAATAGTGGCGACATGAAGGTTGTTGGTGACAATTTGAAGGTCGCGTTTGCACAGCAGGGCGCGCGCAATGGTTTCTGTCGTTGTGCCTATATTGATAAACAGTGAGGAGCCGTCGGGGATCATGTTAACCACCGCGGCTGCGATGCGCTCTTTGGCATCGAGTTGCATGATTTTGCGGTGTTGGTAGCTGTCGTTGACAGTGCTCGACTCGAGTCCGGCACCTCCGTGATAGCGCTTGATGGGGCTGTTATCTGCCAGTTCGTTGAGATCGCGACGAATGGTCTGTGGCGTGACGTTAAAATGATCGACCAATTCATCGATGGTGGCAAAGCCGTGGCTGCGAATATGTTGCAGTATCAGTTCTTGGCGCTTGTTGAGTGCCATGCGCTTATTGCCCTTAATGTTTATGATCTCGCTATTCTACTGGTTTTAGAGGCCTTGGCAAAAATAAAAAATTGGTTTGAGGGATTAAATATGATAAAACGAACATTAACGAATATTTAAGAATAAAGGATGCAGCATGACGCAGTATATCTTGTCGATAGATCAGGGTACGTCGAGTTCACGAGCGATGTTGTTTGATCAAACTATGAATGTGGCGCATGTTGCGCAGGAAGAGTTTCCCCAGTATTTCCCACAAGATGGTTGGGTTGAGCATGAGCCAGAGGAAATCTGGCGGAGCGTATTGCGAACCTGCCAAGGGGTCTTAGGCCAGTTATCGCCAGGTGACTCTGTGTTGGCGATTGGTATTACCAATCAGCGTGAAACCACTGTGCTGTGGGATCGCGTCACGGGTGAGCCATTGCACAAGGCGATCGTATGGCAGGATAGGCGTACCAGTCAGTATTGTACGGAATTGCGTCAGCGCGGTTTGGAGAAGATGGTTCGGGATAAAACTGGGCTGCTATTGGATCCCTATTTCTCGGCAACAAAATTGAAGTGGTTGTTGGATAACGTGCCTGGTGCCCGTGAGCGCGCCGAGGCAGGTGAGTTGGCTTTCGGTACCATTGATACCTATGTGTTGTGGAGGCTGACCAATGGTGCAGTGCATCGCACCGATGCCACCAACGCCTCTAGAACCATGATGTTTAATATTCACGAGCAGGTATGGGATCAGGACTTGTTGGCTTTGTTTGAGATACCCCGAGCGATTTTGCCCGAAGTGATGGATTGTGCAGCGGAATTCGGTGTTACAGATGCCGATGTGCTGGGGGTGGAAATTCCTGTAAGAGGCATGGTGGGTGACCAGCAGGGGGCATTGGTTGGTCAAGCGTGCTTCCACGAGGGTATGGCTAAGAGTACCTATGGTACGGGCTGTTTCATGATTGCCAATACCGGTGATCAGGCCTTGCTATCTAATCATCGCCTATTAACTACTGTTGGTTACCGATTGAATGGCAAAACAACCTACGCGCTGGAGGGGAGTATTTTTATCGCAGGTGCGGCGGTGCAGTGGCTGCGCGATGGTTTGAAGATCATACACAGCGCGCCGGAAAGTGAAGCGCTTGCGAAGCAGGCCGCCCTCAATCACGGCGTCTATATGGTGCCTGCGTTTACTGGATTGGGCGCGCCTTATTGGGATGCCGATGCACGCGGTGGAATGTTTGGGCTCACCCGCGATACAGGTATCCCCGAAATTGTCAGTGCGACATTGCAATCGGTGTGTTACCAAACCAAAGACCTGCAGCGCGCCATGCAAGCGGATGGTCAGCGTCCCAATGCGCTGCGCGTGGATGGCGGTATGGTGGCCAACGATTGGCTAATGCAGTTTTTGGCAGATATGCTGGGATCGCCGGTTGAGCGTCCGATTGTTACAGAAACGACAGCCCTTGGTGCGGCCTACTTGGCGGCGTTACAGTCTGGTGTGTTTGCTTCGCTGGGTGATATTGAAGCACTTTGGAAGTGCGAGCAGCGCTTTGATGCGGCGATGACCAAGGACGAGCGGGACGGGTTTTATACTGGTTGGGAGATGGCTGTCGCTAGAGTTAGAACGGCGTAACATGGCAGCGGCGAGAAATCGCCGCGGCTTTATTTAAGTTCGACAGAATAGATGAATTTATCGGTGCGGCAATAGGCCTGACTAAATTCCACAACGCGGCCGTCGAGGCTTTTGCTTTGGCGCTCAATCATCATGACGGGTTCGCCAGCTTTCATGTCAAGCGCCTTGGCAACATCACTTGCCGCACCAATTGCACGCAACTCATCCTGCACCGAGATAATGCTGATGCCATACTTTTCTTGGTAAAGAATGTATAGCGCATTAGGGAGATTGGGCTCTTTGTCGATGTTGGGAAAGATCGACAGCGGCTGTACGACTTTTTCGTAAACGACGGGTTCGCCACCGATGTCGCGTAGACGGGTCCATTCAACCACTTCTGTCGAGCCATCCAAATTAAAAATACTGACCTCGTAAGGCAAGGGTTGGCGGCGCTCACAACCGAGAACAACGGTCTCGGGGAAAAGGCTTTGCCCTTTGGGTTCTCTCAGGCGGAAAAAGCGAGTAAGTGAACTCTCTGAAGTGTGCTCGGCGACGTAGGTACCTTTGCCTTGGCGGCGCTCGAGTAATTGCTCCGAAACCATCTGGTTGAGTGCCTTGCGAACGGTGCCTTGGCTGACGCCCAGTTCGTCGGCGAGGGCCATTTCGCTGGGTAAGACCTCGGAAGGCTTCCAGTAGCCGTCTACCAAGCGTTTTGTAAGGACATCGTAAACCTGTTTGTAGAGTGGCTGGAAGCTTTTGCTAAGGAACATTTCAGAGGTGGGCTTGTTCATAATAACGCTATCTTATACAACATGTATGACTTGAGTGATATTACCCGTTTACGGCATGAAAAGGTATTTATTCTCGACACTATTTGGCGATAAATTCCCCAAAAAAAAGAGGGGCGCGTGGCCCCTCTTATCTTGTCAGCTATTCGTTAGGCTTTCGCCATTAGAATGCTGCGCGGAACGCTACGCCAAAGTAACGCTCTGCGTCGCGAGGCACTTGATAACGGAAGCCGTCACCACTGTAAGTGGTCACGTAACGTTCGTCAGTCAAGTTTTTACCGATCAATGAGATACGGTACTTGTCGTCGCTGAACGAGAAGCTTACGCTGGCATTCATCATGTCGTAGCTTGGTAGCAGTGCTGCAGGGTTCATAGCGCCGCTGTTGCTTGGTAGGTCAGCGTATTGTTCAGCAGTGTGAACAAAAGAGGCATTCCAGATGACATCCATGCCGTTGCCGGGCACCAAGTATTCCGCCATCAATGAATATTTCAAGTCAGGCGAGAAGGGAACTGGCATGCCAGAGCGCTCAGAGCAGTTGGTTGCGCCGATAGGGCAGTTGAACTTATCGATTTGAGCGTCAATAGAAGCCAAGCCACCGATCAGTGTAAGGTTCTCTACTGGACGCCAAGTGAAGTCCACCTCGATACCTTGTGTGCTCACGTCACCAGCATTGGTGAGACGAGTAATACAAGTGCCATCTGAGCAGTCAAAGTTGTTAGCTTGGAAGTTCGAGATATCCATCTTGAACGCCGCTGCGTTGAACATCAACGTGCCAGAAGTGTACTTGTAGCCCACTTCCAAAGAGTCAGAGGTTTCTTCAGAGATTGGGCGTGCGTCGTTACCGTTAGCTGCAAAGTTGTAGTAAACGTTGAAGCCAGGGCCTTTGTAGCCTTGAGATGCCGTGAAGTACATCATTGAGTCTTCGTTCAGGTCGTACTGGACACCCAATTTACCAGATACATTCGTTTCGTCGGCGCTGCCAGCGAAGTTGGTGTTCTCAGTGGCGGGTTTAACACCCACTGCGCGGCGGCCATAGAGGTCGTTGCTGCGGCGAACGTGGGTGTATGACACCTCGTCGCTGGTGTAGCGCAAGCCGTAGAGAACGCGCATGTCTTCACTGATGTTTAATTTGCCGTCACCGAATACTGCAAAGTTATCGAATTCGGTTGTCATGTAAGCAGTGGCCGACACGATGTCGTTAGCGTTACATGTCACACCGAGGCTTGCAGTGTAGGCTGGAATATCTGCCAGAGCAGCGGCCAGTGCGTCACCTGTCAACGTTTCATTGGCGTACCAAGTCATTGCTTGGTCAAGCTGACCAGCGTTGTTTTGG
Organism: Pseudomonadota bacterium; assembly: GCA_041163785.1. Classification (GTDB taxonomy): domain Bacteria; phylum Pseudomonadota; class Gammaproteobacteria; order Pseudomonadales; family JAHEIH01; genus JAHEIH01. Next base: position 11,266 of record JBEAQQ010000021.1, read on the forward strand.
CAGCTAGCGTCACGAGTGAAGTTACGCTCAGAGTTGATGTTCCACCAGAAGGCGCCTACTTGATACTCGTGGAATTCGCCCACAGGAGATGCCAAGCGGAACTCTTGCGACAATTGACGCCACTGTTGTGGGCCAACGTCGTGCAACATAAAGGGCACGCTACCGAAGTTGGTAGGTGTGCTCTCGTAGCCTGCTGTTGAGGTGAAATCACCTTCACGAATCTCGGTGTTATCCCAAGTGCGGAAAGCCGTAATAGAGGTCAGAGAATGCTCACCCATTTGCTTGTCGATTTGCACAGAGAATGCACTGTGATGGTCAGACGTGTGAGTAGTCAAATCGTGGTCAACTAAGCGTTGATCCATATCGATATCTGCAACGCCGTTAACAATGCCTTGGCTGTTTGGCAGCGCGGCTGATCCGGGGTGGCGGCCACTAGGCAGCATTTCGAGATCGGCGCAGCAGTCGTCTTCGGCGCGATAGCTTTCAGCGATGAACAACATAGACATGTCGTCAGCAGCGTCTACTTCCAACATGGCGCGCAGACCTTGACGATCGTAGCCGTTGGTTTTTTCGCCGTTGAATACGTTGGTTACGTAGCCATCAAATTGCTTGTCTAGAACAGTCAGGCTACCGCGAGCGTTTTCGCTCAGAGGGCCAGACACAGAGCCTTTCAGGATAAATTCATTGTCTTGGTAGAGTTGTGCTTCTAGGTAGCCTTCAAATTCGCTGCTGGGGCGTTTGGTTACCATGTTAACGACACCAGCTGACGCATTCTTACCGAACAGCGTACCCTGAGGGCCGCGCAGAACTTCGATGCGCTCTAGGTCGTAGAGGTCGGCAAACGCTTGACCTGAACGGCCAAGTACTACGTTGTCGACTACGGTCGATACACTAGGCTCTGCTGCAATACTGAATGAGATAGTACCAATGCCGCGAACGGTCAGTGCCGAGTTGCGAGTGGTATTACCCTTGCGGAAGCTCACTGAAGGTACCATGGATTGCAGGCCTTCAATGTTGTTGGCAAATGCTGATTCGATTTGCTCAGCATTCATCGCGGTAACAGCTACAGGAACGTCGCTTAATTTTTCCTGACGTTTTTGTGCGGTAACAACAACTTCTTCAAGTTGCCATGAGCTTTCTTCTTGTGCAAACGCGGGCAGTTGAACTGCAGCGCCGGCGATAATTGTCGCGGACGCTATCGCGCGACAGAGTGGATGCTTGCTTGGCATATTAATGATCTCCGTTCAGTTTTAATTATTAGATAGATGGGTTCTATCCTGATAGCAAACAAAAGACTATATTATATCTTAGGTCTTATACAAGACTTGATTGGTCTTTAATAAGAACAATTGGATATATTAAATAATAAAAAGTATTATTTTTGTTATATCTATTCTTCGTTCCAGTGCAGCGATTGCCCGTATTTTCTGCGCCACCGGCGCAAGCTTAGCGCGGCGAAAGAGGCGCCTAGGGCAATAACGCCACTTAGCAATATCCAGAAGGTGGTGGTCGTACCGCCTACCAAACCGAGTGGTGAAAACAGTAGGTAGACGCTCACCATGCCAACAATTAGGAAGACAGAGGCGGGCAGGGCATAGGCCCAGGGCGTCATATCTACCTTGCTGTGAGGGTGGTAGTGCCAAGGCGTGTCGAGCGGTCTGGCATAACCAATCGCAAGCATGAGGCCAATTTCGGTAAAGAATAAGATGGCGTAAATGTGGATAAAGTTGATATCTACTTTGATCACGAACTGCAGCAGCGCATAGACAATGACATGGAAAATGATGGTGACCTTGGCGGCCAGCGGTGGCACACGCTTGGTAAAGAGCCCTATCAACACGATGGCAATAACGGGAATATTATAAAAACCGGTGAACACCCTGATCACTTGGAAAAGGCCTTCGGGCGCGTATTGCAGTAGGGGTGACACAATAAAAGAGAATAGTGCAATGACCACGCTGGCTACTTTTGCCACATTGATGAGCTTTTCGTCACTCAGGGGTTCATTCTTGAGTGGTTTATAAATGTCGAGAACAAACAGGGTGGCCGCGCTGTTAAGCAGTGAGTTGAATGAGCTGAAAACAACCCCGAGCAATACAGCCAAAAAGAATCCCGACATGTAAACAGGTAGGACGTCCTTCACTAATGTGGGGAAGGCGAGGTCGATGGTTGCGAGATCGCCACCGTATAAATGAAAGGCGATAATGCCTGGGATCATCATGAAGAAGGGGACGAGTAGTTTAAAAAAGCCCGATAGCAAAACCCCCTTTTGCCCCTCGGCTAGGTTTGCTGCGCCGAGAGTGCGTTGAATCACGTACTGGTTGGTGCCCCAGTAGAAAAGGTTGGCAAAGATCATGCCGGTAAAAATGGTGCCGAAGGGTGTGGGGTCGGTGGCGGCACCAATGGCATTTAATTTTTCAGGGTGGTTTTGGGTAATTATTCTCATGCCTTCGAGGATGCTGCCATCGCCGAGCGCGGCAAAGCCGAAGAGCGGCACAATAATGCCAATAATAAGAAGTCCGACGCCGTTAATGGTGTCCGAAACTGCAACGGCCTTAAGCCCGCCAAAGACGGCGTAAACTGAGCCGATTAGCCCGACGGTAATAATGGTGATCACAAGGGCTGTGCTGTAGTCGACACGCAGCAGTGAGGGCACGTCGAATAACTGTAAAATGGCAATGGAGCCAGAATAAAGAATAGAGGGGATGGTGATAAGGCCGTATCCCACCATGAACAGCACTACGGTGAGTCGGCGTACGCCGGGATCGAATCGGTCGTTTAAAAATTCAGGAAGCGTAGAAAAGGCGCCAGACAGGTATTTGGGAAGAAAAACCAAGGCCATGACGATAGTGGCAAACGCGGCCGTTACTTCCCAGGCCATGCTGCTCATATTGTAGCCATAGGCCGAGCCATTGAGGCCTATCATCTGCTCTGCAGAGAGGTTGGTTAATACCATTGAGCCGGCGATAAACACGCCCGTGAGGCCACGGCCAGCAAGGAAATAACCGTCTTGCGAGTTAATCTCCCCTTTGGTTTTTTGGTAGGAGATCCAGGCCACTATGCCCATGAAGAAGGCGCAAGACGTCAATGTCCAAAAAATATACTGTAAATCCATGCCTTCTCCTCTTTCATCTTATCTTTATGTCACGGGCATAATTATCGGTCTATGGGTTTTATTCAGCGGTCCATGTTCGCTCGGTATGGATGCTTCCGCCCAATTCAGCCGTTGACTCCACGCTGGGGCCAAGGGGGATGGTGCGACCTTCGGGAACGAACACGGCGATTTCTTCCAGTGCGAGTTGCAGTTTATAGCTCTGGCCGCCTGCAAAGACTTCGCCATTCGGGAAGCGTCGCCATTGTTTGGCAATACTGCTCGGCAAGTAGCATTCTACGCTACCGCCTGATTCGACACATGGCGCTACCAACATATCACTGCCGAGCATGAATTGCTCTTCGAAAGCCCAGGCGGCCCGCTCTTTGGGGCAACTTAAGACCATGGCGCGCTGGACGGGTAGCCCTGTCGCGCTTGATTGCTGCATGCACGATTTTAGATAGGGGAGCAGTTGGTAGCGAAGTTGTAAGGCTTTGTCGACCGCGGCCTCTGCTTCTGCGCCATAAGACCAAGGCTCTCTTGGGCCAATGCCGTGCAATCTCATGTGAGCGGAAAATACAGCCGCCTGTGCCCAGCGTACATAGAGTTCTGCATCGCGTTGATCGCCATAGAAACCACCGACGTCTGTGGCATAAAAAGGTGCCCCCGACATGCCCCATGACATGCCGCCACGCAAACTACCGGCGAGTCCGCCCCAGTCGGCTTGAGGGTCGCCTCCCCATTGGGCGGGGTAGCGCTGTGAGCCCGTCCAAGACGAACGACTAAAGAGGAAGGGGCCGGTTTTGCAATAACGTTCAGCGGCTTCATAGACGCAGCGGTTATAGAGGAGTGTGTAGGCGTTGTGCAGTGTGTCGCCACTATCGCCATTGTACGCCACCATATTGTCTTCAATTTGTTCGCCGAAGTCTGCTTTGATCATGTCGACGCCAAGGTCGAACAATGGCTTATGGCTTTCTAGCCAGAAGGCGTAGGCTTCAGGGTGGGTGAAGTCGACAATCCCTGATTCAGGGAGCGGTGTTAGTACAGGACCAAAGCAGCTGGTATCCCATTGGTAGCGGTAGGTTTCACCGTTGCGTCGGTCTTTTAGTAGCCAGCCTTTGTCCGACATGGTTTTAAAGAGTGGGTTCTTGACGGATACGAGAGGGTATTCCCATACGCACACTTTAAAATCCATGGCTTTTAGTTCGGCAATAATGGGCGCTGGGTCTGGATAGCGCGTTGGATCCCATTCGAAGGCAAAGCGTGTATCGGTATCCTGCCAGGCGCGGCCGTCCAATGTGATTACATCACAGGGCATGTTGTGCTCGCGTACCGCCTTCGCGGTTTCCAAGAGTTCTTTGGCGTCGCGATAATAGGCCTTTGACAAAATAACCCCCAAGCTCCAGTCTGGTGGTGTGGGTGCTCGGCCTGTCAGTTCTGTGTAGTCGCGCAGCATCGCCTCACCGCCTTCTGCGGTAAGCAGGAAAATATCCATGGCGCTATCTTCGACTAACAACCCATAGGCGCGCTGTGACCATGGTGCATACCCCACGCCATGCGTCACGGGAGCGGGGGTGTGAACAAACACACCCCAGCCATTAGGGCTCCAGGCAAAGGGCGTATTTTTGTAAGAGATTTCAGCGTTGACACCGAGAGCATCGTGGTTGTAAGAGCGCACGATTTGGCCTCGCTTATCGAGTTTGCCCCATTTTTCGCCTAGGCCATACACCGGTTCGTTGGCATTGAGTTCTAGGCTGAAAAACCAACCGGCATCCACTTTTGCAAAGGGCGGTAGGCGGAATTGACGGACAAAGTGGCCATCACTTGGCGATTGTTGGACCTTGCGGGGCCCCTTAAACAGCTCAAAGGACAGGGGGGCCAGATGAATAATAAGGGTGTGGTTAGCGCCGCTGATGACGACGTGATTCTCGTGGTGCTCTAGCTGAAGCGCGGCTGTCGCTGGCGTATCAACGAGCATACCGTAATCGCCGAATTGGCAAGCGCCGAACTGAAGGCGTGCCCCCAGAGCATTAAGGGAGGCCATTACCGTTCCTTCATTAGTAACAATGCTCACGCTAGACGCGTCATCGGCAAGCTGTATGTGACTAGCGGTGATCGCGGGAATGTCATTCCATTCAGGGGATGAAGGATTAAAGGCGTTCATGGGTGGTGACTCCAAAAGTGCACGGGTGATGTTAGGTGGCTAATACTAGTTTTAATCTTGGTCTTTTACAAGACTGTCTTATATAAGACTTGGCTATCGATTGGTTTGCAAGGCTGGGCCTGCGTTTTCGTTGATGCCCTTGTCGATATATAAGATAGCGTCATGCACAGAAGAAAACACCGTCCGCTCTGAAAAATAGTCGTGTAAGCTCGACGTTTTAATCGCATCGCGGACGGGCCCGATGGCATTGGTGATCAAAAACTTAATACCAAGGCTCTCACAATTGCCGATGACTTTTTGCAACATATGGATGGACGAGGTATCGATGCTGTTCACCGATTCGGCGTTAAAAATGACGTATCTTAGCTTGCCCGGTTGGCGTCTCTTCATCCATTGATACAGCCGTTCCACAAAGTAATCCTTGTTGGCGAAGTACAACGGTGCGTCAAAGCGGAAAATCAATACGTCTTCTCTTATCTGTGCTTCATTGAAACGATGGATATTTCTAAACAGTTTGCCCTCTTCAATGGCGCCTAGCTCCGTCATATGTGGACGAGCGGTATTAAATATCACCATGGTGATGGAAAGAGATATGCCAATAAAGAGTCCGGCTTGGATGCCCAGGGTAAGCGTGCCTATAAATGTTGCCAGCATAATGCTGAATTCGTAACGGTTCTCGGCCCATAGTTGGCGCATGGCCGTCACTTTAAATAAGCCAATGACCGATGAAATGATAATGGCTGACAGCAGGGCTTTGGGTAGTGGGAAGGCGGCAAATGTGGGTGTCAAAAAAAGCAATATTATGACGATGAATACCGCGGAAATCACCGCAGAAACTTGCGTAAGCGCACCGGCTTGGCGAAAGGCTGCGCTTCTAGAGAAGCTCGCCGAAACGGGGAAGGCTTTGAAAAACGAACCAACGATATTGGCCGCTCCCATAGCCAGTAGCTCTTGATTGGGATTGGCATGAAGCTTGTCTGAGGGTTGCTCTTGCGACTTACATATCGACATGGAACCAGCGTAACCCATCAGTGCGACGGTCAAAGCGAGAGGTAACAAATCGATGATGTGATTAAGGGCCAGTGAAGGCAGGGCGAGCGAGGGTATGCCTGCGGGTATATGGTCAATCACATGGATGCCTTGGCTTTTTGCATTCAGTAAACCTGATAACAGCATCCCGCCAATTAAAACAAGCAGGGCAAAGGGAAAACTTTTGTGTAGATGCTTTCCAAAATGGACCACCAACAAACCCACCAGTCCGATTGCTATCGTTACTAGGTGCCATTGCTCAAACGAGTTGGCAAGCGCTCCAATGATGGGCACAAAACTATGTTCTTCCAGTTTTACACCGACCATGTTTTCGAGCTGGCTAGCAATAATGACAAGCGCGGCGGCAGAGGTGTAGCCGGTGATCACTGGATAGGAGAGAAAATTGGCGATGAAGCCAAAACGAATCAGACCAAAAAAATACTGGATAACACCCACCATTAAGGTCAGTGTAATGGCCAGTTCTAGATAGGTCTGCGGGTCGCTGGGTTCAAGCAGGCTAAGGCCGTTAAGTATCAAGATGGAATCGAGGGCTACGGGGCCGATAGAAATTTTATTGGACGTGCCAAGCAGCGCGTAAATGATGGGCGGGAAGATGCAGGCATAGAGACCAGTTTCGGGGGGGAGTCCCGCCACCATGGCATACCCCATACCTTGCGGAATCAACATGAACGCAATGGTTAGCCCTGACCACAAATCATTTTTAAAGGTGCTTGTGGTGTAGTGCTGCAGCCAAAATAGGCCGGGAAAATATTTAAAAAGCATGTGTTGCGCCCATGATGGATTTCGTTTTTGGTCATTAAAATTATTTGTTTGACAATTCTTATATCTTATATAAGATACATATCGACAGTCAACGACAAGCTTTTAAGGGGCGTTAATGAATATTCAAGACAGGGCCAAAGTAGGACTTGGTCTTTGGAAACTGGCAAAAGATGAATGTGCTGATGTTGTCTATGAGGCCATCAAGTGCGGTTATCGCCATTTTGATAGTGCCAGCGACTACGGCAACGAAGTCGAAGTGGGTCAGGGTATCGCACGCGCAATATCTGATGGTCTCTGCGTACGGGAAGACCTTTGGATTACTTCAAAGCTGTGGAATACCTTTCACCGCAAAGAACAAGTGCTGCCGGCATTGAATAAAACATTGACCGATTTAGGTTTGGATTACATCGATTCCTATTTGATCCACTTTCCTATTTCGCAACCCTTTGTTCCCTTTGAAACGCGCTACCCACCCGAGTGGATATTTGACCCTGAGGCGGCAGAACCGCGTATGGAAATCGACCCAGTACCTCTCTCGGAAACATGGGCGGCGATGGAGTCGTTAGTGGCGATGGGTTTAGCTAAAACGATTGGTGTGTGTAACTACAATACAGGTTTACTGCACGATTTAATGGCGTACGCCCACATTAAGCCTGCAGAGCTGCAGGTGGAGTCGCACCCCTATCTGACGCAAGAGCGTTTGATTCGTGTGGCCCAGGGTTATGGCATGCAAGTCACGGCGTTTTCGCCATTGGGTGCGGCCTCTTATCTCGAGCTAGATATGGCGGAGCCCGTTGAGTCGGTCATTAGTCTTCCAGAAATTCAGGCCATTGCTACCAAGCATGGCAAGTCGCCAGCACAGGTCGTATTGCGTTGGAACCTTCAGCGTGGATGCAACGTGGTCACGAAAAGCTCTCGTCCAGAGCGACTCAAAGAAAATATTGCGGTTGAAGATTTCCAGCTGAGCGAGCAAGAGATGGCAACAATCTCTGGATTGAATAGAAATCGTCGTTTCAATGACCCTGGTCATTTCTGCGAAGCAGCATTTAACACGTTTTACCCTATTTACGATTAGGAGAAATTACCGTGGCTTATGTAAGCAACATGGCAAAGGATTTAGCGTTCGATCAACGCGAATTTCCATGCATCATCCAAAATGATGGCTCAGTGGCAACCTTGGAGCAGGCACAAGAGTGGATCAAGTCCAATCTTGACGCGTTGAAAAAAGAGTTGAATGCCACTGGCGCGATCTTGTTTAGAGGTTTCCCTGTAGACAGTCCGCAGACCTACGATGCGTTTTTTGCAGCGTTTGGTTACGGCAATTTTACCTACAAAGAATCGCTCTCGAATGCGGTGCGAATCAACCATACCGAATATGTTTTTACGGCTAATGAAGCACCCAAGGACGTTGAAATCTATTTACACAACGAGATGGCACAAACCCCGATCTATCCGAACATTATTTCGCTCTTCTGCGAAAGTGCGGCAGAGGAAGGGGGCGCGACGGCCGTTTGTCGTTCCGATTTGATTTACAATCGCCTTGTCGCCGAGATGCCGGAAGAAACCAATAAGCTCGAGCAGCTGGGTATTAAATACACCACGGTGATGCCTAGTGAAGATGCGCCTTCTTCAGGTCAGGGACGCAGCTGGAAAAGCACCTTAAGCGTGGACAGTATTGAGCAGGCTGAAGCGCGATTAACCAATTTGGGGTACAGCTGGGTTTGGAACGAAGATGGTTCTCTAGCCGCGCAGACAGGCGCGCTACCGGCGATCAAAACCTACGAAGAGGGCCGCAAGGTGTTCTTCAATCAAATTATTGCCGCTTATATGGGTTGGAAGGGTGTGAGAGAGAACCCCTCGAAAGCCTTGTGTTACGGCGATGGATCAGCATTTAGCAAAGCGTTTCTCGAAAAAATTGTCGAGATTTCTCGTGAACTGGCTTACGACATTGCTTGGCAAGATGGTGATGTCGCCATCGTCAATAACCACTTAGCGATGCACGGTAGATTACCATTTAAGGGTGATCGCCCACGCAAAGTCTTTGTTGTATTAGGCAAGTAAGAAAGAGTTTGTTTCCTGTTGACTCGTATGTTTGGGGGCTATTAGCCCCCTTTTTTTATGCTTTGACTGCTACCGCGAAGGTCACACAGCGCTGGGCGCAATGTTCATCGGAGGCGAGGTGGGTTAAAAACGCCTCGCAAAACTCATCAAAATGCTGGCCCAGTGTCGAGGACAATTTGGGCATGCGTTGTAGGCGATGCTGCCAGGCGACGATTTGATCTTCTAGCAGAGGTTTGGGGGAGTTCAGCTCGGGGTCGGTGATGTTGTCATCCCAGTGCGTCAGTGTAAATCCCGCCGTTTGTAATAGTTTGGGTAGCTTGCCGCCAAAATCGAAATCATATAATCCGCTTTGGCTAGCACTATTTTCGAAGTCTTTTATCAGTGAGTAAAACTGATGCTCTTTAGGCATATTGCCCGATATAAAATTCGACACATCGGTTAGCCCAATCCAAGCACATGACGGAAGATTATCATAGAGTTTCTTCAGGAAATGGCCTGGATCAGAAAGGTAGGACAAGGCGAAACTTGACCAGATACCTTGGATGGATGAAAGATGCGATGTATCAAGCGCGGACGCGTCTAGGCATTCAAAAGATTGATTGGGTGTAGCATGTTGCCGGCAGTATTCGATAAATAGGGGATTGATGTCGATGCCCTGTGTGGCCTTGGCGTGCTGGGCAAGTAAGCCCGCCATATGTCCGGTAGCGCATCCAATATCGAGCACGGTATCTTCCGCATGTATCGGTAGATTGGCAAGGTACGTTTGCCATGGTCGCCACGCTTGCTGGCGGATGTATTCGCTGAGAAGTGGATCTTGCACGTGGCGCAGCCGTTAATAGAGGTTAATAAGCAGCTTAACACAGAGTCTCAATGTCAAAAAAGACGCCAAACGGCGCCTTAGATAGATACCACTATTAGGCCTCATCGCCATGCTGGCGATAGTGGTAGTGATAGTACACCACCGGTATCACCACCAAGGTTAATACGGTTGAGACCAGCAAGCCAAAGATCAGTGATACCGCCAATCCTCCAAAAATGGGGTCGTCGAGGATAAAGAATCCTCCCATCATGGCGGCTACTGCGGTCAAGGCAATAGGTAGTGAGCGCACCGCTGCGGCATCGATGGTGGCGCGTTGAATGCTGTGCCCGGCCTTAATTTGCTGTTGGATAAAGTCCACCAGCAAAATCGAGTTGCGTACAATAATCCCCGCCAAGGCGATCATGCCAATCATCGAGGGGGCGGTGAATTGCTGCCCGAGTAGGGCGTGTCCAGGCATGATACCGATGATGGTCAGCGGAATGGGGGCCATGATAATTAGCGGAATGCTGTAGGAGCGGAATTGCGCCACGACCAGCAGATAGATCATGATCAAACCCACGGAGTAGGCAATACCCATGTCGCGGAAAGTTTCAAAAGTCACCTGCCATTCACCGTCCCATTTCATGCTCCATTGGTAGGGATTATTGGGCTGGTCCATGTAGTGGGTTTGCAGGTTAGAACCATCGGGGAGTGGCGCGTCTAGCTCGGCGGCGATATCCATAAGACCGTACAGTGGGCTGTCGCTACCGCCTGCCACATCACCCATAACATACACGACGGGTTGGAGATCCTTGTGGTAGATGGTTTGCTGGCGCTTTTCTTCGATGACGCGGGTCACTTGGGCGAGTGGAATGAGTTCGCCATGGGTGCCGCGAATGCGCAGTTGCTGCAGTGCCTGCAGGTCGGATTTTTCAGAATTCGCCAAAGAGATGACGACGGGAATCAGCTCGCTGCGGTTGTCGTTGTGAATGAACGATAGCGTCGATCCTCGCAGCGTGGTGTGAATGTCATTCACAATGCGTGCTTGATCAAGCCCAAGGCTATTGGCGCGGTCGCGGTCGATAACAATGGTCCAACGTGTTTGCTCCGCTTCAATCGTACTGTCGACGTCAACAACATCCGCAGTGCGTCGGAATACGCCAGCAACGTGTTCGGCGACCCGTTGTTGCCCCGCGTAATCTAAGCCGTAAATTTCAGCGACCAAGGGCGCCATCACTGGCGGGCCAGGTGGCATTTCGACGACTTTGACATTGGCGCCATAGCGAGCGGCCGAGGCCTGGATGAGTTCACGTGCTTGCAGCGCAATGGCGTGAGATTTGCGATGGCGCTCTGACTTATCCAGTAGGTTAACTTGAATGTCGCCTTGGTGAGGCTCGCTGCGCAAATAGTACTGGCGAACCAAACCATTGAAGTTGATGGGCGAGGCGGTGCCGGCGTAAAGTTGTACGCTGCTCAGCTCGGGAATAGCGTTAAGGTCGTTGGCCATCGCTTGCAGTGCCGCTTGCGTGCTTTCAAGGGGTGTACCCTCAGGCATGTCGACAACAATTTGGAACTCGCTCTTGTTGTCGAAGGGTAGCATTTTCATGATCACGGCTTGCTGCGACACCAGTAAAAGGCTCATAGCGATCAATAGCATGATGCCACCCAGTAGGCCATAGCGCGCTCGGCTACCTTTATCGCCTTGCAAGAACGGCGTTAACACTTTATTGAATAAGGCGTTTAAGCGCTTTTGCTGCTTTGATTCGCTATGTTCGCCGCTGTGTGTGTCGTTTTTAAACAGGCGCAGGAACATCCAGGGGGTAAACACAAAGGCCACCACCAGGGAAATAAGCATGCCAGAAGACGCGTTGATTGGAATGGGTAGCATGTAGGGGCCCATCAGACCACTGACAAAGGCCATCGGCAGTAGAGCGGCAATGACGGTAAACGTTGCCAAAATAGTGGGGCCGCCCACCTCGTCAACCGCGATCGGAATAGATTCGGCCAAGCTCTTGTCACCGTGGCTCATGTGGCGGTGGATGTTTTCCACTACCACGATGGCATCGTCGACCAGGATGCCTATCGAAAAGATGAGCGCAAATAGCGACACGCGGTTCAGGGTGAATCCCCAGGCCCACGAGGCAAACAGTGTAATAGCCAGGGTGACCACCACAGCCGCACCTACCACAATGGCCTCACGCTTACCGAGTGCCCACAGAACTAACAAGATGACCGATAGCGTGGCAAAAATCAGTTTCTTGATCAGGGTTTTAGCCTTGTCTGCTGCGCTGGCGCCGTAGTTGCGAGTGACCTCGACATTGACGTTGTCCGGGAGGTAGATGCCGCGCATATCGTCGAGTCGTGCAATAAGGCCATCGGCCACATCGACGGCATTTTCACCAGGCTTCTTGCCAATAGCGATGGTCACCGCGGGGGTGAAGTCGCCATTGGCGGCGCGATGGGTAACGTACTGGCGATGCATTTGCGCACTAAGTTCTACCGTGGCCACATCGCGCAGGTAAATAGGCGCACCGTTGCTTAGGCCAATCACCAAATCTCCGATCGCATCGGGGTCGGTCAAAAAGGTGCCGGCTTGAACCAGAATCTCATTGTTGCTATTCACCAAGCGGCCAGCATCGGTGCTGGCGTTGGCGCTGCTAAGGCTGCGGCGCAAGTCGTCGAGAGATAATTGATAACCCGCTAGGCGCGCGGGGTCTAGCGTGACTTTTACACGCTCATCGCTACCGCCAATAATACGAATTTCACGCGTGCCGGGCACGCGTTGTAGTTCGTTCTTGAGGCCGACCGCGAGTTGGCGTAGGGCTTGCCCATGCATGGCTTCATCATGGCTCCACAGCGTCAAGCTGACGATGGGGACGTCATCGATGCCCTTGGGTTTAATGATGGGCTGGCCAATGCCGAGGTTGGGTGCAAAGGGTTCAGGATTGGCGTAAAAGGCATTGTATAAACGCACGATGGCATCTGTACGCGGTTCGCCCACCTCAAATTGCACGGTCAACGCGGCCATGCCGGGTTGGCTGGTCGAATAGACGTGCTTTATGCCGGTGATTTCCGAGACGATGTGTTCGGCGGGGGTGGTAACCGCAGCTTCAACTTCGCGCGCCGTAGCACCCGGGAAGGGAATGAACACATTGGCAAAGGTGACGTTGATTTGCGGTTCTTCTTCACGGGGGGTGACCAATACTGCAAACACACCCAGAAGCAAGCCTACTAAGGCAAGCAGGGGAGTAATCTCGCTTTTTAAAAACGACAGTGCCGAGCGGCCCGAGATACCAAGATTATTGATATTCATGGCAGCTCCTAGTGCTCATCGCGCATAGCGCGTGTTGCAGCCAGCGTATCTATGGCGACATGTTCACCTGCGACGAGACCGGCTAATACTTCAGTGAAATCACCCAATTGGCGACCCAGTCGTACATAGCGCATTTCAATACCGCTATCGTTGACCACGTAAGTGGCTTCAATGTCGCCGCGCTCAACGATAGCGCTATTGGGGATTTGTAGGGTGTCGCGTTCATCCACTGTGATCAATACTTTTACCAAGCTTCCTGGAAGCAGGCGCTCACCATAGGGTAGATCCATCAAGCTACTAAAGGTGTGGCTGATCGGATTAGCCTTGGGTGAAAGACGAATTTTGGTGGGGGTTAAGACGCTGCCGTTGTCGAGTTCTATGGCGGCGTCGTTGTTGGCGGACAAGGCGTTAGCGGCAGATTGTGGAAGGTCAACACGAACGCGCATCGCATCAAGCGCGAGCCCCTCCAATAGTGGTGTGCCGGGAGCAACAGACTCGCCGATTTCGACCAAACGGTTGACAACGATGCCGCTGTAAGGGGCATACACCTCGGTGTAGGCCAGGGTTTGCTTGGCGCGGCGTAGGCCCGCTTCCGCGGCTTTGACGGCGGCATCACTGCTGTCACGGGCGGCTTTGCTGCGGTCAAAATCTGTTTTTGAGACCATCTTTTTATCGAACAGTTCGGCGATGCGTTGGTATTGTGTGGCAACCTCGGCGGCTTGTGCTTTGGCGGCGGCCAGCTGGGCCAAAGCGGCGTCGTAACCAGCGCGTTGCTCGGTGTTGGTGATGCTGACAATCATGCTGCCGGCCACTACTTCGTCGCCAATTTCGTATGGCATCTCAAGGATGCGGCCAGCGGTTTGCGCGGATACTACGGCGCGATTCGTCGCCTCGACAACGCCTTCGAGCGGCAGTCGCTGTTTGACGGTGGTGGCCATTACCTCATAGGTCGCCAGCGTTTCAGCGCGGAGAGGTGTTATGGCGATAATGCTAAGTGTCAGGGCAGCTGTCAGTCTTGTGAGGTTACGCATGCTGGTTATCCTTATGGCAAAAGCTGTTCTGTAAGATATTGATAATACTGGTTGTTGGCCCTTGAGCAACAGAGTAGAAAATAGTCTGTGCTTTGCGCCTTGTGTCAACTAGGCCTGCTTGGCGTAAAACGGCAAGATGTTGCGATAGCGCAGACTGGCCGAGCTGCAACGAATCATTGAGTTCGTGTACGGCAAGCGAGCGCGGTGATTTGTTCAGTAAGCAAAGAATCTTTAAGCGCTGTGGATTCCCCATGCTTTTAAGGAATTCGCTGGCTTCTTCGCTGTGGTCAATGAGTTCGTCGTTCATGACTGGCCTCTTTTTAAATTTAGTAAATTCTAATTTAGAAAAAACTGAAATACAAGTCTAAACCTCATTGTACTAAATGCTGTGGCGAGGACCTTGAGATAGCTTAAGTTTTAAAAGGATATCAAAAAAACGCGGCCAAGGCCGCGCAATAAGACATAGGTGATGAGGTGGTTAGTAACCGCCAAACATAATAATGACGAGGGCAAATATCACCCCGAGCCCCGCCACTTTCATACCGCTTTTGAACTGTGCCGTCGTGGGTAGAAACATAAACAGCGACGATACGGCGAAGAACAATAGCGAGCTACCGAAGAAAATGTTCAAAAAGAACAGCGGGCTCTTGTCTGTCGCTTTATGAAGTTTGATCAACTTGGCGATGGGCGCTGGATAGTCTTTGACGGTGTAGCTGGTTTCGCCCGTGGTGCGATCGTAACTGCCGCCCGTAAACTCAATACGCGTCGCTGTTTCGTTTAAGCCGTCCAAGCCCTTCATTTTTAGCTCACCGCTAAGCTGCTCGGCAGTGAGCGCTGCAGGAAGGCTTCGCTCGATGAGTTGATCAAATTTTAAAACGTCGGTTTTGCGGAAAATCAACACTGTGCCGCTGAGGGCATAGACCACCATGATGCCGGCTAAGAAAAAACCTAAGTAGCGGTGAAACGTACGAAATTTGCGGCTGGTTTGAGCGCTGGTCATATTAGGATCCTAGTTTGAAAATGTTAACGGCATGATAACAAAGAAAGCTTAATTGAATCTGAATAAAGTTTGTAGTGACGATGGCTACGCCATGTCACCCACAAGTGTATGCAATAGGCGTAATGCCTGTGGGTCGCGAACGCGAAGCGCTCGTGACTCTGCCCCACAGGCAGATATAAAGCGCGATTACTTAGACTGTGCAGCAATCCATTTGTCGACTTCTTCTTCCAGCATATTCAACGGCAGTGGTCCGTTGCGAAGAATGACGTCGTGGTAGCCGCGCAGATCAAACTTGTCGCCCAGTGCGCTACGCGCTTTTTCGCGCAGTTCAACGATTTTTAACATGCCGATTTTATAAGCCGTTGCCTGACCCGGCCAGACGATGTATCGGCCAATGGCTTTTTCT
>JBEAQQ010000022.1:0-4808 GCA_041163785.1 Pseudomonadota bacterium
CTCACCCCAAATACGGTGACGCAAAGATTCCTGCCTACGAGATGATTCGCTCTTCAGTGAATATTATGCGCGGTTGCTTTGGGGGCTGCTCCTTCTGCTCGATCACCGAACACGAGGGGCGTATCATCCAAAGTCGCTCAGAGGACTCTATCCTGCGTGAGATAGAAAATATTCGTGACAAGACCCCAGGATTCACAGGTACTATTTCTGACCTTGGCGGCCCGACGGCCAACATGTGGCGTCTAGCGTGTAAAAGCAAAGAGATCGAGGCGAGTTGCCGGCGCCCAGCCTGTATCTACCCGACCATTTGCAAGAATCTCAACACAGACCAAACGCCTCTGGTTAATCTATATCGCAAAGCACGCGATATTAGAGGCGTTAAGCGCATATTGATTGCCTCTGGTTTGCGTTACGACTTAGCCGTCGAAACCCCCGAATACGTTGAGGAACTTGTCAAACACCACGTGGGCGGCTATCTCAAAATCGCCCCAGAGCATACCGAAGACGGGCCGCTTAGCAAGATGATGAAGCCTGGCATGGGTACCTACGACCGTTTTAAAGCAATGTTCGACAAGTATTCCAAAGAAGCGGGCAAGGAACAGTACCTGATCCCCTACTTTATCGCCGCCCACCCGGGCACCAGCGACGAAGATATGATGAACTTAGCATTGTGGTTGAAACGTAATGGCTTCCGTGCTGACCAGGTGCAAACCTTCTACCCATCTCCCATGGCTAACGCCACGGCGATGTACTACACAGAAAAGAATCCATTGAGCCGAGTAAGTCGCTCCAGTGAAAATGTGCATACCGCCAAAGGGCTTAAAGCCCGCCGTTTGCATAAAGCCTTTTTGAGATACCACGATCCTGACAACTGGCCGCTATTGCGCGAGGCGTTAAAACGCCTGGGGCGCGCCGACCTTATTGGCAACGGCAAGAAACACCTCATACCGCGTGAACAACCGCGCGGGGCGTTTGCAAAGACGAGTGGGACACCTTTCGCCACGCAGCACAATGGCTTACCAAAGACACCGCGCCATATGCCCAAAAAGCGCGGCGGAAAACCCAAAATTCGCGGACGCTAAGCCGGCCTATGCTGGATATGCCAACACTTGTGAATGTTGGCATGTCTAGCAAAGTCTTTATCTATGGTCTGGGTGGTGACATCCTCAACCAGGAATTTTGCTTGCAGGCCTTCATCTAACTGAAAACGGCGATAGTTGTTAGAAAAGATCAACACACCGCCAGGTGCCAATCTCGCCATGCACCTCTCCACTAACATCACGTGATCTCGCTGCACATCGAAGACATCTTCCATGCGTTTAGAATTGGAAAAGGTGGGTGGGTCCAACAAAATAAGGTCAAATTCTTGGTCAACTTCGCCCGCCAACCACTCCAATACGTTAGCCCGCTCCGTGCGGTGTTTAGCTTCGCTGAGACCATTGATAGCAAGGTTTTTAGACAGCCAGCGTAGGTAGGTGTTTGACATATCGATACTTAGCGAATACCACGCACCAGCGGCGGCCGCATGAATCGTTGCTGTGCCGGTATAACAGAATAAATTCAGAAAGCGCTTCCCCTTTGCTCGCTTCGCAATATCCAGCCGCACGGGCCGATGATCAAGGAATAACCCGGTATCGAGATAATCGCTCAAATTCACCAGCAATTTCACTGCACCTTCCTGCACTTCGAAATATTGTTGCTGCGAATCGAACTTGTTGTACTGATCGGCGCCCTTCTGGCGCTGCCGCTGCTTCAAATAGACCCAGTCGCTCCGCACACTTAACACTTCGGGCACAACGGCCATCACCTCTTCAACACGCTGTTGCGCCACCGTCGGATCTATCGACTTGGGCGCAGCATACTCACTGACATGCACGCGATCACCATACACATCAACGGCAACAGCGTATTCGGGCAAGTCCGCATCGTATAAGCGATAACACTGGATGCCCTGCTGTTTGGCCCACTTACCTGTGGTGCGCAGATTTTTACGAAGTCGATTGGCAAACATTTGGGCCCCATCACTCAACTCGACAGGAGCACTCGATGCATTTTCTTGCTGTGCGCCGGGGCGGTTAGCTGCATCGACAACAAACGCTTCAGGCTCCACTTTAAACAACAACAACTTTGAAGGAATGTTACCGTTGCGGAATTGATATTGCTTGTGGCTGCGCAAGCCCATACGCTTGCCCAAGTCGGGATTGCCGGTAATCATCGCCAATTGCCAGCCGACAAAACCTCGTCGCATACGCTCGCCCAAATACTGATACAAGTGTACCAGTGCTGCTTCATCACCCAAGCGTTCGCCGTAGGGAGGATTCGTCACTACCAGGCCTGGCACCACCTCAGTATGGGTCGGCACCGCAAAGTGCTGCAGTTCTTTACGCGACACACGTACGAACCGCGCCAAGCCAGCACGGGCGATATTCTCATCCGCGGCATTAAGGGCCTTGACGCTAGCATCATAACCACGAATCTCGGGAAGGCCTCTCTCGAGGCCTGCATCTCGACGCGCCTCAGCCTCTTCTACCAAACGACGCCACAAGGATGGCACGTGCCCCAACCAACCGTCAAAGCCGAAGTAATCGCGCTCGAGCCCCGGCGCAATATCGGCGGCCATCATGGCACCTTCAATCAACAGCGTGGCGGAACCGCACATGGGATCGAGCAAGGCACCACCTTGTGCCGCAATGGCGGGCCAACCCGCGCGAATCAATATAGCCGCAGCCAGGTTTTCTTTTAGAGGGGCTAAACCGCCATCCAGGCGATAGCCGCGACGGTGTAAGCTTTCACCAGACAAATCGAGATACAGGGTAAATTGCCCCTTGTTGAGGTGGGCATTTAGCTGAACATCGGGGCGCTGTTTGGCCACAGAAGGTCTTGCACCTCCGCGGTCAACGAAGTGATCGACCACGGCATCCTTGACCTTCAATGCACCAAAATGAGTATTGCGCACAAAGGGCGCCTGACCAGTAAAATCAACCGCCAGGGTGAGCGAGGCATCCAAATGTTCATCCCACGCAATACAGCGACAAACCCGGTAAAGCTCATCGACATTACGCACCGGCTCGGAGGCTAATGGCAGCAAAATTTTGTTCGCTAAGCGGCTCCAAAGGCATGCTCGATAAGCGACCTCCATACCACCCGAGAAATACACACCACCGACAGTCGCCTTACAGGTATCGGCGCCAAAGGTGGACAACTCATCGATGATGAGTTCTTCAAAGCCCTTTGGGCAAATGGCAAAAAACTGTTGCGGCATGCTCTCTCCGTTTTTTAGATCAATTTTGATCTAAAGTTTAATTTAATATTCGTTTCTAAGATTAAAAAGTCAAAAGGCTGCGCGATAAGCCTAAGATTTTTAACAATTTACAATTTTTAATAACCACAGGGTATTACAAAACCCCCGTTTAGATCACATTTATAGTTCACTTTTTAACCAACACTTGGTGAACTAGATCTTACCCCGGCTGGGGTTCGGTGGGTAGCAAACGCCCCCCGACATCATTTAAGCTAGAGGTAAGTCTATGAAAAAACAAAAAAGAGACATCAGTGTTCGCAGCTTTAACCGCGGCTACCGCGCCGGCATCACCGGCAAATCAAAGACCAATTGTCCACACACTGGCGGCGAAGCCAGAAACCAATGGATCAGTGGTTGGCGAGAAGGACGCAGCGACCACTGGGACGGCGTCGGTGTCTCCGGCTTAATCAACCACTAGGCAAGACTTACAAGCCCCGCCAAAATCGGGCAATCGACCTAGCGCAACAACGCCTAGGTCATTCACTTTTTCAATGCATTCGCACATTCTGGCACTAACACTGGGCCACGATAAATAAAACCCGTATAGACCTGTACCAAAGACGCGCCGGCACGCTGTTTTTCTAATGCCGCTTCACCACTATCGATACCACCTACCCCGATGATCGGCATGCGCCCCTCCAAGGCCTTCGCCAAGCGGGCAATGACCTTGGTCGACTTATCCCTGACAGGCGCACCACTCAAGCCGCCAGTCTCATCACCATGGGGCAAATGGCTGACAGCGCGCTTATCAATGGTTGTATTTGTAGCAATCACACCATCGATGCCGTTTTCAAGCAGCGCCTTAGCCACCATATCGACATCCTCTTCAATCATATCTGGTGCAATTTTAACGGCGAGTGGGACATACACCGAATGCAATTCGGCCAACACACTTTGCTCTGCTTTTAACGCCGCCAATAACTGGTTGAGCGGCTCGCCAAATTGCAAGTCGCGCAGGCCAGGTGTGTTTGGGGAGGACAGATTAACGGTTATGTAGCTGGCATGGGGGTAAGCCTTGCGCATGCAGATAAGGTAGTCATCTACCGCTCGCTCTACCGGAGTGTCAAAATTCTTACCAATATTGATACCCAAAATGCCGCGATACTTAGCTTCTTTTACGCGCTCAACGAGATAGTCGATACCTTTGTTATTGAAGCCCATGCGATTAATAATCGCTTCAGCTTTGGGGAGGCGAAACAAGCGCGGCTGTGGGTTACCAGGCTGAGGCCGAGGCGTCACAGTACCTATCTCTAAAAAACCAAAACCCAGTGCTGCGAGCGCATCGATATGATCGCCGTTTTTATCCAGACCCGCCGCCAAACCAACAGGGTTGGGGAATGTAATCCCCATCACCTGACGGGGATCACTGCTGACATCGTGACCGACCAGGCCAATAAGGCCCATGCGTTCCAAAGCATCAAGCGAAGATAACGATAAATCGTGCGAGACTTCAGTGGGCAAGGTAAAAAGTAGGCGTCTTAACAAGGTATACATGGACAACTCACAA
>JBEAQQ010000023.1:0-3049 GCA_041163785.1 Pseudomonadota bacterium
CTTAGCGCTGAATTTCAGCCGCGAGGGCAAAGGCCAGCTCAAGCACCTGCTGAGCATTCAGGCGTGGGTCACACTGGGTGGTATAACACAGCGCCAAATCATCTTCGCTAACATGGTAGGCCCCGCCGACACACTCTGTGACATGGGCCCCGGTCATCTCAAGATGCACGCCCCCGGCGTGAGCGCCAGCGTTACGCAATATCTTAAAGAACGACAACACCTCAGCGCACACCGCATCGAACGAGCGGGTCTTCATGCCATTGCTTGCCGATTTGGTATTGCCATGCATGGGATCGCACGACCACACGACATTCAAACCCTCTCGTGAAACCGCCTCTACTAATGCTGGCAAGCCGACTTCAACACGATCTGCTCCCATGCGACTAATCAGCGTCAAACGCCCCGCTTCGTTGTCAGGATTTAGCGCCCTGACCAAGGCGAGCAATTCGTCGGGCAGAATCTTATCGCTGATTTTCACTCCGATAGGATTCGCCACGCCACGTAAAAACTCAACGTGCGCACCGTCGAGTTGCCGCGTGCGCTCACCAATCCAAAGCATGTGCGCTGACCCACAGTAATAGCGTCCATCCTCCGCACATTGCAACAACGATTGCTCGTAATTGAGCAGCAACGCCTCGTGTGAGGTATAGAGATGGGTTTCGTGAAGTGAAGGCGTGTTATCGCTATTCACACCACACACACGCATGAAACGCAGCGCCTTTAAAATCTCCTGCGCCATACTCTGGTAGCGCGCATTGACCGCACTGTCCGAGACGAAATCTAAATTCCATTCACTGACTTTCTGCAAGTCAGCCAAGCCGCCCTGCGAGTAGGCCCGCACTAAATTCATGGTCGCCGTCGATTGATGGTACGCCTGCAACATACGCACTGGATCTGGTCGGCGCGACTCCGGATTAAAGGCAATATCGTTGATAATGTCGCCGCGGTAAGAAGGCAAACGCTGCCCTTGCTTCTCTTCGAAATCGGCGGAGCGCGGCTTGGCAAATTGTCCGGCCAAGCGGCCCACCTTAACGACAGGCACAGCACCGGCATACGCTAGCACGACTGCCATTTGCATTAACACCTTGAACAAGTCTCGAATGCCCTCTGCGCTGAACTGGCTGAAGGATTCCGCACAATCGCCACCCTGCAACAAAAATGCCTCCCCGCGGCTGGCCTGCGCCAACTGACGGCGCAGCGCATCAATCTCTCCAATAGAGACAAGGGGCGGCATACCATCCAACTGCGATTCAACCTTTCTAAGGGCGACCGCATCGGGATAAAGGGGCTGCTGCGCTGCGGGCATTTCGCGCCAGCTACTGGGGCTCCAAGGCTTCATAAGTTTCTCCGTTTGGGCTATTGTAAGCCTATTGACCGATGCAAAAAAGCGTCATTTCACCCCATGCTCATCGAGTAGCCACAGGAATTTCATTATGCGTTACCAGCCTGTCCTTATCACTCTATGCCTTTTGCTCAGTGCTTGTGGTGGCAGCGCGACGAACACCCCCGATCCGATAGTCGATCCACCGCCACCCGTTGACCGCGCCATGCTCACCAGCACATCGAACAACAGCCGCTTTGTGCAAGCTTATCGCGACGCCATGAACAACGCCGCACAGGTCACCGCTGTGCGCGCCGATGCAGAAATGGCCACTGACGCCTCCACGCCCTCCTCAAGCTCAAGCTATACCACCACCTACACACAGGAGGCCAACGTCGATGAACACGATGTGGTGAAGTACGACGGTCAGTATTTATTTATCGCACCTGCCGGCAATGGCGGTTGCTGCTTTATCGCTACAGACGCATTGCCCGATGTCGCCATGGATATCGCACCACTACCTCCCGCCAACGACAGCCAAAACGTGCGCATTTTGCAAACTTCTCAACAAGACGCCAGCGCTTTTGAGGTCGCCTCCCTCCCCATCCCAGAGGGGATTTTTATCGAGGGGCTTTACCACCACGACCAGCGCCTCAGCACGATTGGCAGCTCGGCTTGGTGGGGTACTTACGGCGACGCCTTTGCTCGCCCCGAGCCATGGGCAAACCAATATACGCAGGTAGACGTTTACGATACCAACGACATCACCCAGCCCACCTTGGTGGCGAGCGTCGGCGTAGAAGGCAGCCTTGTTAATACCCGGCGCACCGAGCAGGGCATCCACTTAATTACACGGCATTCTCCGGTCATCGATGGTTACCTTTACTACCCCTCTACCGACGCTGAAAAAGCCAACAATGACAACTTGATCAGTGCATTAAACAGTAGCGATATTCTGCCCCAGATCAAACTCAATGGCGTGACACAAACAGGACCCAGCCTAGATCAATGTTATTTCAACAACCCCGATAGCAAGAACTTTAGGCCATTTGAAAATTTCCCCACCATCACCATGGTGACCACCATTGATCCAATAGCCGGACAAATCAGTAATAGTTTTTGCTTTGTGGGCTACAGCGACGGTATTTACATCAACGAAGGCGATTTGGTGGTTACTCAAAACTACTGGGGAAGCGGCAATGACAGCGGGGTGTATATTCATCAATTTTCACTGACAGGGAACAGCCACTACGAAGGCTCCGCAAAACTGGAGGGTCGCTTGTATCTTTACGGCAACAGTGACTTTCGTATTAGTCGCTATGGCGACACACTGCGACTGATTACCAGCCACTGGACAGATGACACTGCAGATAACATCGACCACCAACTGTACCTTCTTGACAGCAATGCCGCCAACAAGGAGCTAACTATCCTCGGCACACTTCCCAACAGCCAGCGAACGACTGAAATCGGCAAGCCCAACGAAGATCTTTACGGAGTAAGATTCGTCGCAGATCGCGCCTACCTCGTCAGCTTTGAGCGAATCGATCCTCTCTATGTCATCGACATGAGTAATCCGCGCGACCCCTTCATTGCAGGTAGCCTAGATATACCGGGCGTATCGAACTTTCTTCACCCAATTACTGACAATGTATTGCTGGGCCTAGGACAAAGCGCTGAAAGAAAAATCAAACTGTCACTGTTCGATGTGAGTGATATCACCAGCCC
>JBEAQQ010000024.1:0-3580 GCA_041163785.1 Pseudomonadota bacterium
ATCAAAATTCGATAGCGCAGCTACCCGTAGGGCGAGTCACAGGAAGTGACGAGTCAATCCGGGGTTATAAAAAGTCCGGATGTGATGACTTATGTACTGAGAGTTTAAATTCTGAGAAGAAATGGGGTGGACGATGGGATTTAACCCAGTTGCGTAATGCGCAACTGTGCACTCACGGGCTTCGCTGTAGTGCAGCTGGAATCACACAAATTTGCCTGGAGCAAATTTGGATAGCGCAGCTACCCGTAGGGCGAGTCACAGGATGTGACGAGTCAATCCGGGGGTATAAAAAGTCCGGATGTAATGACTATGTACTGAGAGTTTAAATTCTGAGAAGAAATGGGGTGGACGATGGGATTCGAACCCACGACGACCGGAATCACAATCCGGGGCTCTACCAACTGAGCTACGCCCACCATTGATTCTGCAAAGTTGGCACGCCCAACAGGATTCGAACCTGTGACCGACGGCTTAGAAGGCCGTTGCTCTATCCAGCTGAGCTATGGGCGCTCGGTTCGTGCTGGTGGTGAAGAGAGTGGTCGGGGTAGAGAGATTCGAACTCCCGACATCCTGCTCCCAAAGCAGGCGCGCTACCAGGCTGCGCTATACCCCGATTACTACCAAATGCAGTTTTGGTGCTTCCTCAACGAGAAAGTGCGCGCATCATACCGTCCAAGATTGGCTTCGTCAACGCTGAATTACCCTTTTTGTTACAACTAATTGTGTCTGCCAAACAATTGTTTAAATGCTATACAATACGGTTTTTGTTACAACGTGTGGAATGAACATGGCTCTCTCCGAACTGTCTGAATACCTACAAAAACTTGACGACCAATACGCTGATTATCCCCCTGTGATGGATTGGAATCCTGAGTTGTGTGGTGACATCGATATTCGCATTGATCGCGATGGCTATTGGTACCACGAGGGCACAAAGTTTGAGCGGGATACACTGGTTCAGCTTTTTGCTAAGTTGCTTAGAAAAGAAGGCGATCAATATTTTTTAGTAACCCCCGCAGAGAAACTGGCTATCAATGTAGAGTGTGCCCCACTGGTGATTGTCAGTGTCGTCAAGGTGGGCGAGGGTGACGAGGCTCAGATTTACTTCACCACCAACACCGATGAACACATCCATTTGGCGGAGGGTATCGCTTTTCGCACGATTGAGTGTGGTGGGCAGTCGCTACCATGCTTGCCGGTGAGGAATGATCTAGACGCCCTTATTCATCGCAATGTGTTCTATCAACTGGTCGCGCTGGCTGACATCGATGAGGACGAGCAGGCCTATTTGTTTAGTGATGGCCAGTCATTTTACCTTCCTAGTCCCTAGTAGGCTTAATCGCGTCTTAATCGATCGTTGACCGCAATCGGGTTTGGGTAATTGAAGACAACGATATAGGACGATACCAAGAAAGTGATAATAGCGGTCGCCTGAATCAAGTGAGAGGCCTCTTTGCCTATCAGTGCATTGGCAAAAGCCACATAGGCAATGAGCAATGAAAATTCGCTAATTTGTCCCAGGCGAAAGCCTACATCCCATGCAAGGCGGTTGTTCTCGCTTAGTTTACGCAGCAAGTACCGAAAGATCACCGGCTTGGCAGCGAGTATAGTCAAGGACAAGACGATGGCGGGAACGATGATGCTGCCCAGCACGGTTAGGTCGAAGCGCGCCCCCAGGGAAAAGAAGAATAAGATCAAAAAGAAGTCGCGCAAGGGCTTGAGGCTAATGGCGATGTATTGAGAAATGGGGCTGCTCGCCAAACTAATGCCCGCGATAAATGCACCAATTTCTGCTGATAGACCCGCTGCATGGGCGGCTTCAGCGACCCCAAGACACCATCCGATAGCGATTAGGAAAATGTATTCGTGAAAGCGGTCGAACTTAAGTAACAAGGGCAGCAGTACGTATCTCACAAAGCCAAAGGCAATCAGAATAATCAGTGGCAACGCGAGCAGGGTCAGTCCTAGGCCAGGCAAATCGAATTCGCCTGAGCTGCCGCTAAATAAAAACAGCAGTACAAAAATAGCTATGACGTCCTGAAGCAGCAGTAGACCGATCATGAGCTCGCCGGTGTGTTTATGGTGTAACACCGTCGTAGGTAATAATTTGATGCCGATGATGGTGGAGCTAAACATCATGGCAAGACCGACAATCCAAGCCTCCGTATCCGTAAAACCAAAGCTTCTTGTAATGGCAAAACCGATGAATGCAAACGACAGTGAGCTAAAGATGGCGACAGTAGTCGCTTTGCGTAACATGGCGACTAGCGCCTGAGGCTGCATGTCGAGACCAAGCAAGAATAAGAGAAAGATGATACCTATGTGCGAGATGTCAGACAGTAAGCTCAGGTCGTTGATATACGCCATCCCATAGGGCCCCACAAGTGCCCCCAGGGCAATGTAGGCAATGAGCAAGGGTTGTCGCGTATACAATGCAAACGTGGCTAAAACAGCCGCGCCACTGAAGATAAGAAAAAATGAAGTAGTAAGGCTAGCATCCATATTGACGTTATAGCAGAGATCGGGAACCCGCGACAGTGAAATACGACTCTCTCGAAGGTCATTTTTACGCCGTTAAATTTACCCGACCGTGACTCTTCAACTTTTAGCTGAACACTGTATAATCTGCGCGTTTATTGGGCCGCGCTAAGCGGAAACATCACTTTTGTATTGGAGTTATCATGTCTGACAACAAATACAACGACGGCGCTGCAGACGCTATTGCCGCCACAGCTATTATTGCCTTGGTCGTAAGTGTAGTTGTTTTTTGGTTGAGTGGAATGCCAACCTAAGCAACACAAAGAGAATTAAAAAAAACGGGCTCTTTAACTGAGCCCGTTTTTTTTGCCTGAAAGATTATTCGGGCAGTACCAACTGCACAACGCCATAGACGCTAGCCATAAAAACAATAGTGAAAATAATGCCAGCGACAATGAACGGCGTCGCCGATTTGGCATTAAAGTCTTTTTCTCTGTTTTTTGAACTGTTAACGCCAAATGCACTAGCGAGCACAGCAAACACAATCGAACCAAGGCCGGGACTCTTCTTGTCCTGCTGCTCAGATTGTTGGTCAGTCATAGGTGGCTCCAAAATAAAATGTACGTTTAGACTGTTGGGTCGTAGTTTAACACGGGGCTTAGCCAGCGTTCCATCTCACCGAGCGTCATTCCTTTGCGCGCAGCAAGGCTCGCTACCTGATCTTTGGCGATCTTGCCCGTGGCAAAGTAGCGCGCCTCGGGGTGCGAGAAGTACCAACCACTGACACTGGATGCCGGCGTCATTGCAAAGGCACTTGTCAATGCAACATCGGTGTTTTGTTGAGCGCTCAAGAGGGAGAAGAGGGTGGCTTTTTCCGTGTGGTCCGGGCATGCAGGATAGCCCGGTGCAGGGCGTATACCGCGGTAACGCTCTTTGATGAGCTCGTCATTACTCAAATTTTCATGGGCGTCATAGCCCCAAAACTCTTTTCTAACCCTTAGGTGCATGTGTTCTGCAAAAGCCTCTGCCAAACGGTCGGCCAGCGCTTTAAGCATAATACTGCTGTAGTCATCATGGGCTTCTTCAAATGCCTTGGCGCGGG
>JBEAQQ010000025.1:0-3082 GCA_041163785.1 Pseudomonadota bacterium
CCGATTAAGGCGCGCGCGATTGGCGAACTGACTGAAATTTTGTTCTGCTTGATGTCCGCCTCGTCGTCACCAACGATTTTGTAGGTTTTACTCTCGTCAGTATCGAGATTGAGCAAGGTGACAGTGACACCAAAAATCACTTTGCCCGTTGCTGGCAACGCAGTGACATCAATCACGCGAGCGTCAGACAACTTGCCTTCGATCTCTTGGATACGACCTTCGCAGAAACCCTGTTGCTCACGGGCTGCGTGATATTCAGCATTTTCTTTGAGGTCGCCATGCTCACGCGCCTCGGCAATCGCGGTAATGATACGCGGGCGATCAACCGTTTTAAGGCGATTGAGTTCCTCGCGCAGTAGGCGTTCGCCCTCTACAGTCATCGGGATAGGCATTAGGCTGCTCCTAATTTATGTAAATCTTGTAGGCGGCGCACTGTGCGCTCTTCTCCAAATTTTAACGCCTCACAGACAGCAAAACCCGCTGCCAGTGTCGTCGTATAGAATACCTTGTGTTGCTGGGCTGTAGAACGAATCGCCGCAGAATCTGCAATCGCCTTGGTGCCCTCAGTGGTATTCACAATAAGGTCGATCTCATTGTTTTTCAAGGCATCAATGATGTGTGGACGACCCTCTTGGAACTTATTGATCTGTTCAACGGGCACACCGGCATCCGCCAAACACTTCGCGGTACCGCTAGTAGCCAAGATGCGTGTGTACCCGTGACCAAGCAATTCACGCGCGATCAACACGATGCCCTCTTTGTCGGCATCGCGCACCGAAAGGAAGGCGGTTCCTGTATTCGGCGCCACTTCACCCGAACCTTTGTTGGCCTTGGCAAACGCTTCAGCGAACGAGTCACCTACGCCCATCACCTCACCGGTCGACTTCATCTCGGGGCCGAGAATCGGGTCAACACCAGGGAACTTATTGAAGGGGAAAATCGCTTCTTTCACGCTGTAATACGGAGGCACGATTTCTTTGGTAAAGCCCTGCTCCGCCAGTGATGTGCCCGCCTGACAACGCGCTGCCACTTTCGCCAACGATTGACCAATGCACTTCGAAACAAAAGGCACTGTCCGTGACGCGCGTGGGTTTACTTCAATCACGTAAATTTCACCGCCTTGATAGGCCAACTGTACGTTCATCAAGCCGACAACGCCGAGCTCAGTCGCCATGCGCTTAACCATATCGCGCATCGCGTCCTGCACATCGCTCGCCAAGTTGTAAGGCGGCAACGAACACGCCGAGTCACCCGAGTGAACACCGCACTGTTCAATGTGTTGCATGATCGCGCCAATAACCACTTCCTTGCCGTCAGACACCGCGTCAATATCGACTTCAATGGCCGCGCTCAAGAAGCGGTCGAGCAGCACCGGTGAATCGTTAGAGACCGACACCGCCGTATTCATATAGCGCAGCAACTCACGTTCGTTGTAGACGATTTCCATCGCGCGACCACCCAATACATACGAGGGGCGCACAACCAATGGGTAGCCAATGGTTTCCGCGGCAGCAACGGCTTCGTCGATAGAGCGGACGGTGGTATTGGGCGGCTGCAAAAGACCCAATTTTTGAATCATTTTCTGGAAGCGCTCGCGGTCTTCTGCGCGGTCGATCGCATCGGGCGTCGTACCGATAATAGGCACACCAGCTTTTTCTAAATCACGCGCCAACTTCAATGGCGTCTGTCCACCGAACTGTACGATGACACCCTTGGGTTTTTCAACGGCAACGATTTCTAGCACATCTTCCAGTGTGACAGGTTCAAAGTACAAACGATCAGACGTGTCGTAATCGGTAGAAACTGTTTCAGGGTTACAGTTGACCATAATGGTCTCGTAACCATCTTCACGCATAGCTAACGCCGCGTGCACACAGCAGTAATCAAACTCAATACCTTGACCAATACGGTTGGGGCCACCACCGAGCACCAAAATTTTGTCGCGCTGCGAAGGTTGCGCCTCGCACTCTTCCTCGTAGCTTGAATACATGTAGGCCGTGCTAGTTGCAAACTCAGCCGCACAGGTATCTACGCGTTTATACACAGGGCGAATACCCAGGTGTTGACGATGTGCGCGCACCTCATTTTGGCTGGTACCCAAGATATCCGCCAGACGCTGATCAGAGAAACCCTTGCGCTTCAATCGGAACAGGACATCGCGCTCAATTTGTTGCAACGAGTGGCCACCGATGGCTTGCTCGCTCTTGACGATATCTTCGATTTGCACCAAGAACCAGCGGTCGATTTTGGTGTATTCAAAGACCTGATCGACGCTCATACCCATACGGAAGGCATCCGCCACGTACCAGATACGGTCGGCACGGGGAGTCTTTAGCTCAGCAATCAAGACATCCTCGGCATCTTCGGCATTCAGGTCTAACAATGGGTCAAAACCATTTCTACCCACTTCGAGACCCCGCAATGCTTTCTGTACCGACTCCTGGAAGGTACGGCCGATCGCCATCACCTCGCCCACCGACTTCATTTGAGTGGTGAGGCGTGAATCTGCCGCAGCGAATTTCTCAAAGGTGAAACGTGGAATCTTGGTGACCACGTAGTCGATGGCCGGCTCAAACGAGGCGGGGGTTGCGCCGCCTGTGATGTCGT
Organism: Pseudomonadota bacterium; assembly: GCA_041163785.1. Lineage (GTDB taxonomy): Bacteria > Pseudomonadota > Gammaproteobacteria > Pseudomonadales > JAHEIH01 > JAHEIH01. The sequence continues at coordinate 2,608 of JBEAQQ010000025.1, forward strand.
TTTGCAGCTCATCGAGGGTATAGCCAATCGCCAACTTAGCCGCGACTTTCGCAATGGGGAAGCCCGTTGCCTTCGATGCCAACGCCGAAGAACGGCTTACGCGCGGGTTCATTTCAATCACCACCAGACGGCCGGTGTTAGGGCACTGACCAAACTGGACGTTCGAACCCCCAGTCTCCACACCGATTTCGCGCAGTACCGCCAGCGACGCGTTACGCAGTATTTGGTACTCTTTGTCAGTCAGGGTTTGCGCGGGAGCTACGGTGATAGAGTCACCGGTGTGCACACCCATCGGGTCAAAGTTTTCGATCGAACACACGATGATGCAGTTGTCTTTCTTATCGCGCACCACTTCCATTTCGAACTCTTTCCAACCGATCAACGATTCGTCGATCAATAGTTCGTTAGTGGGCGACAGGTCGAGACCGCGGGTACAAATCTCTACAAATTCTTCGCGGTTATAGGCAATACCACC
>JBEAQQ010000026.1:0-3931 GCA_041163785.1 Pseudomonadota bacterium
TTGTTCCATGGCCAACGCCTTTTCACTGCGCATGGACGATCCGTAGCCATGGCAGAATACAACCGTTGGCTCGGCGCCCGCGCTGTAGTGATAAGCTAGCGCGTCACCGGAGGGCGTGGGCAAATAACGAGGTGTTTCACTCATGGTGGTGATACCGCGTTCGCGTAAGGGCGTTGAGTACCTGAGTACCCAACGCTGTGGCGCCTATCGATAATCTTCGATCGACGGACAAGAACATACCAAGTTCCTGTCGCCGAAGACGTTGTCGATACGATTGACGCTCGGCCACACCTTGCCTTGGAAAACCCACGGTGCAGGGTAGGCGGCTGTTTCGCGGCTGTAGGGGCGATCCCACTCACCGATAATATCGTCACTGGTGTGCGGAGCGTTGCAGAGCGGGTTATTGTCCGCCGGCCAAGCGCCGCTTTCAATCTTCGCGATCTCTTCTCGAATGGTGATCATCGCATCGCAGAAACGATCCAGTTCCGCCAGCGACTCACTCTCGGTGGGCTCGATCATCAAGGTGCCTGCCACAGGGAATGACATGGTCGGCGCGTGATAGCCAAAGTCATTCAATCGCTTGGCGATATCTTCCTCGGAGACACCACTGGCCTCTTTGAGCGGGCGCAGGTCAAGCAAGCACTCGTGGGCTACCGTGCCGTTTTCACCCTTGTAAAGAATGGGGTAGTGGGGCGCCAAACGGGTGGCAATGTAGTTAGCATTTAAGATGGCATATTCACTGGCTTGGCGCATCCCGGTAGCGCCCATCATGCGAATGTACATCCAGCTGATAGGCAGAATCGATGCGCTGCCCCAAGGGGCGGCAGAAATAGTGCCGTTAGACAGTTGCGTGTTGGGGACGTCCTGCAGTGGGTGGCTGGCCAGGAAAGGAGCCAAGTGCTCGCGCACGCCGATGGGACCCATGCCCGGGCCGCCGCCGCCGTGTGGAATGCAGAAGGTTTTGTGCAAGTTTAAGTGGCTGACGTCTCCACCAAATTTGCCTGGGCCAGCAATACCCACAAGGGCGTTCATATTGGCGCCATCGATATACACCTGGCCGCCATGCTGGTGGATAATGTCGCAAATTTCAGTAATACGAGATTCAAAGACACCGTGCGTCGACGGGTAGGTCACCATCAATGCGGCCAAATTGTCACTGTGCAACTCTGCTTTGGCGCGCAGGTCGTCGACATCGACATTACCGTGTTTGTCGCAATTCACGACCACAACTTTCATGCTCACCATGTTGGCAGAAGCGGGGTTGGTGCCGTGTGCGGATGAGGGGATCAAGCAAATGTCGCGATGACCTTCGCCGCGGGACTCGTGGTATTTTTTAATCACGACAAGACCGGCGTATTCACCCTGTGAGCCCGCGTTGGGCTGAAGGCTGACCTGGTCGTAACCCGTGCACTCCGCGAGCCACGCTTGCAGTTCTTCAAACATTTGGCGATAACCCTCAGCCTGTGTCATCGGGGCAAACGGGTGGATTTTGCCAAACTCAGGCCAAGTCACGGGGATCATCTCGGCGGTAGCGTTCAATTTCATGGTGCAAGAGCCCAGCGGGATCATCGAGTGGTTGAGTGCGATGTCACGAGATTCCAGACGCTTGAGATAGCGCAGCATTTCGGTTTCTGAGTGATAGGAATTGAAAACGGGGTGGGTGAGAACCTCGTCGCTGCGCAACAAGTCATCGGGCAGAGATACACCACTGTCGGCATCGAGACCGTCGGTGTCGCAACCAAATAAGCACAACAGTTCTAAGACGTCTGTCAGCTCGGTGGTTTCGTTCAAACTAATGGTAATTGAGCTATCGCCTAGGGCGCGCAGATTGATGTTCGCCGCCAGAGCAGCTTGCATGATATCGCCTTGCTCCGCGCCTACCTCGATACACACTGTGTCAAAAAAGCTATCGAAACTCAGCTTGCGGCCACCCCGACGCAAACCGTCCGCTAATATTGAGGTCAAGCGGTGAATGCGGTGTGCGATACGCTGCAAGCCTTTGGGGCCATGGTATACGGCATAAAATGCGCTCATCACGGCGAGCAGTACTTGAGACGTACAAATGTTCGAGTTGGCTTTTTCGCGGCGGATGTGCTGTTCGCGGGTCTGCATCGCCATGCGCAGCGCTGTCTTGCCGCGGCTGTCGCGAGACACACCAATAATACGTCCCGGAGCCGAACGTTTGTAATCATCGCGGAAGGCAAAGAAGGCCGCGTGGGGGCCACCAAAGCCCATGGGGATGCCAAAGCGCTGGTTGGTGCCGATGACGACGTCGGCACCCATCGAGCCGGGCGATTTAAGCATGACTAAACTCATTAGATCAGCCGCGACAACGGCGAGCGCGTCGTGGCTGTGGATGGTGTCAATAGCTGCCGTCAGGTCGCGAACTTGGCCGCGTGTGCCGGGGTTTTGCAGCAGGGCGCCGAAGTAGTCGCCCGCGTCTAACACATCGTGGCCGCCAACGATGACTTCAAAGCCGAAGTGTTCCGCACGTGTTTTGATCACAGCGAGGGTCTGTGGATGGGTATCTTCATCCACGAAGAAGCGTTCGCTTTTGTTCTTGCGCATTTGGCGTTTGCACATCGCCATTGCCTCTGCCGCTGCAGTCGCTTCGTCGAGCATCGATGCGTTGGCGAGATCCATGCCGGTCAGATCGGTGATCATTTGTTGGAAGGTAATCAAACCCTCTAAACGGCCTTGGGCAATTTCAGGTTGGTAGGGCGTGTAAGCGGTGTACCAACCTGGGTTTTCCAATACATTGCGCAAAATGACATTCGGGGTATAGGTGTCGTGATACCCCAAGCCAATATAGCTTTTACAAATTTGGTTGCGCGAAGCATAGCGAGCAATTTCTTGCAGGGCGTTCTGCTCGGTGGCGGCCTCAGGGAGATCCAGTGGTGAGGTTCGCAGGATAGAGGCGGGGACCGTTTTCTCAATAAGCGCTTGAATAGAAGGGGCACCAATAGCGTGCAACATTGTTTCTACATCGCGTTGGCTAGGACCAATATGGCGTCCAACAAATTCATCGTTGAATTGGAGCTCTTTAAGGGGGGCATTGAGAAAAGGGGTTGGCGCCATGGATGTCTCCAGAGGGGGTAATTAATCAAAGGCGCAATTTTACGGCCAACGCCGCAAATAAGAAAGCAGCAGAGTGCAATATCTGCCGCTAGTGAGGGTTGAATCTAGTCCATTTTCATCAGGTAGCGGAAGGGAGGGTGGTCGTGCATCGCCATCAGTGCCTCTTCCTTCAAAATGTCGTCCCTGATCGACTCGTTGTTTTCGATAGCAATTTCCAGGGCCTTCATTGCCTCCTCATATTGGTGCAGCGCGGTATAGGCGCAAGCCAACTGCAAGTAGGCGTAACTGTTGTCTGGGTCGCTTTTTAGCGCCTGGCGCGCAAGGTTGGCTGCCCAGCGGGGTTCACCAAGTTCTAAGGCGGCATCGGCTTTGTAGGCCAGCGCGTCTGAGTTGCGCGGACTCAGTTTCAAAATAGTATCGTAGATCTCGATTTTACTGTTGGGGTTGCTTTCGAGTCCCTGACGCATCCACAGCGACTGGATTTCGCGCGTGCGCTCGATCTCTTCCCGGTTTTCTTGAATACTGCGAGTTTCGTCGGTCAATTGCTTTTCAATAGCATTGAGGCGCTCTTCATAGACCTTGACCAAGCTTGAAATCTTTTCATCAGCCTGAGCGTGCACACGCTCGCGAATTTCACGCAGGGATGACCAGCCCACCAACACCAAGATCGACGAGGCGCCGGCGATTAAATAGAAGAAATAACTGATGGTATCTGTCGCATAAGCGACACCTCGGTCAACCGAGCGTAGTTCTCTGTCGACCATCTTTTCATTTAGTTCCACCTTGTTGGCCGCCACTTCTGCACGAAGCGCTTTTAATTCGTCGAGAATATAGCGTTCCATCAAGGGTTTTT
>JBEAQQ010000027.1:0-7370 GCA_041163785.1 Pseudomonadota bacterium
ACGATAACTAACGTTTCCATCTCTATCTCACTGACTTGCAAATAGCTGCAAAGTCGTCTGCTTTAAGTGAAGCGCCCCCAACAAGGGCACCATCTATATTAACCTGAGCGAATAGCGCTTCGGCGTTATTCGCGTTTACACTGCCGCCGTACAAAATTTGTAACTGGCTAGCGATTCCTTCGCCACAATTCACACTCACAAAGTCGCGAATCATGGCATGAACCTCTTCAGCCTGTTCCGGTGACGCGGTCAGTCCGGTACCAATTGCCCAAACGGGTTCATAGGCCACCACAGAATCGGCAAGACCCTCCGCGCCAAACATGGTGACCACGGCCATCAATTGGCGACCAATCACGTCAAACACTTGGCCCGCCTCTCGCTCTTCGAGCTTTTCGCCAACACACAGAATGGGCGTCAGCTTTTCCGCCTTCACAGCCGCTAGCTTTGCCGCCACCAACTGGTCACTTTCGCCGTACAGTGCACGTCGCTCCGAGTGCCCGACAATAACGTATTGTGCGCCTACATCGCGCAGCATCGTCGCCGACACTTCGCCCGTAAAAGCACCGCTGACTTCTACCGCACAATTTTGTGCGCCAAGTGCAACGTCGCTATTGTCTAAGAGTTCGTCAACTTGCGACAGGTAGGCGAACGGTGGACAAACCACCACATCACAATTCACCCCATCAACTTGAGGAAGAAGGGCATCCAATAACACTTGGTTACTGGTCTCACTACCATTCATTTTCCAATTGGCAACAACCAATGAACGACGCATGACTACTCCTTAGCGGTGCGCAATAGTACAGAAGTCGAGCAAAACTTACAATCTCGAATAGTTATCAGGCCACGGCTTGTCTAACAATATCAGCCAACTCAACCACCGACGTTTCAACCACATCCGCATCTTCAGCTTCTACCATGACACGGATCACGGGCTCGGTTCCAGAAGGGCGCAATAAAATACGGCCTCGCCCCTTCAATCGCTCCGTAATCGACTGAATAGCGCTTTGCACAGCTTCGTGCGAATCCAAATCGACACGATTGTTGATCTGCACATTAATCATCTTCATCGGGGCCTTCGTCATCCCTTCGCGCAATGCACTGATAGGTTTACCATGCGACACAAGCGCCTGCAGTACTTTTAGCGCTGCAACAATGCCATCACCCGTGGTCATCACATCGTGGCAAATGATATGCCCTGAGCTCTCACCACCCAGCATATAACCGTGCTGCTTCATTTGTTCATTAACGTAGCGATCGCCAACCTGCGCGCGTACGAGATCAATGCCCAACTCGCGCAGCGCTAGCTCTAATCCTAAATTGCTCATCAGGGTGCCCACCACCCCTTTGACGGGCGTGGATTTCGATTGGTGTTGGGCGATAATGTAGAGCAGCTCGTCACCATCCATCAGCTTGCCGTATTCATCGACAAAAGCAACGCGGTCGCCATCGCCGTCGAAGGCAATACCCAAGTCAGCCCGGCACTCCAATACTTTGGCTTGCAGCTGCTGTGGTGAAGTCTGCCCGACCTGCTCGTTGATATTGATGCCGTCAGGGTTAACACCAATGGTGGTCACCTCCGCACCTAATTCACGCATGACCGCGGGCGCCACATGGTAGGTCGCACCATGGGCACAATCCAACACAATACGCAGGCCATTGAGATTAAAGCCACTGCTGACAGTACTTTTACAAAACTCGATATAGCGACCGGCCGCATCATTCAGACGCTTGACCTTACCCAGGTGCGCAGACTCCACCGTGGTCATCGGCTCGTCGATCATGCGCTCAATGTCTAACTCGATGTCGTCGGACAACTTCTGCCCATCGCCACCAAAAAATTTAATACCATTATCATAATAGGGATTATGTGACGCACTGATCACAATACCGCAGGCCGCTCTAAACGTGCGTGTTAGGTAGGCTATCGCGGGCGTCGGCATCGGCCCAATCATGGTCACATTGACACCCGCCGCCACGATACCCGCCTCGAGGGCCGATTCAAACATGTAGCCAGAGATACGCGTATCTTTGCCGATAATGATGTTATTTCTTCCATGTTTGGCAAACACCTTGCCCGCGGCCCAGCCGAGTTTCATGACAAACTCTGGTGTGATCGGGCCACTTCCAACGCGGCCACGAATACCGTCGGTGCCAAAATACTTACGTGACATCATGCAATCCTTTGTTGTTTTATTCTGAGTAGCGCATCAACGACGGCCAGTGCATCGCTGGTCTCTCGCACATCGTGAACACGAATTATATGTGCTCCTCGCTCTGCCGCCAAGGCAGCGAGCGTAATGCTCCCCGCCAATCGCTCATCGACGGCGCGGCCGGTAATTTTGTCGAGCAGTGATTTCCTAGACAGCCCTACTAAAAGGGGTAGCTTCAAACGCGCGAAGTCCGACAAACGGTCTAATAACTGTAGGTTGTGTTCTACGGTTTTACCAAAGCCAAACCCTGGGTCAATCACCAATCGTTCGCGGGCGATACCCATCGACTCGCAAGCCGCCACGCGGCTATCAAGATAGTCCAATACATCCTCGACGACACCGTTATAATCCGGGTTATCCTGCATGGTCTGCGGTGTGCCCTGCATATGCATCAGGCAAATAGGTAGCCCTGTGTCTGCGGCTGCTCGCAAAGCACCGTCTCGCGACAAACCGCGGACATCATTAATGAGACCCGCCCCTTTCAACGCGGACTCACGCATTACCGATGGCGTGGAGGTATCGACAGAAATCACGGCCCCCAGCGAAGAAACAAGTGCTTCCACCACTGGGACAACGCGGTCTAACTCTTCTTGCTCGCTAACGGGGCTTGCACCCGGGCGGGTCGACTCCCCCCCCACATCGAGAATAACAGCACCGTCAGACATCATGGACTCAGCAACCCTCAACACCGCGTCCAATTTGGCACCCTGAGCACCAAACAATTTACCACCGTCTGAAAATGAGTCGGGCGTGATATTTAACACGCCCATGATTAACGGTCTATCTAAGACCAAGGTCCGTGCCCCGCACTGCAAGGTGAAGGGCGCGCTATTGTGATCCGCCATGCTTAATGCTCGCTGGCGGGGCCACCGACTGTACTTGAACTGGCCGCCGCGTCATCAGCCTTGGCCTCGCTGGCTTCGGCGGTTTGACCACCCGATTTATTGTGATCATCCCAACCGGATGGCTTGCGTGGCTTTTTGCCTGCCATAATGTCATCAATCTGAGCCGAATCAATCGTCTCATAAGCCATCAACGCTTCGGCCATCAGGTCAAGCTTGTCGCGGTTTTCTTCGAGGATGGTGGCGGCGCGCTGGTAGCATTCATCAATGATACGGCGAACTTCTACGTCGATTTCATTGCGGGTGTTACCTGATACGTGGTTGGCTGTACCGGCGGCTGACTTGCCCAAAAAGACTTCTTCGTTGCCTTCGTCGTACATCAGCGGGCCAAGTTTCTCTGACAAGCCCCATTTGGTCACCATGTTGCGGGCAATTTCGGTGGCGCGTTGAATGTCGTTTGACGCACCGGTGGTGACACCTTCAGCGCCAAGGGTCATTTCTTCAGCGATCCGACCACCAAACAGCGAGCTTATCTGGCTCAAAATACGGCGTTTACTCAGGCTGTAACGGTCTTCCTCTGGCAAAAACATCGTAACACCCAAGGCGCGACCACGGGGAATGATGCTGACCTTATAGACCGGATCGTGCTCGGGCACCAAACGGCCGACAATAGCGTGGCCTGCTTCATGGTAAGCCGTGTTCAGCTTTTCGGCCTCTGACATCACCATCGATTTGCGCTCAGCACCCATCATGATTTTGTCTTTAGCGAGTTCGAACATATCCATGCTCACCAAACGCTTGTTGGCACGCGCGGCGAATAGCGAGGCTTCATTGACCAAGTTGGCCAAATCCGCACCAGAAAAACCCGGGGTACCGCGCGCGATTACCGCCGCATTGACATCATCTGCCACTGGCACCTTGCGCATGTGCACCTTCAAAATCTGTTCTCGACCGCGAATATCAGGCAAACCCACCACGACTTGACGGTCAAAGCGACCGGGGCGCAAAAGCGCTGGGTCAAGTACGTCAGGGCGGTTGGTAGCCGCGATAACAATGACACCGTCGTTACCTTCAAAGCCGTCCATTTCCACCAGCAATTGGTTCAACGTCTGTTCGCGTTCATCGTGCCCGCCACCTAAGCCGGCACCGCGGTGACGCCCTACCGCATCGATCTCGTCAATAAAGATAATGCAAGGCGCTTGTTTTTTGGCTTGTTCAAACATATCGCGCACGCGAGACGCTCCGACACCGACAAACATCTCAACAAAATCGGAGCCCGAAATAGAGAAGAAAGGGACTTTAGCCTCACCCGCGATGGCTTTGGCAAGCAAGGTTTTACCTGTACCCGGCTGACCAACCATCAAAACACCACGGGGAATACGACCGCCCAAGCGTTGAAATTTACCTGGGTCGCGAAGGAACTCAACGAGCTCTTGCACGTCTTCCTTCGCCTCGTCCACACCCGCTACGTCGGCAAAGGTGGTTTTAATTTGGTCTTCACCCAACAGGCGCGCCTTGCTCTTGCCAAAGCTCATTGGGCCGCCGCGGCCACCGCCGCCGCCCTGCATCTGGCGCATAAAAAACATGAACACGGCAACGAAGAGCAAAATTGGGAAACTAGCAATCAGTAATTGTGTCCAGATACTCTGCTTTTCAGGCTCGCGGCCTTCAACAATCACACGATTGTCGAGCAGATCACCCATCAAACCAGTATCAACGACATTGGGACGAACCGTTTTGAACGGCTGACCAGAGGAGCGCTCGCCGTAAATAGCTAAGCCATCGATGGTAACCTTACGCACCTGGCCTTGTTGAACTTCTTGTACAAACCTCGAATAGTCCAGGGTTTCCATGTTGGGCTGGACATTAAAGTTTTGAAACACCGACATCAATACTGCAGCGATCACTAACCACAATACTAAGTTCTTCACCATATCGTTCAAGCAACTACCCTCACTGTTCGTTGCAACTTCCGTTACTAAAAAATATTCCTGTAAGTCTATACCAGATTAGCGCTTAAAGCCTGTTCCAACCTGATAAACCTCTTTCGAACGTGGACGCGAGGCCTTTGGTTTGCGCGTCACCACTCGATTGAAACTTTGCCGCATGTCTTTGATGTACTCTTCGAAGCCCTCTCCCTGAAAAACTTTCGCAACAAACGCGCCGCCTGGTTTCAGGGTTTCTCTTGCTAAATCTAACGCCAGCTCGACCAAATACATTGCTCGCGGCTGATCAACGTCGGCCATACCACTCATATTGGGGGCCATATCCGAAATTACAAGGTCTGCTTGCGCGCCACCCATTAAATCGAGGATTTGATTCAATACAGCTTCTTCGGTGAAGTCACCCTGCACAAAATCAACCCCGGGAACCGGATCCATCGGCAAAATATCTGACGCAATCACACGGCCATGATCACCAACAAGCTCGACGGCCACCTGCGTCCACCCTCCGGGAGCCGCACCGAGGTCAATCACCGTCATACCCGGCTTGATCAGCTGATCTTTTTCTTGCACTTCGAGAAGCTTAAAACTGGCGCGCGAGCGATAACCCAACTTTTGCGACAACTTTACATAGTGGTCGTCAAAGTGCTCGCGCATCCAGGCGCCGCTGCTCTTGCTTCGCTTCACAAAAATTCTCCGATAGCGCTACGTGTTAACGATGATATCGCGTAAAATAGCGATTTTATCGTACAACTGAGATTATTTACGACATGACCCTGAGCACAGATCAAAAGAAATCCCTGCGCACCATTGGCCACAAACTGAATCCTATTATCACTGTGGCAGCCAAAGGTATCACAGACACGATCAATGACGAAATCGAACGCGCCTTAAACGACCACGAATTAATCAAAATCAAACTCATTTGTGACGATCGCGACGACAAACCCGTACTGACCCAATCCATTTGCAACGAGCACGGCGCTGAATTGGTTCAAGCAACGGGCCACGTCATTCTTATTTATCGCAAAGCCACCAAGCAGAACAAACAACTCAGCAATTTGGTTCGCGTTCTTTAAACACCATGCTCAACCCTGAGTTACTGGCCCTCTTTATCCCCGCCTTTGGCCTAGCGTCCATCACGCCAGGGATGTGCATGACGCTGTCCCTTTCGCTAGGTATGAGCATTGGGGTGAAACGAACGCTGTGGATGATGCTGGGAGAATTAACCGGCGTCGCCACCGTGGCGGTGTTATCGGTTGCTGGCGCCGCTAGCCTATTACTTGCTTCACCCTTTGCTTTTAATCTTTTGGCGCTGATGGGTGCCTGCTACCTGATTTATATCGGCCAAGGGATGATGCGTAGCCATGCCACATTACACCTTGGTGCTCAGCGTGAGCGTTGGCTCGGCGCTAAACAACTCATCAGCCAAGGTTTTATCACCGCCACGTCCAACCCAAAAGGCTGGGCATTTTTTGTAGCACTGATGCCGCCCTTTATCGACAGCCAACTGCCATTGGTACCGCAAATGGCCGGTTATTTAGTGGTCATTGTACTCATAGAATTTGCCAGCTTATTGATGTACGCAACAAGCGGGCAATTTTTGAAAGCACTGTTTGCCGATGGGCGCGCCATGCACCGCGTCATGCTTTTTAGCGGTACCTGCATAGCGATTATTGGTGTTTGGATGACCTACCGCGCACTGACCGCCCTAGCTACTTAAGGTAGCCCGTGGCCTTTGGCTGCCACCCATATGCGCGCCCACTGCTCGCGATTCATCACAAGATCAAGTGCATCTACCGCAGTTTTTACCCTGGCGATTTTTCCGCTGCCAACAATGGGGGTCGCTTTACAAGGTAATGCTAGCACCCACGCATAGAGAACTTCATCGATAGACTTGGCGCCAATCTCTTGGGCAATGTCTTGCAACACTGGCAATACGCGCTGGCTCACCGGGTGGTAGTTGTCGAATAAACGCCCTCCGCCAAGGCAAGACCACGCCATCGGCGACACCTTCAGCTGCTGGCATTGTTCCAACACGCCACCGTCTAAAATATCCGTATTTAGCGGTGAAATTTCCACCTGATTAGTCACTAGCGGCGCCGACAGTCTCGACTGTAACATCGAAAACTGCGCGGTATTGAAGTTGGATACACCAAAGTGCGCCACCTTGCCCTCGCGATGCAGTTTTTCGAACGTGCTCGCCACTTCATCTGCCTCTAGCAGATAATCTGGGCGGTGGATGAGTAAAACATCGAGTTGCTCTATTGCCATCCGCTGCAGTGATTGCTCTACCGAGTGGACAATGCTTTCCGCTGAGGCGTCGTAGTGATTCACTCGCCCACCTACCTCGCCAGGCGGTATCAGATTGA
>JBEAQQ010000028.1:0-4596 GCA_041163785.1 Pseudomonadota bacterium
CACCAAAACGATAAAAATAAGACAATAAAAATGGCGAACGCAATCCTTCATCTTATCGACAAAGATCACTACCAAGTACTCAGCCTCAGCGGCAGATTAGACCTGCGAAGCATTCATAATAGCTCTGTCGCTTTGCGCGATATCCCCTTGAAACACACACTGGTCGACTGCACCAACATTGATTTTATCGACTCGTCAGGTCTTGGCATGATCACCAGCCTGCAACAGCGATTGAATCAGAACGACTACCAAATGACGCTAATGCGCGTCTCTGGTGTCATCCTAACCGTGTTACAACGCATGCGCCTTGACACCCTATTTACCTTTGTCGCCAGCGAAGCGGACGCTAAAGAACAGTTTTTGCGCGCTCCTACTGAGCAATAACGCCACGCCGACTGGCCTGCCTGCGACATATTTATGGCCAGACCGATTGACAGAATCTGACCAAATCCGCATAATGCGCGCCACTTGCCCAGGTGGTGGAATTGGTAGACACGCTAGCTTCAGGTGCTAGTGCTCGCAAGGGCGTGGAGGTTCAAGTCCTCTTCTGGGCACCAATTCATGAAAACCGAGTTTTTACTCGGTTTTTTTATGCCTTCTCATAGGACCTATGATTTGGACTCAAATCAGTTAATTACCTGACGTCCTTGTCGCAACAACTGCTTTTTTTCAATACCAGCCACGCCATCCATGGCGTGTCGTTCGCGCTGCTGCGAAGCGCTGCTTCGGTCAGCCCTCACCCTCTTCTGGGCACCAATTCATGAAAACCGAGTTTTTACTCGGTTTTTTTATGTCCCGTAATAACGTAAATGACACGAGCGCTGCGCGTTCGTATCCCGCAATGAAAAACGGGCGCGTAAAACATCTTTTCTGACCACCACCAGTGTTGTTCTAAATAAACTTATGATGTTTATCACCCTCCGACTATGATCTGCCACTTCGGCAGAAGCTGACCTCCCCAATAACAAAACGTTTGGTCTATTTTAAAAACAGATTAAGGGGATCTTATGCAGCATTTTGAAGCCAATTTCGATGGATTAGTTGGACCAAGCCACAATTTCGGTGGGCTAGCCAAGGGCAATATCGCCTCGCAATCCAATCAAGCTAATACTTCCAACCCCAAACAAGCCGCCTTGCAAGGCCTCGCTAAAATGCTCACCCTGCATCGAATGGGGCTTATCCAAGGTGTGCTGGCGCCACATGCGCGCCCCGATCTAGGGGCACTACGACAGCTTGGCTTTGTGGGCACAGACGTGCAGATTCTTGAAAAAGCCGGTCGCAAAAGCCCCGAACTATTACAGGCTGTTTACTCCGCTTCAAGTATGTGGGTAGCCAACGCCGCGACGGTATCGCCGCGCCAACACACCGCTGACAACCGCGTCCACATGACCGTAGCGAACCTCTCTAGCCACTTACACCGCGCAATAGAGCCGACCACCTCATACCACCTTCTTCGCGCAACGTTTAATGACGACCAGCATTTTGCCATCCATCGCGAGCTTCCCTTTGGCACTATCATGGGCGATGAGGGCGCCGCCAATCACACCGTCTTAACTAAGGCCTATGGCGAGCCTGGCATTGAATTTTTTGTCTACGGGCAGCAGAGCCTTAACAGCCATAGCGCAAGACCCTCGCGTTACCCTGCGCGACAATCACTGGAGGCTAGCCAAGCCATTGCGCGCTTACACGGTTTGAGTGATGACCATTGCGTCTTTGCCCAACAACTGCCCGAATGCATAGACGCAGGCGTCTTTCACAACGACGTAATTGCCGTGGGCAATCTAAACCTCCTGTTTTGCCACGAGAAAGCCTTTCTAGATCAGCCCAGAGTATTGCAAACATTGCAAGGCAAGCTGTCGGGGCAGCTCTCCGTGATTGAAGTCGCGGATCGTGAAGTCTCACTTGCCACTGCAGTAAAAACTTATCTGTTCAACAGCCAATTATTGAAGCTTCCCAATGGAAGACATGTCATTGTTGTACCTGGCGAATGCGAACGCGACCTAGATACCTGGAACTATCTACAGAACCTTGTCGAAAGCCACCCGGCAATCGATGACGTGCTCGTGGTAGACATCAAGCAAAGTATGCGCAATGGAGGCGGCCCCGCCTGTTTGCGACTTCGAGTACCACTCGACAGCCACAGCCTCAAAAGGGTAAATAGTGCCTGCTTGATGAATGAAGAAAAATACCAAACCCTATACCAGTGGGTTGAGCGCCACTATCGCGATAGAGTTGATAGCGAAACACTGCTGGATCCAGAGTTTATGACAGAGAACTTTAGAGCGCTCGATGAACTGACTCAAATCTTATCGCTCGGCTCGGTCTACCCCTTCCAGCAAACTTAATCGACCAGTTTTTGCAAGGGGTAGCCTGCAAAAGGCTTAGATGTATTCATCACCACATGACTCGAGATATGCACCAAGCCCGGCAAAGAATCGACCAAGTGATCGATGACTAAGTTGTAGCTAGGCATATCCGCCGCCACCACTTTAAGGAAGACATCGAAGTTACCACTTACCACATAGCACTCGACCACCTCATCCATACTATTGGCTTCGTGTAGAAATTGATTGAACGTTTCGGTGCTCTGATCCTTCACGGTTGCAGTAGCAATCACGGTAATCGAACGACACAACACAGGAAGATTAACATTCGTCAAAAAGGGACCAATCACACCGTCCGACTCCAACTTTCTGACGCGGTTCAAACATGCACTGGGGGAAATACCCACTTTTTCAGCGAGCGCATGGTTGGTAATACGCGCGTCAACCTGCAGAACCGAAAGAATCTTCTTATTTATTCTGTCTAATTGCATAAATAACCACCACAATAAATATAAAACACCTAACACCCCCTTAAAAACAAACAAAAAATTTATATTTAACAGGGTTTTAATTTAAAGCCACCATAACACAATAATATTTTTAGGCAGAATATTATTTCGTTTGATGACTATTTACCGCATTTTTTAGCGTTAGACAGGGGCATTTAGACAGCACATTTCGCCCTCTTTCACCTAATATTCGCACATGGAGGAAAATTTTATGTGGCGTATTAGATCTTGTCGGTACAGTGACCTTAACGCATTGCTCGCGCTGGCCAATGAAGTCGGTGAAGGCATGACATCCATCCCGCGCACCAGCTTGGGGTGGCGAAGAAAAATTGCCGAAGCCGAGGCATCGTTTGCCGGCCAGCCCGACGCTGGTAGCTATTTTTTGGTACTTGAAGACCTCAGCAATGGCAAGATCTTGGGCACCACCGCGGTCTACAATGGCGTGGGTGAAAAACGCCCCTACTATGCGCTGCGGCACGACAAACGCAAACACGCGCTGTACTTAGAGAATGCCATGACTGGCGCCAGCGAGATTGGCTCATTGTTCCTCTCTTCTTCCGCTCGTATCAAAGGCCTAGGACGTGCCCTTTCTCAGGCGCGTTTCTTAATGATGGCATGCTTTCCACAATTGTTCTCGAATACGGTCATGGCCTCTTGCCGAGGCTGGCTAGACGAGAACAACGACTCGCCCGTATGGCATGCCATCGGGCAGTTCTACGCTGACATCGACTTCAAGACTGTCGTTGAACGCACGGCAGAAAAAGGCAACCAATGGCTCGCTGATGCCCTGCCCAACACTTTGTCGCTGCGCCATATTAGCCCTGAGATAGTTGCCATGCTCGGCAAACCCCACGAGGACTCTGCCCCTGCGCACAGCATTTTGAGCGGCGAAAACTTTGTGCAAAGTGACTTTATCGACCTTGCGGATGGCGGTCCAACACTGACCTGCCCACCGACCAGAATTGCATCCTACAAAGCAAGCTTTACCGCCAAATTAGAGCGTGCTACACGCCCGTTGAGAAATGACGAAATCTTTATGATTGCCGGCGGTAATCTGAATCACTTTGAGATCTATCTTTGCCGCGGCGAAAGACAGTCAAACAACGTTATTTTGGTTGACTACAACGCCAAGTTACTATTGGATAAACACAACAACAAACACGTCAAAGCTTTGCAGATCCAAGGCAGTGACGACATGCTAGCTCGACTTAAGCAGACCACCGACCAAGCGGCCTAACCCAAGGCCGCCTACCGCGCTCACGAGGCCAACACATGACACATACATTCTTTCTCGCTCTGTGGAAGGATTACACACAACTCGCCCCACAGGCCGAAGTCATTCACACACTTTTCACCCAGCAAAACGGCCAGGTCATTAACGACCACGTGGCGTTTAGAACCTTTGCTAATACCCCTATTAGCCTCGACAAGCTAGAACCCGTATTGTTGGCCATGGGTTACAACGTGCAAGCACAATACCGCTTTGAAGAGAAAAAATTGCGTGCGCGCAGCTACATTCACCCTGACGAGCAAGCACCTAAGATTTTCCTGTCAGAACTGCTGACCCAAGAGTTGAGTGATCGCGCCCAAGGTTTGCTGGCCCCCTATACCCAGCAAATAGAAGCACCCCACTTTTCACCAGAAATATTCTGGTCGGGGCGCCACTGGGCGATGCCGACCTGGGAGGATTACTGTGCATTACTCGAAGAAAGCGAGTACGCGGCTTGGTTATCGGTGATAGGTATTCGAGTCAATCACTTCAC
>JBEAQQ010000029.1:0-4478 GCA_041163785.1 Pseudomonadota bacterium
GCGAGTATGGCGATGACAAGTATAAGGCAAAGCCCACGCCAAGCCATCGAGGTGCTAAACCGGTAGCGGTTGTGAAGATAAAACAGGGTGCCAAAGGGTAGTAGGGTACACAAGGGGACTACCCAGTGATCGGCAAAGCTCGCGCTGCCGGTTTGCCAGACCTCCCCGAGGTCGTTAAAAAGATTAGGTAGGTCGGCCGGGTTGAGTGGCTGGCCAAAGTAGGCGATATTTCCCAGTTGTACCGCGCTGAAGAGTGTGAAAAAGCCAAGGACGATATTGCTAACCAAGCGTGAACTCACCAGCCAAAGGCAGATGTTAAAAAGCCACATTGTGGCGATAAAATTCCATTCGATTTTGGTGTGGTTCGAGGCATCCGTGAGCCATTGTTGCAAGAAATCGTCGCTACTCATGAGTAACGTCGATAATAAGCCCAGCGGTAGTAACCATTTTTTACTGAGTGTTGTCATTGAATGTCTCTTTTTATAGGCGAAGTCTACCACAGCGGACGACACAATGAAGTCTATCGAGTTATATGTAGCCACACCGTGTTTCACGGTTTGCTAGCAGGAGGAGTCGTGGCAGACTCTAAGCAGAAACAAGAGGGTTTATGGGGCAGAAGGTAGTCATCATTGGTGCAGGGTTTGCCGGGCTGTGTATGGCCATAAAGCTCAAAGAGGCAGGCATTAACGATCTGGTGATCCTGGAAAAGGGCGATCAAGTCGGTGGTACGTGGTACTTTAATCGCTATCCAGGGGCGGCCTGTGATGTGCCCAGTTGCGCCTATTCCTATTCCTTCGAACCCAACCCGCATTGGTCGAGGCATTTTGCTGCTCAGCCTGAAATTGAGGCCTACATACATCACTGTGTCAAAAAATATCAGCTCGCTGAGCACATACGCTGTGGAAAAGCCGTGACTGAGGCGAAATGGTGTGGCAGTGGTTGGGAGGTCGCGACGTCTGACGGCGAACGGTTCGGCGCGGATTTTGTGATTAGCGCGGTGGGTCAGCTAAACGCACCCGCCATGCCTGATATTGCAGGTATCGACACGTTTACGGGCAGTTCATTTCACAGCGCGCGATGGGCTTCAGGGGTGGAGTTGCGTGGTAAACGCGTGGCTGTCATTGGGTCCGCGGCGAGTGCAGTTCAACTGATTCCCGAAGTGGCCAAGCAGGCAGCGCATTTGCGCGTGTTCCAGCGCACACCCAACTACCTTATTCCAAGGTTTGATCGGCCCTACTTGGGTATTGAACACTGGTTGTTTAAGCACGCACCGATCGTTCAAAAACTCTACCGCTGGGTGGTGTTTAATCAGGGTGAGTGGCTGTTTTTTCCTGCCATGCGCCGTTCGAAGTGGGCCCAGCGCCTCATGGGTTGGTTAGCCTCGTGGCAACTTAAGCGCCAAGTGAGCGATCCAGAGCTTCGTGAAAAACTGACGCCGCATTACGAGATAGGTTGCAAGCGCGTGCTGATGTGCGATGACTACTACCCGGCCTTAATGCGCCCCAATGTGAGCCTGGAAACGGCGCCGATTACGGCAATTCAGCCCGATGGGGTGGCCACGGAGCAAGGCGATTTTTCATGCGACACAATCATTTATGCCACGGGCTTTAAGGCCACGGAATTTCTGCAGGGCTTTGAAGTATTTGGGCGCGATGGCTTGTCGCTTCACGCTAAATGGGTAGGTACCACGCCGGCTTATCGGAGTGTTTGTGTTGCGGGATTTCCCAATTTCTTCACGCTCTATGGGCCGAACAGTAATTTAGGTAGTAACTCGATCATTGCCATGATCGAAGCTCAAGTGGGCTATGTCATCCAGTGTATCGAGGCTGTTGATCGTGGCCAAAAGCGCATCGTCGAGGTTTCTGAGCAAGCTGAGTCTGCCTATCAGGCATGGCTGAAGGAAGGGTTGGCCGGTACGGTGTGGTTGCAAGACTGCCCCAGTTGGTACAAAAATGCCGAAGGTGGATTGAACAATAATTGGCCTTGGTCGGTGCGTGCTTTCCAGCGCCACATGGCGGTTGTCGATTGGTCGGATTTTTCTAGCTAGCATGCTTAAAGGGCGAGATCATCGGCGTCGCGATTGCCAGTTGTGCGGTTGTCAGCGACCCTTGACGTTTCACCATTTGATCCCCCGCAAAATGCATCGGCGCAAATACTTTAAAACGCATGTGGATCGCGACACTTTGAACCAAGGCGTGATGCTATGCCGCTATTGTCACAATGCCGTACACATGCTCTATGATGAAATGACCTTGGCCAAGCGCTTCGCCAGCCTCGAGGCACTGTTGGCGGATGAGGCTGTACAGCGCCATATCGCTTGGGTGGTGAAAAAGCGTTAGCTCGACACCTATTGCAGATGGCTTGGTGTATAATGCGCGGCTTGATCGATTGGGACCCCACAGGAAACTACCATGGCTAACGCCGAATTTATTAATGCGGTGACGCAGCGTCGCACCTTTGCGATTATTTCTCACCCCGACGCGGGTAAAACCACCATGACTGAAAAGTTGTTGTTGTTCGGCAATCTGATTCAGTTGGCGGGTTCTGTGAAGGGTAAGAAGGGGCCGCACGCCACCTCGGATTGGATGACCATGGAGCAGGAACGGGGTATTTCTGTGACCTCTTCGGTGATGCAATTCCCTTATAAAAATCGCACGGTTAACCTGCTTGATACCCCGGGGCACGAGGACTTTTCTGAGGATACGTACCGTACACTTACGGCGGTTGACTCAGCGTTAATGGTGATTGATGGCGCCAAGGGTGTGGAGGATCGCACCATTAAACTGATGAATGTGTGTCGTATGCGCGATACCCCCATTTTGAGCTTTGTGAACAAAATGGACCGCGATATTCGCGACCCTATTGAGTTGATCGACGAGATCGAAGATGTGCTCAAGATCGCCGGTGCCCCCATTAATTGGCCCATTGGGATGGGTAAAGAGTTCAAGGGTGTGTACAACCTCTACACCGATGTTATCCATGTGTACACCTCTGGACAGGGGCACACCATCCCTGAGGACAAGCAGATTGCCGGTTTGGATAGCGATGAGGCGCGTGCCTTGCTCGGTGTGTACTACGATGATTTTGTCGACGAGATTGAGCTTGTGCGCGGTGCTAGCCACGAGTTTGATGTCGATGAGTTTCTCGCGGGGCGTTTGACGCCGGTGTACTTCGGTACTGCGCTGGGTAATTTTGGTGTGCGGGAGTTGCTCGACGGTTTTGTGGAAATGGCGCCGACACCTATTGCGCGAGCCACGGAAACCCGTGAGGTCGACCCCAAGGAAGAGGCGTTTTCAGGTTTTGTGTTTAAGATTCAGGCCAACATGGATCCAAAACACCGCGACCGTATTGCCTTTATGCGTGTCTGTTCGGGGCGCTATGAAAAGGGCATGAAGATGAAGCACGTTCGCACGGGCAAAGAGGTACGTATTGCCGATGCGGTGACATTCAAGGCTGGCGAGCGCATCTTGGTTGAGGAGGCTTTTTCTGGTGATATTATCGGTCTCCACAACCACGGCACCATTCAAATTGGTGATACGTTCACTGCTGGAGAGGATCTCAAGTACACCGGCATTCCCAATTTTGCGCCCGAACTTTTCAGAAGAATAAGACTTAAGGATCCTTTAAAAATGAAGGCCTTACAGAAAGGTCTTCAGCAGCTTTCTGAAGAAGGATCTACGCAGGTTTTCTTTCCCCTTAACAATAACGATATCGTCGTGGGCGCTGTTGGTGTTCTGCAGTTTGAGGTCGTTGCGTATCGTTTGAAAGATGAGTACAAGGTCGAAGCCGTCTACGAAAACGTTAATGTTTATACGGCGCGTTGGGTTGAGTGTAGCGATGCTAAAAAGTTTGAAGAGTTCAAGCGCAAGGCGGGTGATAACCTCGCTATTGATGGCAGTGGCCATTTGACCTACTTAGCGCCAACGCGTGTCAACTTGTCGCTCGCAGAAGAGCGATATCCCGACGTGACATTTTTTGCTACCCGCGAACACTGATATTGTTAAACACCTGCTGTGGTTGTTCACGTGTGGATATACCACAGCATTTTCAAGGTTCGCCAAATTGTCCTCAGCCAGGACGTTTCGCGCGCGGCTTGTTGCAGCGCTAATCGCCCCTCGCGATCGATCCAGCGTCCATCAATCACAATGCCTTCAATCGATTGAAGCGCCGTAATGTTTTCTCTTGGGTCACTAGACAGTATGAGTAGATTGGCCGTGGCGCCAACAACGATACGCCCGCGCTGCTTTAGATTCAGTGTTTTTGCACTCAGTGAGGTTGCGCTGGCAATGGCCTCGGTGGGTGTTAGACCGCTGGCGACGAGAAGCTCGAGCTCCTCGTGAAGCGAATAACCTGGCACTAGGCCGAATCCACCGGCATCGCTACCGGCGATCAGCGGAACGCCGTGTTGGAAGAGATAACCTGTGGCGCCTTGGAAAAAGTCCGCATGGGGTCTTTCGTAGTTGCTGGGATCCATCGTC
>JBEAQQ010000030.1:0-23702 GCA_041163785.1 Pseudomonadota bacterium
AAGGCGATAAATAACAATCCTGACTTCATGACCTAGAAGCGGAATTTATCTAAGCCAGTGAGCGCGCGCCCCTCATTAAATGGCGACGCGAATTTTTTATTGTTGCCATCCATAGTATTAAGCCACGTTGCTACAAATTTCAGACTAAGACTCGCTTAGAGATCTGTCAACGCAGTATTTGGCATAAAGAATTCACAAAAAGGGCAAAAGAGTTTCAATATAAGAGATGAACATACCGTAGCTTTGATATCGAATCACTTCCGCGGGTCGCTAACGCGTAGCGCGTGACACGCTGGGACGATTGCTGCGCAATGTCACCCACAAGAGCACCGCAATCTTGAGAAGCGTTAGCGAGGCAGGCATAACGAAGAAGTGCGAAATTTTGAGCGGGGAGTTTACATACAAGTAAATGACCCGAAAAAATTGAGCAATGATGACGTTAAGCCAACGCAGGTAGCTTCAATTTGACAATAAAAAAGCCCCAGAGGGGCTTTCTTATTCGACTTGTATTTGAGCAAGCTCAAATTAGAAGCGGTAGTGCGAGAACGCCTTGTTCGCTTCCGCCATACGGTGAACGTCTTCACGTTTCTTAACCGCGGCGCCTTTACCCGCTGCTGCGTCGAGAATCTCGCCAGCAAGACGCTGACGCATAGATTTCTCACCGCGCTTGCGAGAGTATTCAACCAACCAACGCATTGACAATGCAGTGCGACGAGCAGGACGAACTTCTACAGGTACTTGGTAAGTCGCACCACCAACGCGGCGTGATTTTACTTCGACCAGAGGTGCAATAGCTTCGAGGGCTTCATCAAACACTTCCAAAGGATCTTTGTCTGATTTCTGCGCAACGATATCCAGTGCACCGTACACGATAGTCTCAGCGACAGATTTTTTACCACTGATCATGACGTGGTTCATAAATTTAGCCAAGGTCACGTTGCCGAATTTGGGATCTGGCAACACTTCGCGCTTGGCGACAACTCTTCTTCTAGGCATAACCTTACCTTTACTCTTCAGGATAATCTGGGACTATCTCAGCCCAGCCTTACTCCAGTTTCTAAATCAAGAAAACTGCCCTAATTACTTAGGACGCTTAGCACCGTACTTAGAACGAGCCTGTTTACGATTCGCCACACCCGAGGTATCCAAAGAACCGCGAACTGTGTGATAACGTACACCTGGCAAGTCTTTAACACGACCACCACGGATCAATACAACACTGTGTTCTTGCAGGTTGTGACCCTCACCGCCAATGTATGACGATACTTCAAAGCCGTTAGTCAGACGTACACGGCAAACTTTACGCAACGCTGAGTTAGGCTTCTTGGGAGTAGTAGTGTAAACACGTGTGCAAACGCCGCGACGCTGAGGACATGACTGCAGTGCAGGTACGTCGCTCTTAACCACTTTGCGTTTTCTTGGCTTACGGACCAACTGATTGATCGTTGCCATCTATAAACTCCAAAATTTCTTAAAAACTTGAGTAGCTATTGGCATATAACTACCCGTCAACATTAAGCAGCTTCAATGAAACTGCCGCAATCACCCCATTTAAGGGATCGCGAATTCTACAGACGGGCGCCGCTGGCGTCAAGCTTTAAACTAATAAAGATCACTGTTGGTGATTGCTAGCGGCACGCTTATGCCGCGTATTTGGGGCGCATATAAAAGCGGTAGTATCCCAGCAGACAACTCGACAAGAAAAACAGCTCGAGCACCGTACCCATGACGCTCTTAGCGAGTACGTTGTGAATGATCCATAGGCACACTGCCGCTATTGATAACAACCGCAGGGTTTTATCGTCCCGCTGGAAAGCGCCGACGGTAAAGAGCGACGTTGCGCAGGCAGATAAAACACTGAGAATACCATTGAAGGTTAGCGCGGCCACCGCCGCCGTGGCGATCAAAAAAGCCCACATCAACCATCGCTTGACATAAAAGATGGAGAGCGTAAAGCGTGCAATCGAGAGGATACCAATCGCCGCTGCCGTGTAGACGTTCAGTAGATAAAAATGCACGGTCATCAGCGACGCCGACACCACCAAGCAGGCCAAAATGTACTCGCGTTTTTTACACTGAAACGACGTAGCGTCTGAGATCAGAGCAACACCCGCTAAAACCTGAGAAAGCGTGTAGGCGTCCAAGGTTTAACGCAGCGACAAGATGAGCCAATTGCGCCGCTTCGCTTCTTCGCGAAGGGCGTCGTCTGGGTCAACAACAACGGGGTTTGAGACCTCTAACAATAACGGCAGGTCATTGATTGAGTCTGAATAAAAATAGGCATCATCAAGCGAATAATGCGTGCTCTCTAACCACTGCGCCATTCGCCGCACCTTGCCCTCACGAAAACAGGGCTCACCGACAATCTTTCCAGTGTAGCGGCCATCGATGAGTTCAGGCTCCGTGGCGAGAATGTCATCGGCGCCACCGAGTGCAGCGACAATCGGCTCAACCACAAATCGGTTGGTCGAGGTAATAACCACCACTCGGTCACCGCGGTTACGATGAGCATCCAACAAATCGACCGCCATGGGCAGCAACATAGGCAAAATGGTCTCACGCATAAATTCGGCGTGCCAAGCCGCTAGCGTGGCAGCATCATTTTGCGCGAGGGGTTGCAAGGCAAATTCAAGGTACTCGTAGGGATCTAGCACGCCTTCTTCGTACTGATTCAGGTAGTAGTTGTTGCGGTCTTTGTAGGCTTGCGCGTCGACATAGCCCTTGCGGCACAAAAACTCACCCCAGCCGTGGTCGCTGTCGCCAGCAATCAGAGTGTTATCTAAATCAAAGAGGGCCAGCGCCATAATACTACGTCCTATATAAGTGCCGGCATTTTAGCATAGCCACCTAGCTCTATGGATAGTGATCATTCGAATGATTAATTTTGGCCTAGACTGCAAACCGGAGTAAAATGTCGTTTTTTACTCACGACCCGAGCGCCATGATCCCAGCACTAAATAATTTGTCACCTATCGACGCCCTTTATGTCGCCTTTCTGGATGCTTTAGCGGCGGCCGGTTTCCGGGGTGATATCGCCCGTGATGATAGCAACCGCCTGGCGTTGTCGACCGACAACTCGATCTATCAAATTCTGCCTCAGGCCGTGGTGTACCCCCGTGATCGTGATGACGTGATTACCCTCTGTCAATTGGCCGCCAAGGGAACATTTCACGATATTATTTTGAGCCCCCGCGGCGGTGGCACAGGCACCAACGGCCAATCGCTATGCGATGGCATCATGGTCGACGTGTCTAAATACATGAACCGTATTTTAGAGATTAACGTTGAAGAAAAGTGGGCCCGCGTTGAAGCCGGCGTGGTGAAGGACCAACTAGGGGCCGCCATCGCCCCACACGGTCTATTCTTCGCGCCAGAGCTCTCTACCAGCAACCGCGCCACGGTCGGTGGCATGATCAATACCGACGCCTCCGGCCAAGGTTCCTGCGCCTACGGCAAAACGCGCGACCACGTGCTCGAGCTGTCTACCGTTTTTCTCGGCGGCGAGCTGTTTACCTCATCCCCTATTAATCGCGACGAAATGCGCAGCCACTCAGCCAAAGAAGGCTTAGTCGCCAGCGCCCATCGCCTGCTGTCGGATATTCAAGACGCCCACGGCGAATTGATCGAATCCACGTTTCCCAAGCTTAACCGCTGCCTGACCGGTTACGATTTGGCGCATATTTTCACGGCTAACGGTGACTTCGATCTCAACAGCATCCTTTGTGGCAGCGAGGGCACCCTGGGCTTCATCGTTGAGGCCAAACTCAACCTTTTAGAGATTCCTAGCCACAGTGCCCTAGTGAATGTGAGTTATACCGATTTCGACGCCTCGTTGCGCGACGCGCAAGCGTTGATGGCCGCGGCACCGACCTCGATTGAGACCATTGACTCGCGGGTGCTTGAACTTGCTCGCGGCGATAACAGCTGGCACACCGTGGCGCAGTATTTCCCCGAGAGCGAGCAAGCCATTGCCGGTGTTAATCTTGTGGAGTACACCGCCAACAGCGACACCGAATTGGCGGAAAAGCTGCGCGGATTTGAAGCTAAAATCGCCGAGCTACCCAACCCTACCCGCCTCAACTACACCATTGCTATGAGCAATGCAGAGGTGGGCAAAATTTGGACCATCCGCAAGAAAGCGGTCGGCCTGCTTGGCAACATGCAGAGCGAAGCGCGCCCCGTTCCGTTTGTGGAAGACACCTGCGTGCCACCAGAAAACCTGGCTGACTTCATCGCTGAGTTCCGCGCCCTGTTGGATGCGGGCAACCTCCGCTACGGTATGTTCGGCCACGTCGACGCCGGCGTCTTACACGTGCGTCCCGCCCTGGATATGAAAAACGATGCGGAAATTGCCCGCGTACGCGAGATCACCGACAAGGTGGTGGCATTAACGCAGAAATATCACGGGTTGTTGTGGGGCGAGCACGGCAAGGGCGTCCGCAGCGAGTACGCGCCTGAATTTTTCGGCGACCTCTACCCCGTACTACAAAAGGTAAAAGCACTCTTCGATCCGCACAACCAACTTAATCCGGGCAAGATTTGCACGCCGAGCGACGCTCACCAACTGTACAAGATTGATGAAGTCCCGACGCGCGGTGACAACGACCGCGTTATCGCTAGCAGCGCCTGGCAAGAATACAGCGAGGCCGTTTATTGCAACGGCAACGGCGCCTGTTTTAACTGGAATCCCGACGACGCTATGTGCCCCTCATGGAAGGGCACCCGGCAACGCATCCACTCGCCCAAAGGGCGAGCCTCTTTGGTACGCGAATGGCTAAAACAACTCAGTCAGCAGGGCGTTGATTTAGAAAAGACTCGCGAGCGAGCGCGCTACTGGCCAGGTATATTCACCCTCTATGATCGCGCCCTGAATACCCTAGCACTGAAATCGGGTCGCAAGGATTTTAGCCACGAAGTCTTCGAATCTATGGCGGGGTGCTTGGGTTGTAAATCGTGCACCGGGCAATGCCCCATTAATGTCGACGTACCGACCTTCCGCTCGAAGTTTTTAGAGATCTACTACAGTCGCTACCTTCGCCCCGCGAAAGACTACGTCATCGCTTCGCTGGAGTTCGGCCTGCCGCTGATCAAATACACCAAGCCGCTCTACAACGCCGCCATGGGCAACGCCTTGGTAAAGATGCTAATGGCTAAGACCGTGCAAATGGTTGATAGTCCCATGCTTAGCGAGCGTGATTTGCAGCGCACTGCTAAGGCTGAAGGCTTCAAAATGGCGACCGCCATGAACATTGGCTTGCTTAGCAGTGCCGAGCGTGCCAACACCGTCGCCGTAGTGCAAGACGCCTTTACTAGTCATTTCGACGCCGAGGTAGTGCTTGATATATTGCGCTTACTGCGCGAACTAGGCTTCAACGCCATGCTGGCGCCCTATAAACCCAACGGTAAACCGCAGCACTTTTACGGCTTCCTGAAAGGTTTTGGCAAAACTGCTCAAAAAAATGCCGCCATGTTGTACAACATTCAACACCACGGTATCGCCTTGGTGGGTGTCGACCCAGCCCTGACCATGACCTACCGCGACGAGTACGTCAAAGCCGGTCAGGAGCATGGTTTTACGGCGCCCAAGGTCGACTTGCTGCAAGAATTTTTAATACAACACCTCGACAAGCTCGAGGCATTGAAATCTCGTTTCAACAGCGCCGAGCATGTATTGCTAGGTCATTGCACTGAAAAGACTAACGCGCCGACCTCCACCGCCCAGTGGCAACAAGTTTTCGCCGCGCTCGGCCAAACCCTCACCGCACAGAATGTGGGCTGCTGTGGCATGGCTGGCACTTATGGTCACGAAGCCAAGAACCAAGAAACGTCACGCAACATCTACGACATCTCTTGGCGCCGCGCCATCGACAACGATAGCCAACAACGTATCATGGCCACCGGCTTCTCTTGCCGCAGCCAAGTAAAACGCTTCAGCGAAAGGCGCGTACCGCATCCGGCGCAGTCGCTTCTCTCTGCGTTACGTTGATACTTGCCGTTATTAAAAAGGGCTCCAATGGAGCCCTTCTTATTTCATAGCCTTAGAGAAAACCTCGATCTCTCATCAACGCTTCTACCTTCGCATCGCGACCACGGAACTTGCGGTAGGCCTCGGCGGGATCCAACGCGTTGCGCACGCTGAATAGGTAATCGACCAAGCGCTTGGCCACCTCTTCATCGTAAAAACCGCCGGGGGCTTCGGCAAACGCCTCGGCCGCATCGGACGTTAATACCTCGGCCCATATGTAACCGTAGTAACCCGCGGCATAGGATTCGCCCGAGAAGATATGTCCAAAGTGCGGTGTGCGGTGACGCATTACCAACTCACTGGGCATACCAATCGACGCCAACGTTTCTCGCTCAAAGGCATCGGGGTCAAGTCCATCAGGGTCCATGGTGTGCAACTTCATGTCAATGATCGCTGACGCCAGATACTCGGTAGTTTTGAAGCCCTCGTTGAAGGTCGCCGCGTTTTTAATTTTGGCCACCAGTGCCGCGGGGATGGGCTCTCCGGTCTCTACGTGCGTGAGGTAGTTATTGATCACCTCATCGGTGAGCAACCAACGCTCTAACAACTGCGACTGGAATTCGGTGTAGTCGCGCACGCCGCCGTTCAAGGTTGGGTAAGTGACTTTAGACGATAAAGAGTGCAAGGCGTGACCAAACTCGTGGAAGAAGGTCTCAGCATCGTCCCAAGACACCAATACGGGTTCGCCTTCAGCCCCTTTTATAAAGTTGGAGTTGTTGGAGGACAGCACCGTTTGGTTTGGCTCGATGCCGTTATAACTGCGATAACTTGTCGCCCATGCGCCTGAGCGCTTGCCTTGGCGCGCGAACGGATCGAGGTACCAAAGGCCAACCAATTGACCACTGGTTTTATCGGTCACCTCCCATACTTTGACATCGGGATGGAACACCGGCACAGCGCCTTCCGCCACTGGGGTGAAGTTGAAATTAAATAAACGTCCCGCCACATAGAACATGGCCTCGCGCAACTTGTCTAACTGCAGGTAGTTCTTCACTTCATTGGAGTCTAAGTCGTACTTGGCTAGACGCACCTTCTCCGCGTAGTAGCGGTAATCCCATGGCGCAATCGTGATATTGTCGCCGCGGGCATCCGCTAAGGCCTGCATATCTTTAACTTCTTCAGCAACACGGCCGATCGCCGCGGGCCACACTTTCATCATCAACGCCATCGCACGGTCGGGTGTTTTCGCCATGCGATCGGCCAACTGCCACTCAGCGAAGTTGTTGTAACCCAACAGTTGCGAACGCTCATGGCGCAGCTTCAAGGTCTCAACGATAAGCGCGTTGTTGTCTTTGTCGTCACCATTGTCGCCACGGTTGTAGTAGTTATTCCATACAATTTCTCGCAGGTCTCGCTCGTCGGAATAGCGTAGGAAGGGATCCATCGAAGAACGGGTGTTCGTCACCGCGTATCTTCCCTCTTGGCCACGTTCTGCAGCGGCCGCAGCCGCCGATTTTATGAAACTCTCAGGCAAACCCGACAACTGGTCGGCATCGAAGAAGGTGACGTAGCCCTCTTCATCGGCCAATACGTTGTTGCCAAACTGGGTTCGTACCTCTGCCAGCCGCTGATTGATTTCGGCGTAACGTTGCTGCTGTTTTTCGTCGAGCTGAGCACCGGCGCTAATAAAGTTTTGATAGGTCAACTCCACTAATCGACGCTGCTGCGCATCCAAGCTTTCACGGGACTCATAAACCTTAGCAACGCGGGCAAACAATGCCTTGTTAGACGTGATCTTGGAAGAAAACGCCGACAACTCCGGCGCCAACTCGGCCGAAATTTCTCTAATTTCTGGGGTCGACATGTTCGACAACCAAATACCATAGTAAGGGTACACGCGATCCAGCGCCTTACCCATTTTCTCCATCGCTAAGATAGTATTGTCAAAGGTAGCCGGTGCAGGGTTGGCCGCAATAGCATCGATCTCGCTGAGCGATTGCGCCATACCGAAGCGCAACGCCGGCGCCAAATCAGCCGGATTCATTTGGTCAAAGGCAGGCACACCGTTGTATTTGCCAGTGTAGGGCTGTAACAGCGGATTGCTGTCTGCGATTGACGACGAGGATTGTTGCGGTGCGTCTTGGCAGGCGATCAAGCCAACACAAGCCACGGCGAGAGTCAGTTTTTTGAACACGACGTTTCTCCATTTTGTGGTTTAATTGCCACTCTTTGAGCAGACCTGAATGTAAGGTACCCTGAACGAGTTTTTTTACAAGTCCAATGAGGCAGTTTTGGCGAATATACACATACTAGGGGCGGGGGCATTGGGCAGTTTAATCGCTGTATCGCTTTTCCGTGCCGGCCACGCCCACCAACTTATCACCCGGCATCCTGAGCAAGCGACGCGCCTCAAGGAAGGCGGCATTCGCTGCGGCGACAGTGTGTACCCAGTCTCTGTCGTGGCGATGTCAGACTTGCCCAAAGACGCCGTGCAATGCCTCTTACTCTGCACTAAAGCTCAAGATAGTCTATCCGCCTTGCGCGGCCTGAATGAGGCACTATCCCCCTCGGCACAAATCATCTGCCTACAAAACGGCATTGGCCAACAACGTGCCATCGCTGAAACGTTTCCTGCAGCGAGTATTTATGCCGCGCTGTGCACGGAAGGCGTCACCAAGCACGGCGAAGGTCATATTACTCACGCAGGCGTGGGAGAGACCACGCTCGGCCAGTTATACGGGCCGCCACGCGCACTCCCCACTGCATTATTTCAGCACTCTCTATCCTTTAATCAGGAAATAGACATTGCCCCGGCGCTTTGGCGCAAATTGGCCATCAACGGCGCGATTAACGGTCTTACGGTGCAATATGATTGCCTCAATGGGGAACTGATTGAAAACGCCAACGTCTATAGTGAAGTGAAGGCCTTGGTTAAAGAAATGCAGCAGCTGCTCCGTGCCCAAGGGTTTGCGCAGGTAGCCAATACCCTGTTAGCCGACGTATACCATGTGTGTGAGGCAACGGCATTGAACACCTCGTCGATGCTGCAAGATTTTCGCGCCGGCCGAGACAGCGAGCGGGAGTTTGTCTACGGTACATGGCTGAACGAGGCGCAGCGGCTCGGCATACACGCCCCGCGGTTACAACAACTCAACGATGACCTAAAGAGGAGAGCTTCTTTATGAAATTACTACTACCCCTTAGCCTTGCCCTTCTTTTTATACCGAGTGCACAGGCTGGGACGCTCGACATCAACTTTGAAAACGTTGAAAAATACACCGATATCGACAGTGGTCGCGATCCTCAAAAGCGCTACACCGAGCGAGTATTGCGCCATATGACGGCGTTTTTTGAAGAGGTTGCCGCCGACTTGCCCGAGGGGGACACACTGTCAATCAACGTCACTAATATCGACTTGGCCGGTGACACCCGCATGGGTACCGGCGACATGTGGGATGTCCGTATCATGACCGACCTACACAGCCCGTGGATGACCTTTGAGGCTTCGGTTACCGACGCCAATGGCAAAACCAAATACAGTGCCTCAGAAAAAATTCGCGACTTTAACTATTTGAGCCGCAGCGGGCTAGACAAGCCGTTTGAGCATGAACAATTCATGATTCAACGCTGGGGAAAAGACTTACTAGCCGCCCTTATCTAATCACACCAGGGCAACTGGTCTAGCTCGGTCTTATCCAATAAGGCCTGCAATTGCGGCGGCCGATAACTCGGCTGTCGCTGCCATCGCTCCAGCACACTTCGATGCAAGCCCGTCCCTGCCATCTCAATAGCAAGCTCGCGCACAAGGGGCCTTTTAACCCGAAACACATGCCGACGCGATTTATGCAGCTTGGGCAGTGCGTCAGATGGTGGGGAATAAAAAGGCTCGACGAAAAGCCCCGCATCGCTGGCTTCGTTTAACAACCATGCTAGCGGAGCGTCGGCACTATTTAAGCCATTTTCGTCGTTGGGGTAGCCTCCACCAACGTCACTGTGCACCCCGGCAAACCACATCTGCTTAAGGTCGACACGGGGGTGTGGATGCCAAAGCGCCGGCGCAAAATCCTGCCGCCGTTCATCGATTGCCAAGGCGTGACGGGCAATCTCAATATTGCTTGATAATTTGGTATCGTAAAACTCCTGGTTCTCCCCCATCCAACCGAGCAGGGAAAATGGAATGCCCAGTGCTCCGACCGTATCCCACACACCAACAAAACGGATTCGCATCGTGGCATGCGCGAACCGCTCGCGGAACGCCAACGCTCGCTCGCCCTTGGGGTGATCGGCTCGATGAGTAGACTTATAGATTTGCCAAGCTTCGTGGATGTGATCACCGTGACATGCCTTAATAATGCCCACATTGTTGATCAGACCACATAGCGCCCGTACCGTGTAAGCGCCGCGGCTAAAACCAAACAGAAACAATTGGCTGTCGTCGTCATAGTTGTGAACGATATAGCGGTAGGCATCTAAAACGTTCTTATCAAGCCCCCGCCCGGTGACCCCTGCACTGATAGGCGCATGATAAGAACCCAGCCCCCAATCATAGAATACTTGTTGCGCATGTTGACCTGTTTGACTCTTTATTCTTCGACTAACCTTGAGCACATTACTAATACAATCACTGGACGCTTGCTCAGGATGGTTCCATGTACCATCAGCACACACGACGATATTTTTCTTCACTAACAACGCTGCCTCCGGGCAAAAAATTTAAACATTGTTAGTAAGATTAGTAGATTTTACCGTTTATGTTTGCCGAGGTATGTGATAACCTCCTCAACCGTTCACTAGTAGACATCTAGGCGGTTTAACCGTCTTAAAAAGGAAAGTGTTTTATGCGCCATCTACGCGGCAACCGACAAGAGCAGGCAGACGAGTCAGAAATTGATTTGACCCCCATGCTTGACGTTGTTTTCATCATGTTGATCTTCTTCATTGTAACGGCATCGTTTTTGAAGGAAGCGGGTATCGAAATCAACCGCCCAGAGGATTCCAAAAACAATCCTTCTGACAGCGAAAACATTCTTATTCAGATCACTGCTAACAACGAAGTCTGGTTGAACCAACGTCGTATTGATATCCGCGCAGTTCGCTCTAACATCGAGCGCTTGCACGCTGAAAATCCTAAAGCTGCGGTGGCTATCAGTGCACACAATGAAGCACTGACAGAAACCTATGCTGAAGTGGCCGACGCCGCTCGCCAAGCGGGTGTTTACGATGTTTCGCTAGTAGCGAAAGATAACTAAGCCCTAAAGCATGATTTAAAAACCCGCTTAGTGCGGGTTTTTTTATGCCTATTCACTTTGCCTGCCAAGTCGGCATTTCTAACGAAGATCAAGACCTGCCATCTAACCCTAGCGATTTTTGGCATTTGGCGTCATAAGCTTCTACTTCCTTCACCTGCACAAAAAAAATCCCGCACGTGGCGGGATTTTGTTTTAAGCAGCTAAGATAGCGGACTTATTCGGCTGTGTCAGCTCGCAAAGCTTCGGTCAGAGCCGCTTCGATATCCGCAATGGATACGCTGTCGGTCACGTTGTCCAACTTGGCATCACGCTTGCGCTTACGCTCGCTGTGGTAGGCCAAACCGGTACCCGCAGGGATCAATCGACCCACTACGACGTTCTCTTTCAGGCCGCGCAGGTTATCACGCTTGCCTGTTACAGCCGCTTCGGTCAGTACGCGAGTTGTTTCTTGGAACGACGCTGCCGAAATAAAGCTTTCTGTTGCCAGAGACGCTTTGGTAATACCCAACAATACGCGTTCGAAACGTGCTGGCATTTTGCCTTCTGCACGCAACTTCTCGTTTTCTTCCCAAACGCGGGTGTACTCAACCTGCTCACCTTTGATGAGTGTTGAATCACCAGCATCCATGATATCGACCTTGCGCAACATCTGACGAACGATAACTTCGATGTGCTTGTCGTTGATTTTTACACCTTGCAGACGGTAAACGTCTTGGATTTCGTTGGTGATGTACTTCGCCAACTCTTCCACACCTTTCAGGCGCAAGATATCGTGTGGGTTCAACGGACCTTCCGATACGACTTCACCCTTCTCAACTTGCTCACCTTCGAACACGTTCAAGTTGCGCCACTTAGGAATCAACAACTCGTAGTAATCGCTGCCATCGTTGAGCGGCTTGCCATCGTTTGGCGTAATGATCAAACGACGCTTACCTTTGGTCTCTTTACCGAAGCTCACAGTACCTGTGATCTCTGCCAAAATAGCAGGCTCTTTAGGCTTACGCGCTTCGAACAAGTCTGCCACGCGGGGTAGACCACCGGTAATATCGCGTGTTTTCGAACCTTCTTGAGGAATACGTGCCAACACGTCACCGGCTTCTACCTTCGCACCGTCGTTCAAGCTGACGATAGCATTCGGTGGTAAGAAGTAGTGCGCAGGTACGTTGGTGCCAGCGATGCAAAGCTCTTCACCCTTGTCGTCAACCAGGGTGATAGCAGGACGCATATCCTTACCAGCCGCAGGACGTTCAGCGGGATCGATAATGTTGATCGCGCTCAAACCAGTCAATTCGTCGGTGGTGGTATTGATAGAAATACCTTCTTCCATGCCTGAGAACTTAACCTTACCCTCTACCTCAGTGATGATGGGGTGAGTGTGTGGATCCCAGTTGGCTACGATATCACCAGCGGCGACTTTAGCACCGTCGGCCACTTTGATGACCGCACCGTAAGGCAGTTTGTAGCGCTCGCGCTCACGGCCACTCAGGTCTGCGATCGACAATTCACCCGAACGCGATACCGCCACCAGGTTGCCAGACGCTTGCTGAACCAACTTGATGTTGTGCAAACGTACCGAACCTTCTTGCTTCACTTGGATACTGTCTACTGCAGTTGCACGTGATGCCGCACCACCGATGTGGAAGGTACGCATGGTCAACTGAGTACCAGGCTCACCGATTGACTGCGCCGCCATAACACCGACAGCCTCACCGACGTTAACGCGGTGACCACGCGCCAGGTCACGACCGTAACACACAGCACACAAGCCGTAAGCTGTTTGACAGGTAATCGCCGAGCGGACTTCGATTTCGTCGATACCCATTTCTTCCAGGTCAGAGATACGCTTCTCGTCAAGCAAGGTGCCTGCGGTTACGGCGATCTCGTCGCTACCGGGTTTGAGTACGTCTTTAGCAACGATACGACCCAATACGCGATCACCCAAGGTTTCAATGATGTCACCACCATCGATAACAGGGGTCATTAACAAACCTTGGTCGGTGCCACAGTCGATTTCGGTGACAACCATATCTTGGGCTACGTCAACCAGACGGCGAGTCAAGTAACCTGAGTTCGCAGTCTTCAATGCGGTATCCGCCAAACCTTTACGCGCACCGTGGGTTGAAATGAAGTACTGCAGTACGTTCAAGCCTTCACGGAAGTTAGCGGTAATCGGCGTTTCAATAATCGAACCATCCGGCTTGGCCATCAGACCACGCATACCCGCCAACTGACGAATCTGTGCTGGTGAACCACGCGCACCTGAGTCAGCGTAGATGTAAACCGAGTTGAAAGAATCTTGCTGCTCTTCTTCGCCATCGCGATTGATCACAGTTTCTTTCGACAAGCCTTCCATCATCGACTTAGAGACCAAGTCGTTAGCGCGCGACCAAATGTCGATAACTTTGTTGTATTTCTCGCCCTGGGTCACCAGACCTGAGGCGAACTGCTGTTCAATTTCTTTAACTTCTTGCTCAGCTTCACCAATAATTTTGGCTTTTGCCGCTGGAATTTCGAAGTCGTTCACACCAATCGAAGAACCCGACTTCGTCGAATATTCAAAACCGGTGTACATCAAACGGTCAGCAAAAATAACCGTGTCTTTCAAACCCACTGAACGATAGGCTTCGTTCAACGCGCGAGAAATGGCTTTCTTAACCATCGGTTGGTTGACGGTTTCGAAGGTCATGCCAGCGGGAACGATGTTCCACAACAGTACACGACCAACGGTGGTGTCTACCACGCGACGCTTGGTTTCCATTTCGCCCGCTTCGTTGGGCAGTGTTTCTGTAATGCGAACTTTAATACGCGCTTGCAGGTCGGCATTGCCAGACGCATAGGCGCGCTGCACTTCAGTTTCGTCAGCAAAGATCATGCCTTCACCGCGAGCGTTAATACGGTCGCGAGTCATCCAGTACAGACCCAATACAACGTCCTGTGAAGGCACGATGATAGGCTCGCCATTAGCGGGCGACAGTACGTTGTTGGTAGACATCATCAGTGCACGCGCTTCCAACTGGGCTTCCAGTGTCAGAGGAACGTGAACCGCCATTTGGTCACCGTCGAAGTCAGCGTTGTAAGCCGCACACACCAGTGGGTGCAGCTGAATCGCTTTACCTTCAATTAACTGAGGTTCAAACGCTTGAATACCCAAACGGTGAAGAGTCGGCGCACGGTTCAACAATACGGGGTGTTCACGGATAACTTCCGCCAAGATATCCCATACTTCAGCCGGCTCACGCTCAACCATTTTCTTCGCAGCTTTAATTGTCGTAGCAAGGCCACGCGCTTCAAGCTTGGCAAATATGAAGGGCTTGAAGAGTTCCAAAGCCATTTTCTTAGGCAAACCACACTGGTGCAAACGCAGTGAAGGGCCCACCACGATCACTGAACGACCGGAGTAGTCAACGCGCTTACCCAACAAGTTCTGACGGAAGCGACCTTGCTTACCTTTGATCATGTCAGCCAGCGACTTCAACTGACGCTTGTTAGAGCCAGTGATGGCACGACCGCGACGGCCGTTATCCAACAATGCATCAACCGCTTCTTGCAGCATGCGCTTTTCGTTGCGCACGATGATGTCGGGAGCATTCAAATCCAAAAGACGCTTCAGACGGTTGTTACGGTTGATCACGCGGCGGTACAAATCGTTCAGGTCAGACGTTGCGAAACGACCGCCATCCAGGGGTACCAAGGGACGCAAATCAGGTGGTAGCACGGGCAGTGCATTCATTACCATCCACTCAGGCTTGTTACCTGACGCCAAGAAAGCTTCCATCAGCTTAAGACGTTTAGACAGTTTCTTAATTTTGGTCTCTGAATTGGTTTCAGGAATCTCTTCACGCAATGTGGCGATTTCCTGCTCCAAGTTCATCGATGCCATCAACGCTTGAATGGCTTCCGCACCCATTTTCGCGTCGAACTCGTCACCGAATTCTTGCAATGCGTCGAAGTATTGTTCGTCGTTCAACAGTTGACCGTGCTCAAGCGTGGTCATACCTGGATCGATAACAACGTATGATTCGAAGTACAAAATACGCTCGATGTCACGCAGGGTCATATCCAACAGCAGACCCATACGGCTCGGCAGTGACTTCAGGAACCAAATGTGGGCAACGGGTGAAGCCAATTCAATGTGGCCCATGCGCTCACGGCGAACCTTCGCCAGTGCCACTTCTACACCACACTTCTCACAGATCACACCACGGTGCTTGAGACGCTTGTACTTACCACACAAGCACTCATAGTCTTTCACAGGGCCAAAAATTTTGGCACAGAACAGACCGTCACGCTCGGGCTTAAAGGTACGGTAGTTAATAGTTTCTGGCTTTTTCACCTCGCCAAATGACCACGAACGGATCATTTCGGGTGATGCCAAGCCGATTCGAATTGTGTCGAACTCGTCAGATTGTCCCTGGGACTTAATCAAATTCAATAGGTCTTTCAAGGCCTTACCTCCGCGGGTAATGAGTGTTAGGAGCCGCCTCGCGGCTCCACCACCGTTAAATTGCTACTAGTCGTTTTCCAGATCGATATCGATACCGAGCGAGCGAATTTCCTTCACTAATACGTTGAAGGACTCTGGCATGCCAGGCTCCATGCGGTGATCGCCGTCGACAATGTTCTTGTACATACGGGTACGACCAGCAACATCGTCCGACTTCACAGTCAACATTTCTTGCAGGGTATATGCAGCACCGTAGGCTTCCAGTGCCCACACTTCCATCTCACCGAAGCGCTGGCCACCGAACTGAGCTTTACCGCCCAACGGTTGCTGTGTTACCAAGCTGTAAGAACCGGTTGAACGCGCGTGCATCTTATCGTCAACCAAGTGGTTCAATTTCAGCATATACATGTAACCAACGGTCACATCACGCTGGAATTGATCACCAGAACGACCGTCCCAAAGCGTCATCTGACCGCTTTCAGGAATGTCTGCCAGTTTCAACAGTTCCTTAATTTCAGCTTCTTGCGCGCCATCGAATACAGGGGTTGCCATAGGCACACCACCCGTCAAGTTTGACGCCAATTCCATAATGTCGCTGTCGCTCAACTGATCCAGCTCTTCCTTACGGCCAGCGCCAGCGTTGTAAACAGTTTCAAGGAACTTGCGAACTTCGGCAGCGGCACGCTGCTCGACCAGCATCTGGTTAATCTTCACGCCGAGGCCTTTAGCGGCCATACCGAGGTGGGTTTCCAGAATCTGACCAACGTTCATACGCGAAGGTACACCCAACGGGTTAAGCACGATATCGACCGGCTCACCGTTTTTGTCATAGGGCATATCTTCAACAGGCATGATGACCGAGATAACACCTTTGTTACCGTGGCGACCCGCCATTTTGTCACCGGGCTGAATACGACGCTTAATCGCCAAGTAGACTTTAACGATCTTCAACACGCCAGGTGCCAAGTCATCACCGCTTTGCAGCTTGCCTTTCTTGTCGTTGAAGCGCGCGTCGAGGTCGTCGCGGTGCTCTTTCATTTGTGTTTCAGCCGCTTCCAGCATGCCGTTCAGGGCATCGTCAGACATACGCAGTTTAAACAGATCTTCCATGCTCAAGTTGTCGAGCATTTCGTCGGTTAAGGCTGCGCCTTTCTTAACGCCGGCAGGGCCAGTAGCTACTTTTTGGCCAACAAGGTCTTTGCGTAGCAGCGCGAACATCGCTTCTTCAACGATGCGGTACTCTTCGTTCAGATCCTTGCGGTATTCGTCCAACTGGGCTTTTTCAATAGCCTGTGCACGTGAATCTTTTTCAAGACCGTCGCGGGTAAATACCTGCACGTCAATAACGGTACCGCGAGTAGATGAAGGTACACGCAATGAGGTGTCCTTAACATCCGACGCTTTCTCACCGAAAATGGCGCGCAACAGTTTTTCTTCAGGGGTTAACTGCGTTTCACCCTTAGGTGTTACTTTACCCACAAGAATATCGCCGGGGCCAACTTCAGCACCGATGTAGACAATACCGGCTTCGTCGAGTTTACCCAGTGCGCTTTCGCCCACGTTGGGGATATCCGCCGTGATTTCTTCGCTGCCGAGCTTAGTATCACGCGCCACACAGGTCAGTTCCTGAATGTGGATAGTCGTGAAGCGGTCTTCGCGAACCACGCGCTCTGACACCAAAATCGAGTCTTCGAAGTTGTAACCGTTCCAAGGCATGAAGGCGATGCGCATATTTTGACCCAGCGCCAGCTCACCCATGTCGATAGAGGGACCGTCCGCCATGATATCGCCGCGAACGATTTGATCGCCCGCTTTAACGATAGGACGCTGGTTGATACAGGTGTTCTGGTTAGAACGGGTGTATTTCACCAAGTTGTAGATATCGACAGGTGCTTGACCTTGTTCCACTTCTGCATCGTTTACACGAACAACGATACGGCTTGCGTCGACAGAATCGATGACACCGCCACGTTTAGCGATAACACACACGCCAGAGTCACGTGCCACAAAACGCTCGATACCTGTACCGACCAAGGGCTTGTCAGCCTTCAGCGTTGGTACCGCCTGACGCTGCATGTTCGAACCCATCAATGCACGGTTCGCGTCATCGTGCTCAAGGAAAGGAATCAGCGCCGCCGCAATCGAAACAACCTGACGGGGTGATACGTCCATGAACTGAACATCATCTGGCGCCTTCAGGGTGAATTCGTTTTGGTGACGAACAGATACCAATTCGTCGGTCAATTCATTTTTGTTGTTGACGGCTGCTGATGCCTGAGCAATAACGTACTCAGACTCATTGATCGCTGACAAGTATTCAATTTCATCGGTCACTTTGCGGTTGACCACTTTGCGGTAGGGGCTTTCCAAGAAGCCGTACTCGTTGGTACGAGCGAACACCGCTAGTGAGTTGATCAAGCCAATGTTTGGACCTTCAGGTGTTTCAATAGGACATACACGTCCATAGTGTGTAGGGTGTACGTCACGCACCTCGAAACCAGCGCGCTCACGCGTCAAACCGCCGGGACCCAACGCCGATACACGACGCTTGTGCGTCACCTCTGACAAGGGATTGTTCTGATCCATGAACTGTGACAACTGAGAAGAGCCAAAGAACTCCTTAACAGCCGCCGCGACAGGTTTCGCGTTGATCAAATCCTGTGGCATCAAGCCTTCAGATTCAGCCATAGAAAGACGCTCTTTTACAGCGCGCTCGACGCGAACCAAGCCTACACGGAATTGGTTTTCTGCCATTTCACCCACAGAGCGAATACGACGGTTACCCAAGTGATCGATATCGTCGACCACACCGAAACCGTTGCGAATACCGATCAATGTTTTCAGAACTTCAACGATGTCTTCGCGGCTCAAGGTACCTTCGCCGGTTGCTTCTTCACGACCCAAGCGACGGTTGAACTTCATACGGCCAACGACCGACAGATCGTAACGCTCGCTTGAGAAGAACAGGTTTTGGAACAAGTTTTCAGCCGACTCTTTGGTTGGCGGCTCGCCAGGACGCATCATGCGGTAGATTTCTACCAGTGCATCCAATTCATTGCGGGTCGCATCGATACGCAGGGTATCAGAAATGAAGGGGCCGCAATCCAGTTCGTTGGTGTACAAGGTATCGATCTGGTTGACGCTGTTTTCAGCCAACTTGGCCAATACTTCATCAGTGATCTCGGTGTTGGCTTCGAACAATACTTCGCCGGTAGCTTCGTCAACGACATCACGCGCGATCGCACGTCCAACCAGGTATTCATTAGAAACAGGTAGCTTTGTAACACCCGCTTTTTCGATTTGACGAATATGGCGCGCCGTAATACGGCGACCTTTCTCGACAATGACGCTTCCGTCGTTGTCCAAGATATCGGCAAACGCCGCGTCACCACGCAAACGGCTAGGCACCAACTCCAACTCGTAACCACCCTCAGTGACGTGGAAAGTTGAGGTATCGAAGAACATCTCCAGGATTTCTTCGGTGTTGTAACCCAAGGCGCGCAACAGCACAGAGGCCGGCAACTTACGACGACGGTCGATACGCACATAGACCATATCTTTAGGGTCGAACTCAAAGTCCAACCATGAACCGCGGTAAGGGATAATGCGCGCCGAGTAAAGCAATTTACCCGAGCTGTGTGTTTTGCCCTTGTCATGATCAAAGAACACACCAGGAGAACGGTGCAACTGAGATACGATGACACGCTCGGTACCATTGATCACGAAGGTACCGTTTTCGGTCATGAGTGGAATTTCACCCATGTACACTTCTTGCTCTTTAATATCTTTAATATTTTTCGCTGCAGAATCTTTATCGTAGATAATCAGACGAACTTTGACGCGCAGAGGAGCAGCGTAAGTTACGCCGCGCAATTGACACTCTTTAACGTCGAATACGGGTTTGCCCATTGTGTAGCTAACGTATTCCAAGGCAGCGTTGCCGGAGTAGCTCGCAATCGGGAAGATCGATTTGAACGCAGCATGCAGACCGTAGTCACCACGCTGATCAACAGGCACATTGTCCTGAGTAAATTTACGGTACGAATCCAGCTGTATCGCCAGCAGGTATGGTACGTCCATGACCGTTGGCAGCTTGCTAAAATCCTTACGGATACGTTTTTTCTCTGTGTACGAGTAGACCATCAGTACTCCCCGGCTTTCATTCCCGAAATATGTTATCGCCACCCGAGGCTGGTCGCTCTCGAATGGTGTTGCGCTACAGGTGCGCAATAAAATCAGTACATCCGTGTAATTAGCGCTTAAAAATTGTTTGTGTCTTTAAGCGGCAAAAGGCCGGTGTGCAAAACACACCAGCCTCGACCTGATAACAACACCGTTATCAGGAGTGTCATCACTCAAATTATTTGAGTTCGACTTTAGCGCCAGCTTCTTCAAGTTCAGCTTTTGCTTTCTCAGCGTCGTCTTTAGACATGCCTTCTTTAACTGTGCAAGGTGCACCGTCAGCGATAGCTTTAGCTTCTTTCAGACCCAAGCCAGTGATTGAGCGAACAGCTTTAATCACGTTAACTTTCTTGTCGCCAGCGTCAGTGATAACGACGTCAAATTCAGTTTTCTCTTCAGCAGCAGCGCCACCAGCGTCACCGCCTGCA
The DNA here is from genome assembly GCA_041163785.1 of Pseudomonadota bacterium. Lineage (GTDB taxonomy): Bacteria > Pseudomonadota > Gammaproteobacteria > Pseudomonadales > JAHEIH01 > JAHEIH01. Next base: position 20,269 of record JBEAQQ010000030.1, read on the forward strand.
GCAACAGCAACAGCTGCAGCAGCTGAAACACCGAATTTTTCTTCCATAGCAGAGATCAGCTCAACTACATCTTTAACTGACATTGCTTCAATTGCATTGATGATATCTTCTTGAGACAAAGACATTGTTTTCATTCCTATATTAGCGCGGCACATGCCACGACTGTGTACTCTTTATAAGCGGCCAATAAATTAGGCGGCTTGCTCTTTCTGGTCGCGAATGGCCGCAATAGTGCGAACCAATTTTCCAGCAGATGCTTCTTTCATTACGCTCATCAGCTTGGCGATTGCTTCGTCCATTGTTGGCAAGCTTGCCAACAGTGCAACGTTGCACAATTCACCTTCAAACGCTGCTGCTTTAACTTCCATCGCAGGATTGGCTTTAGCGAACGCATTCAGAATGCGGGCGCCAGCACCAGGGTGCTCTTGCGAGAAAGCAATAATAGAAGGACCTACGAAAGTGTCAGTAAGACACTCAAACGCTGTACCTTCAACCGCGCGCTTAGCCAGTGTGTTGCGAACAACACGCAGGTATACACCTGCTTCACGAGCTTCTCTGCGCAGTGCAGTCATGTCGTTTACAGTCACGCCGCGTGAATCGGCGACAACTGCTGAGAGAGCGCTGCTAGCAACTTGCTGGACTTCAGCTACGATAGCTTTTTTACCTTCAAGTCCAATTGCCACAGTATTTCTCCTGAGTTTGTCTACAGTGCGCGCAGCTGCACTTCAGACGATTAATGCCACCGTGGTGGCGCTCAATTCGGTGGGACAATGTCTTACACCGTCTGCGCAGGTTTTCACCGAAGTGATTAAGTACCTAGGTACACCTGCGGTCTTTGACGGCCCCCGCTGCGCTGCGCATGCGGAAGCCCCAAAGTTTTTTTGCCCGAGGGCGAATTAGATATCCAGACTCGACTGGTCGATCTGTACACCAGGACCCATAGTGGTCGACAGGGTAACTTTCTTAATGTAGTTACCTTTCGCCGACGCAGGCTTGGCTTTTTTCAAATCGGCCAACAGTGCTTCCAGGTTCTCTTTAACCGCTGTCAGATCGAAATCGATCTTGCCGATTGAACCGTGGATAATGCCGTTCTTGTCTGTGCGGTAACGCACCTGACCAGCCTTAGCATTTTTAACCGCCGTGACAACGTCAGGCGTTACGGTGCCAGTCTTGGGGTTTGGCATCAAGCCACGTGGACCCAAGATGGTGCCCAATGTACCGACAACGCGCATCGCATCGGGAGATGCAATCACAACGTCAAAGTCCATTTGGCCCGCTTTAACTTGCTCTGCCAAATCATCCATACCCACGATGTCTGCACCAGCTTCTTTACAAGCTTCGGCGTTTGCACCTTGTGTGAACACAGCAACACGGACAGTTTTACCTGTACCGTGAGGCAGAGTCGTTGCACCGCGAACTTGCTGGTCTGATTTACGCGCATCAACACCCAAGTTCACAGATACGTCCAAAGACTCTTTAAATTTAACCGCAGACACTTCATTCAGTACGCTCAACGCTTCGTCGATGCTGTACTGTTTGCCTGGAACGATCTTCTCGCGAATCGCGCGAGCGCGTTTTGATAACTTAGCCATTACTCAACACCCTCTACATCCAAACCAGCGGCGCGAGCGCTACCAGCAATAATACGTACTGCCGCATCCATATCTGCCGCATTCAGGTCAGCCATTTTAACCGTTGCAATCTCTTCCAGTTGAGCGCGAGTAACCTTGCCAACTTTTTGAGTGTTAGGACGGCTAGAGCCACCTTTTACGCCAGCAGCCTTGAACAACAAGAAAGACGCAGGAGGAGTTTTGGTAACGAAGGTAAAGCTTTTATCGCTGTATACAGTGATAACCACTGGAACAGGCATGCCAGGCTCAAGACTTTGAGTCTGCGCGTTAAACGCTTTACAGAATTCCATAATGTTCACACCCTTTTGACCAAGGGCGGGACCAACCGGTGGGCTAGGGTTAGCCTGGCCGGCTTTTACTTGAAGCTTAATATAAGCATCGATTTTCTTTGCCATGATAGACTCCTTTGTGGGTTAACGCCTCGGGGTATCACTACCCGTCGTCGGCTTCCCGTTATGCCAGCTTTCGCCAGCGCTAAAACCGCGCCAGAGCGCGGCCTCATTAAATCAAGCCTTTTCGACCTGACCAAATTCCAATTCGACAGGTGTCGAGCGGCCAAAGATAAGCACTGCCACTTGTAGGCGGCTCTTCTCATAGTTCACTTCTTCAACCACGCCGTTAAAGTCGTTGAAAGGACCATCGATAACGCGAACCATCTCACCGGGCTCAAACATTGTCTTAGGACGGGGCTTATCCACACCCTCTTCAACGCGCTGCAGAATGGCTTGTGCCTCTGCTTCAGTAATAGGTGACGGCTGATCCGCCTTACCACCGATGAATCCAAGCACACGTGGTGTCTCTTTAACCAAGTGCCATGTTTCATCATCCAATTCCATTTCCACCAGGACGTAACCCGGGAAGAATTTACGCTCGCTCTTACGCTTTTGACCAGCGCGCATTTCAACCACCTCTTCAACAGGTACCAAAATGCGGCCAAATTTTTCGCCAAGACCAGCGAGCTCAACACGCTCGATGAGCGCGCCCTGTACTTTCTTTTCAAAGCCTGAATAGGCCTGTACTACGTACCAACGCATAGCCATAGGTGCTTACCCAATAATCAGAGAGGCTATCCAGCCCAACAGTGAATCGAGAGCCCACAACAGCAAGGCCATAATCAACACCGCCGCAACAACTATCAGCGTTGTTTGCATCGTCTCTTGGTGCGTTGGCCAGATTACTTTGCGAATCTCAGTTCGAGATGCCTTAATTAAGTCCAGCAGTGCTGTGCCCTGCTCGGTAGTTGAAGCAACAAACAAGGCCACAACTGATGCCGCGACAATACCTAGCACTCGGTAGATCAAAGGCAACTCGGCATAATAGCCATTGCCGACAACCGCTGCCGCCAAAATAGCGATGATAACGACCCACTTAATGCCGTTTAACGCTGATGATGTCGATTCCGCTTTCGCGTTCATGTCTTCGCGACCCTAAACTAACCATGCAAGTCACGCTTGCACTTAAAAATATGGCAGGCCAGGAGGGACTCGAACCCCCAACACCCGGTTTTGGAGACCGGTGCTCTACCAATTGAACTACTGGCCTAGAGCTGGCGCGACAAGGTCACGCCACAAACAAACAAGCCGAGATACTCTAAGAGCACCTCGGCCAGCAGGTCAGATATCGATTACTCGATGATCTTCGCTACAACGCCCGCACCTACGGTACGGCCGCCCTCGCGGATCGCGAAGCGCAGACCTTCGTCCATCGCGATAGGCGCGATCAACGTCACAGTCATTTGAACGTTGTCGCCAGGCATAACCATTTCTACGCCATCAGGCAATTCACATGCACCAGTCACGTCAG
>JBEAQQ010000031.1:0-9453 GCA_041163785.1 Pseudomonadota bacterium
ACATAGAGGGTACTTAAGATGGAAGTTATTCTTCTGGAAAAAGTAGGTAAATTGGGTGGTCTGGGTGACAAAGTTAAGGTGAACGCTGGCTATGGCCGCAACTACCTGTTGCCTTTCGGTAAAGCTGTTGCCGCGACTGAGTCTAATGTTGCTGATTTTGAAGCGCGCCGCGCTGAGTTGGAAAAGGCACAAGCTGAAGCACTAAGCGCAGCGCAAGTACGCGGTGAAAAACTGCAGGGCTTGGCAGTGACCATTACCACGAAAGCGGGTGACGAAGGTAAGCTGTTTGGATCAATTGGTACTCGTGACATTGCTGATGCGATTGTTGCGGCTGGCGTTGAAGCAAGCAAGAGCGAAGTTCGTCTGCCTAACGGTGCATTGCGCGAAGTGGGCCAGTTCGAAATCGACGTTCAAGTTCACAGCGAAGTGACAGCGACTATTAATCTGACGATTGCTGCTGAATAATTCCAGCCAATAGGGCGGGGCACGCTCGCCACAGATTAAAAAAGCGAGACGGGGTTTTACCCCTCTCGCTTTTTGTTTATTATCGATACCCCTATTTAAAACCATCCTAATAATATCGGTGCTATGGAAGATATCCCACTGCCAGACGAAGAATACGCCGGCTCGGACTACGATGCGTTCGAAGGGTCCGCCCCTGCGCCGGATTTCGATGCGCGATTGAAAGTGGTGCCGCATTCTATCGAGGCTGAGCAAGCTGTTCTGGGTGGTTTGATGCTCGCTGCGGGCGACCAGAGTAACGCCTGGGATATGGTGTCCGACGTGTTGGGTGCGAGCGATTTTTACCGCGCCGATCACCGTCTGCTTTTTGAAACCATGAGTGGTTTGGTAGCCAACGAGCAACCCATTGATGTAGTGACCGTTGCCGACCAATTACAGGCCAAGGGCGAGTTGGACCGCGCCGGTGGCTTGCCCTACTTGGCTGAGCTGGCAGACAACACGCCAAGTACTGCGAATATTCGTGCCTATGCTACGATCGTGCGCGAGAAAGCCACGCTGAGGCAACTTATTGCCACGGCCTCAGACATCGTTGATCGCGCCTACGACAGCGCTGGACAGTCCAGTGATGAACTGCTCGAGAGTGCCGAGGGCGATATTCTGCGTATTCGCGACGAGCGCCCCAATGAGGGTGGGCCGCAATACGTCAACCCCGTATTAGAAAAAACCCTGACCCAGATCGATGAGCTTTTCCACTCGGACAGTGCGATTACTGGTGTTACGACGGGCTTTGAGCGACTCGATGACATGACATCGGGCCTGCAGCGATCAAACCTAGTGATTGTCGCTGGTCGACCTTCGATGGGTAAGACGACCTTTGCGATGAACCTGGTTGAAAATGCCATGATGGCGGTGAGTAAACCGGTGGTGGTGTTCAGTATGGAGATGCCCGCGGAAGATATCGTGAAGCGTATGATTGGCTCGTTAGGGCGTATCGATGTGAAACATGTTTTCTCGGGTAAGTTGACCGAGGAAGATTGGCCAAAATTGAGCACGGCGGTGCGAAAAATGAAGGACAAGCCGCTGTACATCGACGATTCAACAGGCTTATCACCCACTGAAATTCGCGCCCGCCTGCGCCGAATTCAGCGCGAACATGGCGATGTTGGCTTGGTCATGATCGACTACCTGCAGTTGATGAAAATTAACGGATTTAACGAAGGTCGCACCGCCGAAATTTCTGAGATTTCGCGTGGCTTGAAGTCGGTTGCTCGCGAATTTAATTGTCCTGTGGTGGCGTTGTCGCAGCTCAACCGTAGCCTTGAACAGCGCCCCAATAAACGCCCCATCAACTCTGACTTGCGAGAATCGGGTGCGATCGAGCAGGATGCAGACGTGATCATGTTCATATACCGTGACGAGGTATACAACGAAGATACCGACCAAAAAGGTATCGCTGAAATTATTATCGGCAAGCAGCGTAACGGCCCGATTGGTACCTGCAAGCTCGCCTTCGTTAACAAATATACCCGTTTTGAAAACTTGGCGATTGAATACCAGGACGACTACTGAGTTCTGGAATAGCCCATCGCCCTCTCGGTGAAATAGCGCCTGGTAGAGTACGATAGCGAAATCTCTTATTAATTGTGACGATGGCTGCGCCATGTCACCCACAAAAGACAACGCCACCACAATCCTTCGTGACGACAATCAACAGATGTTCATTTTTTGAATCAGTTCACCTTTTCCTTTTTTAATTCGGCGTAGTATCGGTGTTAGTCATCAACTTTTACTGAGTGCAGAGCTATGTACACCGACGTTGCCCCCGATATGATTTGGAACTTGAACGGCTTCGAGTACCGCGAGCGTGCCGTCAATTTTTTGAAGCGCTTTGAACGTGCGCTGTGCGTTTTTTCAGGCAGTGTGCACCAGCTTTATGCGAACTATGAAATCACGCCTATGACGGAGGATTACAGCCGTCTGGTGGTGCTGCCCGACCCCTATGCCTTCCACGACATTTTTCAGGCGATCTCGGACGAGGCGGTAGTGAAAACTGGGTTGTACATCATGCCGGGAGAGTGTGTGGGCCGTGAGGGGCTGGTGCTAGGGCAGCGCGTCAACGGTAAGTTGCGCGTGTCAGCGCTGGCGGCGGGGCTGCGCAAAATTGCCGAGCAAATGCCCGCCGATGAGCCGTTTTTGCCGGTGCTAAAAAATACCGACCTGCGTCAGTTTGGCAACAAGATGCCTATCATCCATTTACACCGTTTGCGGGTTAATGAGTTAACGCGGTTATCGAGGTTTCAAATTCACGACATGCAGCACACGATCCAAGACAAGATGGATCAATTTTTGATGGCGGCTTAGTTACAGCCCTAAGTCTTTGCGTAGCGCCGCCATTCTCAGCACGCGTTCTTCTGCGCTGAGCGGTGTGGTGGTCTCGCTGGGAAGGCGTTCTGCGTTGGGCATGGCCAATGTCTCGCCGTTGAGTACACGGTCGCATACCTTGCGATAAGCGGCTTCAAAAATAGGCTGTGCTTTGCTCTCGGCGTTGCTTGCCAGAAAAAACCAACCGGCCTCACGGCCCGCAAAATAGACCGCGGGGTGGCTCCAGTTGTACTCCGAGCGTGGCTCGGTGGCATTGCACGCTTCAATATAGGCTTCGCGGGGCGAGGGTAGACCATAGCTTGTCAGATCTTGCCGGCAATGCGTGAGTACGCTGTGGATGGTGGGAATAAAATCCGACGATTCAATGGCCTTTTGGCAGGCGCGAAGAATTTGCTCGCCGGTAAATTCCTTGAGGGAGTTCGCCCACAATTGTTTGGCTAACATGATGGCATTGTCGCTGCTGTAGGCGCGGTGGTACAAATTGGGGAAGGCGACCTCAAACTGGGTAAACACAGTATTGATCGCGTCGATCAGCTCATTGCTGAAGCGAGGGTTGTCAGCCTTGGGCCCAGCTTCGGTCGACAAGTCGCTCGATGATGTCAGACTTTTGTTCGCCTCGTTGGCCAAATGATCGATACTTTTCATTCTGTGATCCCGTACTTAGTGCGTTAGGCATTTGGTGGCGTTGTGCCCAGCGGTATTTCACGTGTTGCAAAAACTTGCTGTTCCACGACGTTTGCACGCGATTGCTTTCGCGCCAATACATCACGAATTCTGGCACGAGTTGGCGTGCAAAGTCGACATCGATGTTGGCAAAAGTGAGCACGTCGTAGACATCGCTATTGGGTTGCCAGTTGGCGTCGATACGTCGCGGCTCGCTATCAAAGCGCGTGGCATTAGTATAGCGCTCCCACTGGTTGCGGATGTGCTGGATAAATTTGGTGTTCCACGTCTTGAGCGCCTCGCCGCGCTCCTGCCAATAGAGTACAAATTCAGGCACGCAATCTTCAATGAAGGCGTTGCTGATACCTGACTTGGTGAGTATCTCTAGTGCATCGAGCGATGGCTGCCACTCGCGGAACATGGGCAGGGCGACGTCGCGCACGGGTTTGAGATAGTCTGACTCGCGGTCACGCCATTCCCGCAGCACCCATGAGCGAAACTTGTTGCTCCAGGAGGCCGCTGTGGCCCGCTTTTCCGTCCAATAGGTCACAAAGGGTGTCACTTGCGATTCAGCAAAGTCACGCTCAATGCCGTTAAATTGCTGCATAGTTTGCAGAATACTTTCCGGTGGCTGCCAATTCGGCGGAATCAGTCGATTGCCCCCCGAACCCTGGTTGGCGGGCTGGGTGTTGTGGCTGATCGGCGCCGGCGTAATGGCATGGTGTGTCTCGCTAGGGACGTCAAAGGCAACGCGCAGGTACTGGGCTTGGGTAAACGGTGGTGAGTTGAGGTGCAAGACCCCCTTATCCACCAAGCTTTGCAATATGCGCTGGATATCGGCGTCACTCCAAAAGGGCAGTAGCGACAGAAGTTTTTCCTTACCGAGAGTTACCCAGTCGCGACCTTTCTGCTGTTGTGTGTCAGCGTGGCGCAGACATTCCTGAAGCACAACCACCATAGCAGCTTCCTCGAGCCCAAGGGTGGCGGCGAGTGAAGGGGGTATAGCGATGGGTGTTTCAGGTAGTAATGACATGCTTGGCTCTCTGTTAGGGGAATGATTTTACGTTTCGAGGCCACAAAGGGCTAGTCTCATGGCAAATTATTGCTACAATAAGGCCTGTTTTTTTATACAGTAGTGATCCGTTATGGCTAAAAACACCACCGCCTTTGTCTGTAATGAATGTGGCTCTGATTTCAGCAAGTGGATGGGGCAGTGCCCCGACTGCAGCGCATGGAATACCATCGTGGAAATCGCCTTGGGGCCCGCCACGCGCAAGTCTGCTGCCAGTCCGCGTCGCGGCGGCTATGCGGGGAGCCAGAGCGAGATCACGCCCCTTTCAGAGGTGGCGCTTCAAGAGCAACCGCGCATCAATACAGGTATAGGGGAGTTAGACCGAGTGCTAGGCGGTGGTTTGGTGCCGGGTTCGGTGATTTTGATCGGCGGGCACCCCGGTGCCGGTAAAAGTACCCTGTTGTTGCAAACCCTCTGCCAGCTGTCTCAACAGCACAGCGCACTCTACGTGACCGGCGAGGAATCGTTGCAACAGGTGGCGATGCGCGCTCAGCGCTTGAAGCTCCCCACCGATAAGTTACAAATGATGTCCGAAACCGATGTTGAGGCCATTGGTGCAGCGACTCAGCGCCTGCAGCCGACACTCTTGGTGGTCGACTCCATTCAGGTCATGCATATGGCGGAGATTAGCTCAGCGCCAGGCAGTGTTTCACAGGTGAGAGAGTGCGCAGCCTACCTGACACGCTTTGCTAAACAGACCGGAACCGTGCTGTTTTTAGTGGGGCATGTCACCAAGGATGGCTCGCTGGCCGGCCCGAAAGTGTTGGAGCACATGATCGACTGTTCTATTTTGCTCGAGGGCGGCGACGATAGCCGTTTCAGGACACTTCGCGGGCAAAAAAACCGCTTTGGTGCTGTCAACGAACTCGGTGTGTTCGCCATGACCGAACAGGGCTTAAAGGAGGTGAAAAACCCATCGGCGATATTCTTGTCGCGCGATGAGGAAATTAGCTCAGGCAGCTTGGTAACCGTGGTATGGGAGGGTACGCGCCCACTGTTAGTAGAGATTCAGGCCCTGGTCGACGACTCGCCGTTTGGCAACCCGCGCCGCGTTGCAGTGGGGTTGGATCACAACCGACTTGCGATGTTGTTGGCTGTGTTGCATCGCCACGGCGGGTTGATGGTGGGTGATAAAGACGTCTTCGTCAACGTTGTGGGCGGCGTGAAGGTCATGGAAACCAGCGCGGACTTGTCGACCCTGCTGTCTATTGTGTCGAGCTTTAAGGATCGCCCGCTGCCCCGAGATATGGTGGTGTTTGGCGAAGTGGGTCTGTCCGGCGAAATTCGCCCCGTACCCAGTGGCCAAGAGCGTCTTTTTGAGGCGGCGAAACACGGTTTTACCAAGGCGATTGTGCCTCAAGCCAATGTCCCCAAAGGCGGTGTGAAAGGGATGCAGGTCATCGCCGTGAGGCGCTTGGCCGATGCCCTGCAGCATGTTTAAAAAATAACCTTTGAGGTTTGGCGTTTCTCGGCTATATTTCGCGTTTTTAGTGGGGAGAAAAGGCCGTGGAAAATAAATTTGTCGTCGGTAGTGAAGAATGGATATCACTGCCAGCCTTAGGCTTGCCCGCTATCAAGGCACGCGTTGACTCTGGGGCGAAAACCTCGGCATTGCACGCCTTTAATATTCGTAAATTTAATCGCGATGGTGAGCCGTGGGTGTCGTTTGAGATGCACCCTGTGCAGAGGAACGATGTCACTGTTGTGCGCTGCGAGGCGCCGGTGGTGGACCGCCGTACGGTTAAATCCTCCAGTGGCTCATCGGAGCGACGCTACGTTGTCAAAACCCCTATTCATATTGGCGGTCATCAGTGGGATGTTGAGCTCACGTTGACCAACCGCGACAGCATGGGTTACCGCATGCTGCTCGGCCGCGAAGCGATGGTGGGGCGTATTTTGGTTGACCCTGCGGCGAGCTTTAAGCAGGGCGAGCACACCATCACTGAAGTACGCCAAATGTATGGCATTACCGCTACCGCGAAGCGCGGTTTGAAAATCGGTGTGTTGGCTAGCAACCCTGACTTATACAGTAACCGCCGGCTAATCGAGGCTGGTGAGGCGCGTGGACACGAGATGGTCTTTTTGAACATCAAACAGTGTTACATGAAACTCGACGCCGATAATCCTGAAGTGCACTACCGTGGTGGGGCCGTGGTGAATGATTTGGATGCATTGATCCCCCGTATTCGCCCCAGCATCACTTTTTACGGTTGTGCGCTAACCCGCCACTTTGAAAGCTTGGGTGTCTACGTGCAGAATAGCGCGGAAGCGATTACCAGTTCGCGCGACAAGTTGTTTTCATTGCAATTGCTGCAAAAGAACGGCCTCGACATTCCCACCACCGGTTTCGCTAATTCACCTGCCGACACCAATGATTTGATTCAAATGGTGGGCGGTGCACCGCTCATTGTTAAGCTTCTCGAGGGCACTCAAGGTAAGGGCGTGGTACTGGCAGAAACAGATAAGGCCGCTGAGAGTGTGATCAACGCCATTAAATCACTGCGGGCTAATCTTTTGGTGCAAGAATTTGTGAAGGAAGCGGACGGTAAGGACTTACGCTGCTTTGTCATCGACGGTAAAGTCGTGTCATCGATTATGCGCACAGCTGCGCCGGGTGAATTCCGCGCCAATATTCATCAAGGCGGTACAGCGTCTGTGGTAAAAATCACCACTCAAGAGCGCAAGTTGGCCATTAAGGCGGCGAAAACCCTCGGTCTGCAGGTCGCGGGTGTGGATATCATTCGCTCTAGTAAGGGGCCGCTACTGTTAGAGGTGAACTCATCGCCGGGCCTCGAAGGCATTGAAAGCGCCACGGGCAGTGATGTCGCGGGGGCTATGATTGATGCTATTGAGAAACGTTTAAACCGCCGCAGCTAATAGTATTGCTTTGGTATTTTGTGATGCTGCACGTATGATGGGTGTAGCACTCTTCGCTTGTGGGTGCCTTTCATAAGGAAACGATATGCCCGTCTCGATTAACCAGTTACGCAACGTGCTGCAGTCCGCGGCAGATAAGCTGACGCAACGTGAAAAAGCCCAGCATTTGGTCAACGCCATTTGCGAAGTGTTGTCTGTGCCGGTGTCGTCGTTGTATGTGGTGACGGGCGATGAACTATTGCTGGTGGCGACCAAGGGCTTAAATAGTGATGGCATTGGCTCGACTCGCCTACCCCTTGGGGTGGGTTTGGTGGGCAGTATTGCCCAAAGCGGTAACGCGCTTAACTTAGCAAATGCTCCCGGCCACCCTGATTTTCATCGCGTGGATACGCTGGCAGAGGATAGCTTTGTTGGTTTTTTGGGGGTGCCTATTGTGCACCTGGGCCACACGGTGGGTGTGTTGGTGGTGCAGACCAATGAGTCGCGTGCCTTCAATGATGACGAAGAATCCTTTGTTATTACCATTGCCTCACAGTTGGCGATCGACTTTGATATTTCTGACTTCGTTCAAACCGAGAGTCTTCACAATTACATTCTCAATGGTAAAGCGGCCTCGCCCGGTATTGGTATCGGTTCGGTGGTGTGGCTCGACAGCAGTGCGCTGTATGAGGATATTGATGACGCGCCAATTTATCAGCCGGCAGAGCAGCGCGGTTGTTTTGAGGGGGCTTTGCAGCGAGCCAAGCAAGATGTCGATGACACCTTGGGTAGTTTGGGGGTAGAGCACGACCTCGACAGCTTGGCGGAAGCTTATCGAGCGATGCTGTCCGACCCGAGTTTTATCGAGTCGGTCTACGTTTTTATCGAGCAGGGACACTGCGCTTCGTTTGCGGTGCAGCAGGCCTCGGAAAGTATTATCGAGGCCTTACAAGCGATCGATGATCCCTATTTAAAAGCCCGCGCTGACGATGTCTTTCACGTGGCGAGCAAAATTGTGGGCCACTGCCGTGCTCTGGATTTAGAGGCGGATGTCCCCGACGGCCCTGTGGTGCTCGTCGGGCACAATGTGGCTGCCACCGACATCGCGGCTTATTCGGCAGGCGGTTTGGCGGGGGTTATTTCCAGTAGTGGTTCAGGCTTGTCGCATACGGCGATTGTGGCGAAGGCCCTCGGTATTCCCTGTGTCATGGGGGTGGAAAATATTTCCGCAATTGATGCTGGGGTCGCCATTGTGGTGGAGGGCAACCTCGGGCGCGTTATCGTTCACCCAACGTCGGCGCTGTTGCAAGAATACCAAGCGCTGCGTGATCGGGAGCTACAGGAATACGCTGAGTTGGCCGAGTTGCGCGATTTGATGGCGATCACCCTCGATGGTCAGCGCATTCAGTTGTTGGTGAATACAGGTCTGTTATCTGAAATTACCCCGGGTCTGAAAATGGGGGCTGAGGGCATTGGTCTATACCGTTCAGAAATTCCTTTTTTGGTCGCTGATTCCTTCCCAACGGAAAGCGAGCAAGAGGCGATCTATCGGCAGGTATTAGAGTGCTATAACGGTAAACCCGTATATATGCGCACCCTCGATATCGGCGGTGACAAGCCCTTGCCATATTTTAGTTTTAGTGAGGAAAACCCCTTCCTGGGGTGGCGCGGGATTCGATTTGCCCTCGATAACCGTCCCATTTTACGTACCCAGTTGCGTGCGATGCTGCGTGCGTCAATCGGTTTGCCTACCTTGAATATCATGGTGCCGATGGTGGGGGAAATTGACCAAATCGACGCCTTCAAAGCTTTGCTGGAACAGTGTCGCCAAGAGTTGCTTGAGGCTGGGCACAATGTGCGCCAACCCCGTGTGGGTATTATGTTGGAGGTGCCATCCCTCATTAGCCAGATGGACTTTTTGTCGGATCGCGTCGATTTTATTTCGATAGGTTCCAATGATCTAACGCAGTATCTTTTGGCGGTAGACCGCAACAATGAGCGTGTCGCGTCGCTATTCA
>JBEAQQ010000032.1:0-19812 GCA_041163785.1 Pseudomonadota bacterium
CAGGGCAGAAGCGGTCTTCGCGACCCCAGAACGACAATACTGGGCAAGCGATGTTGCTTAGTTGTGCGGTCAGATCGGGAATGGCCATGGTGGCCAGCACTGTAGCGTTCTGCGTTTGCAGTGTTTGCCAGCGCTGGTCGACGAGTGCCTCGGTGATGTGCACGGGGTCGAAGACCAGTTGCGTCAAAAGCTGGGCGAGTACATCGCGGGTAAATTCGGGTGATCCCATGGGGTATTTCACCATGGCTTGAATGCCGGGCATATTGAAGTAGGTCGCTTTTTCTTCGATACCGCCGGTAGCCATGAGAATGAGGGATGCCACCTCGTGGGGTTTGGCGAGCGCCATGCCCAGAGAAATTGCACCTCCTAGAGAGTTGCCGACTAAATGGTATTGATTAACAGCCAGTTCGCCAAGCCACTCGTGCATGATGCCAACAAAATAATCGAGAGTGTATTGCACATCGGTGGGCTTGTCTGACAAGCCATAGCCAGGCAAATCGGGGACCAGCACTCGATAGCCAGCATCAACAAAAGCCGCTACGTTCTGTTGGAAGTTGCTCATGCCACTGGCGCCGGGGCCACTGCCGTGAACGAAGACCACACAACCGCGTACCGCCCTAGAGGGGGCGGCGTCGGTGTAGTGTAGCTTAAAGCCTGAAGGCAATTCGCTGAAACAAGACATATTCGCGTCTCTCTTAAACGAAGAAGTCTTGGTTATCCATGCCGAAGCTGGTCGAACCGAGGTTGCGAGCAAACGGCGTTGGGTTGTTGGCCACGTGGCAGCGGCTCATGTGGATATCTTTCCAGTGTTGCTGAATAGGGTGGCCATTGAACACCGAACGTCCACCCGCGGCGTCGAACAGAATGTCGATGCCTTCCAGGCACTTCTCGCTCACCAATGAGGCTTGGTAGCGGTACAAAATACGTTGCTCCATGCTGGGTTTCCAGCCACAGGCTTCCATTTCGTCGAAGTTTCTAAACAGCACAGATTCGAGCTCGGCGATAATGTTTTTGACCTTAGCGACGCGCTCCTGAATTTCCACGTCGCTGGCCAGTTTGGTCATGTCGGTGGTGGCGCCAGTGCGTGATTCGATGAAGGTTTTCAGTGCGTGTTTAAGCGCACCAATCGCGGGGGTGTTTACCACGCGAATGAACGTTTGTGCCCAAGGCAGACCGTAGAGTGGGTTTTCCTGGTCGTTGACACAGTTGAAACCATCGATTTGGTGATGGGTGCGGTAAAGAGGCACGAATACCGGTTTTTCGATCACGATATCGTTAGAGCCAGTACCTTCTAAGCCCATCACGTCCCAGGTATCTTCAATCACATAGTCACCGATGGGCACCAGCATGGTGCGGTAACCGTCACCAGGAATCACGCTACCCAGCAAAGCCCATGTGCATAGACCAGAACCTGAACTCCAGCCCCAGCGGCCGCTGAGCATGAAACCACCTTCGCAGGGTTCGGCTTTTGCACCTACGGGGTTGTAAGAGCTGCTGACAAGAGTGTTGGGGTCTTCGCCGTAAACATCGCGTTGAGCTTGCTCGTCCATCATGGCGATTTGGAAGGCGTGCACGGCGATAATGCCGCAGGCCCAGGCAGTGCTCATATCGGCTTCAGCGATCTTGATGTGATCGGCAAAGAAGTCCTGAGGTCGGCACTCAAGGCCGCCCCATTTTTTTGGGAGCAACGTTTTGAAGAAGCCACAGTCTTTTAGTGCTTGTACAGAGGCGCCAGCCACTTGGCGATTAGCTCGAGTTTCGTCGGCGTGTTGAGCAATGATGGCTTGAACATCAGCGGTTACAGTTTGCATAGTCAGTTCCTCTCAGTGTTATTGTTATGCCACGTCTCGATACTGGCCTTTAAAGAACAGTAGTGGCTGTGGGTTGTCAGTATTGCAGTCGTAGTCCAAGACTCGACCGACGATGATTTGGTGGTCGCCGCCATCGTAGCGGTGTTCAACACGGCATTGAAAACGGGCGCTGTAGTCGTTAAACAATGGTGCGTCGCCGATACCTGGTTGCCAATCAATACCCTCAAATTTGTCGATATCGCGGCTGGCGCAGCGGTTCGACAGGGCCTCTTGATCGCGGTGAAGTATGTGAATGGCGAAGTGATCATTGTTCGTATAGGCGTCGAAGCTCTTCGAACCTTTGTCGATGCTCCATAGCACCAAGGGGGGTTCAAGCGATACCGAAGAAAAGCTGTTGGCCGTCATCGCGACGGGTTTGTTTTCGCCGGTGTCGGGGTGTTGACCCATGGTAGTCACCACAGTCACCCCGGTCGCGAAATGGCCAAACGCGTTGCGTAATGCTTTGCTGTCTATTGTTGTCATATCGTATTCCTTAGACTTTGATGGGCTTATCATTGCCCACCGTGCAAGCCGTTGCATACCTCGTTTGGCCTATCCAATTTCAGAACCTTAACCCGTATGGCCTACTGAGAAATCGTGGCCCCAGAAGCTGGCAACGGTGCTCTCGAAGACTTCGTATTTAGACCAGTCGTCGACGGTGCGACCCTCAGCGCCGTATTCCACATCAAAGCCGGCGGGCGACTTCATGTAGAAGGACACCATGTGGTCGTTGGCGTGGCGACCCAATGTGCCTGATAAGCCAACGTCATTGGCGATACGGCGGTCGTTACAGCGACCCACTTCGTCGATGTTTTCCACCTCGGTCATGATGTGGATGCAGCCGGCGGGGTGGGGCATTTCAAAAAACGCCAGGCTGTGGTGGCGGCTGTTGCAGTGCATGAACCACAGACGCTTGATGGGCTCGTTGGGGTCGGGGGTGAAGCGAATCTTCATTAAATCTGACAGGCCAAAGCCGAGCACGTCGCGGAACATTTCCACCGTGGCATCGAAGTTGCCAGCCGGGAGCACCACGTGGCCCATACCCATGTCGCCGGTCACGAATTTACGAACGCCCACAGGCGATACCATGCGAGCAAAGTCTGAAATGACACCCCAGTAGAGTTCGTGACGGTTGCCCGAGGGGTCGCTAAAACTAGCGAGGGCTTGCACGCGGCGTGAGGCGGCGTCGGTTTCGCTGTGTTCTTCGACGGCAATGCCGGCATCACGCAATTGCGTCAACGCCTGTTGAAAGCCTTGCTCGTTGTTGGTTTCCCAACCGCAGCAGAACAAACCATCTTGTTCAGCGCGCTGCACAAAAATGCGGAACGGGTGCTCGTCCATTTTAAAATACTGCATGTCCTGCGAACCACCGAGGTTGGCGGTGTTGTCTTGCAGGCCCATGACTTGGCAGGCGTAGTGTTGCCACTGTTCTGGCTGTGTGCTGTTAACACCGATATAACCCAAACTTTTAATGCTCATTATTTTTCTCCTGGGGGAACAAGTGCCTGCCACATTTGGCGCAGACTGGGTTTGTGAACCTTGCCCGAAGCGGTCAAGGGCAGTGACTCGCAGTAGTGATAGCTGCGTGGCACCTTATAGTTGGCGAGTTGTTCGCGGCACCATTGGTAGAGTGTCTGCTCGTCAATCGCACCGTTTTTAGCGGTATAAAATACGGCACCGACCTCGCCGAGGCGATCGTCGGGGACTCCGATCACCGCGCAGGTAATGATGTCGCCATGGTTGTCGATGGCCTTTTCAATTTCGGCGGGATAGCAATTGAAACCGCCGCTGATGTACATGTCTTTCAGTCGATCGGTAATACTGAGATTGCCCTCTGCATCGAGAACACCCACGTCGCCGGTGTGAAGCCAGCCATCGGCGTCGATGGTTTGCGCAGTGGCTTCAACGTTGTCGAGGTAGCCCGCCATGACGTTGTAGCCACGGATGACAATTTCACCGCTTTGCCCGCTCGCACAAGGCATTCCTCGTTCATCGACAATCGCCACTTCCACCCCGTCGATAGCGCGCCCTGAGGTGCGGGCGATGGTGTCCTCGCTGTCGCCGCGGCGACACATGGTGGCCAAGCCGCAGGATTCAGAGAGGCCATAGGCTGTAATAACAGTGTCTATACCCAGAACTTCCCGCATATCAACGATCAGCTGGGTGGGAATAATGGCCGCCCCTGTCGTGGCCTTAGTGAGGCTAGAAATATTTGTATTGGCGCGGTCTGGGTGAGCCAGCATGCTCTGAAAAATGGTCGGGGGTCCGGGCAGTACGGAGATATTGTCGCGTTCGATGCGCTGCAAGATGTGCCCTACGTCGAACACCGCCTCGGGCAAAATACGTGCGCCGCTCAGCAGGCACGCCAGCATACCGGCTTTGTAGCCGAAGCTGTGGAAAAAGGGGTTGATGATCAGATAGCGGTCGCTGTGGTCGAGCCCCAGTGTTTTATAAAACGTGGTAAAGGTTTGAATGTTCTGTCTGTGCTTGGTGACCACACCCTTGGGGTCGCCCGTGGTACCCGAGGTGAAAATAATATCTGAGGCATCGTCGCCGCTGACTTCAGGGAATGCCACGTCGACCGGGGCGGCTGACATCAGTGTCTCCCAGTGGAGATCGGCGGCGTTTGAGGGGTCACCTATCGCGATGATGTGCTGCAATGTAGGTGTCGTCGCCCGATCAATACTGGCGGGATAGTCCACCCCTAAAAAGTGGCCGATGCTCACTAATAGTCGGCAGCGGCTAGCACGAATGGCTTGGGCGGCCTCGTGACCTTTAAAGCGAGTATTGAGTGGTACCACAACCCCGCCGGCGCGGTGCACTGCCAGGCAGGCCACAATCCATTCGTAGCGGTTGGGACTCCAAAGCGCCACGCAATCACCTTTGCTCAGCCCAAGGTGCATAAACTGACCGGCCATGTGGTCCACTTGTTGGGCGCACTGGTGGTAACTAAGGGTGATATCGCCCTCTTCGATAAAGATGTCGTCGCCCCATGTGGCGCAGGCGTAAACAAGCGCTTGTGGGAAGGTGCAGATGTCGGTCATGGCCTACCATATTGTGATATTAGTCTGTGAGGATGAATGTAAATCACCGCCTGCTCACTGTCATAGTCTCAATGGATGATGATCTTGCAAGCCTCCCTTCCGATAATCCCAATCGACATTTTCTATTTTGGTAATACTCATGGATAAATTATTGGACGCCGATGCCGCTGTCAGTGTGATAAAAGATGGCATGACCATTGGTATCGGTGGATGGGGCCCTCGCCGCAAGCCCATGGCGCTGATTCGAGCCCTGTTGCGTTCGCCTGTTAAAGATCTCACCGTGGTATCTTACGGTGGCGCCGATGTCGGTATGTTGTGTGCTGCCGGCAAAGTGAAAAAATTGGTATTTGCATTTGTCTCTCTCGATTTTATGCCGCTAGAGCCATGGTTCCGTCATGCTCGTCAAACCGGGCAGATTGAAGTGAGTGAAATCGACGAGGGCATGATGTTGCTCGGTCTGCGCGCCGCGGCTTGGGGAGTTCCATTTATTCCTACCTCTGTGGGTATCGGTACCGACGTGGTGACGAACAACCCCGATATGGCGCTTGTCGATAGTCCCTACGACGATAAACAGTGGTTGGCCATGCCGGCGCTGGCATTAGATGTCTCATTGATTCACGCCACCCGCGCCGATCGTCGTGGCGTTTGCCAAATCGCCAGCCCCGATCACTACATGGATGATTGGTTTGCGCGCGCCGCCAAACACACCATTGTATCCTGTGATGAATTGGTCGAGACCGAGTATTTTCACGAGGGTGATAATGCACGCCAGGTGTTCTGGGAGCGGTCAGCGACGCAAGCTGTCGTCCACATTCCTGGGGGTGCACACCCCAGTTCTTCTGCACCGCTTTACGGCTTTGATGTGCCGCACTTTAAAGTCTATGCCGCGTCTGCGAAGGAGCAAGACTTTGCTGGGTATTGCCAGCAGTTTGGTATTCTCGACAGCGAAGAGGTCTATCAACAGTCCGTGGGTGGGCTTGATGCCATCCAAAAACTCCCCCTGCCAGTGTATTAAGGATGTCTGACATGCAATCAACAGAACAAACCACGACATTCTCACTCGCAGAGTTAATGATTTGTGCCGGCGCCGAGGCGTTTCGCAACGACGGTGAAGTGCTCGCTACAGGTATTGGTGTACTGCCGCGCCTGGCGGCAAGCTTGGCCATGTCGACGTTTAACCCCGATTTGATGATGACCGACAGTGAGGCTTGGATGTTGAGCAAACCAAACCCCGTCAGTGGCCGTAAAGCGGGCGATGCTCAGGCGCAAGAAACTTGGATGGGCTTTTCACGTATTTTTGATAACGTGTGGAGCGGTAAGCGTCACGCGATGGTAGGTCCAAGCCAGGTGGATGTTTTTGGCCAGGCCAATATTTCAGCCCTGGGTGGCACATACCAGCAGCCCAAGGTGCAGATGCTTGGCGTACGCGGCTTCCCCGGTAACTCGATCAGCCATGCCAACACCTTTTTCATTCCGTCGCACAATCGCCGTGTGTTTGTCGAGGGTGAGTGTGATGTGGTGGCCTCAGTGGGCTACAACCCCGCGCGTTTGCCACGTGGCTATCAATTGTCTGATATCGATATTCGTCAGGCGATTACTAATTTGTGTGTCATGGACTGGCGCGGTGAGGGTTTTACGCCTCGGGTGGTGTCACTGCATCCCGGTGTGAGCCTGGAAGAAGTGCTCGATAATACCGGTTTTGCTCTCGGCGTAGCGGACAATATCACCACGACGGCAGCGCCTACTAAAGAACAGCTTGCGATCATTGCGACCCTTGACCCCGCCAATGTGCGCGCCTATCAATTACCCGATAACCCCCCAGGCATTCGTGCTTAATACGAGGTTGCTATGACGGATTACGAAGAAGAAAAAGATATTGTCCTCTACAGCGTAGCGGACGGTGTGGCGACGGTAACGATGAATCGCCCACGTTATCACAATGCCCAAAACGGTCGCATGACTTACCTGTTAGACGACGCTTTCAAACGCGCCGTGGCAGATGATGAAGTAAAAGTGATTGTGCTAAAAGGCGAGGGTAAGCACTTCTCGGCAGGGCACGACATCGGCACCCCGGGGCGTGATATCCATGAAAGCCAAGATCGCGTGACCATGTGGTACGACCATGCCAACAAACCCGGCGGTGAGTTTTTGTATGTGCGCGAAGCGGAGGCCTATCTAGGTATGTGTCGCCGCTGGCGTGATATCCCCAAGCCTACTATAGCCGCCGTTCAGGGTGCCTGTATTGCCGGTGGCTTGATGTTGGCGTGGGTGTGCGATCTGATCGTTGCTACTGACGATGCCTTTTTCTCTGATCCCGTGGTGCGCATGGGTATTCCGGGCGTAGAGTATTTTGCCCACCCCTTTGAACTGCCGCCGCGTATCGCCAAAGAATTTCTCTTCACGGGCCAAAAAATGCCAGCACAACGCGCTTACGAGTTGGCCATGGTCAACCGAGTTGTCACCCGAGATGAGCTTGACAGCACTGTGACTGCCCTGGCAACGCAGATTGCTAGCATGCCGCGCCTCGGTTTGGCGTTGACCAAGCAGGCGATCAATTTTGCTGAAGACCAGGGCGGCAAGCGTGCCACCATGGACGCGGCTTTCGCTTGGCACCATTTTAGTCACGCGCACAACGACTTGATTTCCGGTGACAAACTGGGCGGTTTTGACGCGAAGAAAATGGCCCAGCACAACAAATCTGAGGACGCCTAATGGAGCTGATATATACCCCCCAGCAGCAGGATTTCCGCATGGAAATTCGCGACTGGTTGCGTGAACACGTTCCCGCGGAAAAGTTACCCTCCTTCGACACCGCCGAGGGCTTTGCGGCACATCGCGAGTGGGAAAAAACCCTCGCTAGTGGCAATTGGGGTATGGTGACGTGGCCGAAAGAATACGGTGGTCGTGGCTGCGACCTGATTGAATGGCTTATTTTTGAAGAAGAATACTACCGTGCGGGGGCGCCATTGCGCGTCAACCAGAACGGCATCTTCCTGCTTGGCCCCACCTTGATGGAGTACGGCACGCACGCTCAGAAAGAGCGCTTTATTAGTGCTATGGCAGCGGGTGAAGAGATGTGGGCGCAGGGTTGGTCTGAGCCTGGTGCGGGCAGTGATATGGCGGCAATTCGTTGTCGCGCCGATCGCGACGGTGACGAATACGTCATTAACGGGCAAAAAATTTGGTCGACCCGAGCGGTGTTCGCCGACTGGGTTTTCGGTCTATTCCGCAGTGATCCAGAATCGTCCCGCCACCACGGTTTGTCGTTCATTTTAGTCCCCTTGGATGCCCCAGGTGTCACCGTGCGCCCCATTCCCCAGTTGAATGGTTTGCCCGGTTTTGCAGAGATTTTCTTCGACGACGTGCGCGTATCGGCTGACAATCTACTCGGCGGCGAAGGTGAGGGTTGGAATATTGCGATGTCGACCGCCGGCTTTGAACGCGGTTTGATGCTGCGCAGCCCGGCGCGCTTCCAGCAGGCCAGCAAGCGATTGGTCGAGCTGTACCGCCAAAAACGTAACGACATTTTAGATTTGTCGATCGAGGATGCTGTGGTGCAGTGCTACATGGACGCCGAAGCTTACGCGCTATCGACTTACCAAACGGCTTCGCGTCTTGAGAGCGGCGCTAAAATAGGCCCTGAGTCGAGCTGTAACAAGATTTTTTGGTCAGAACTGGACATTAAAATCCATGAAACAGCGATGTCGCTGCTCGGACCCCACGCCGAAGTCGAGCACAGCAACGCCCCTGACCAAGCCATAATTTCAGCTTGGCTGGATGGTTTCTTGTTCGCGCAGAGTGGCCCCATTTATGCCGGCACGAACGAAATCCAACGCAATATCATCGCTGAGCGCTTGCTTGGCCTACCCAGACGCTAGGAGTTGCCCATGGATTTTACCTTTAGCGAAGAGCAACTCTTCTTTCAGCAAACCATTGCTGACTTCTTGAAAGACAATGTGACCCCAGAACACATCCGTCAACGCTGGGAGAGTGAAGACGGATTTGATCAAACGACCTGGCAGGCACTCGCTGAGCTGGGTGCTACCGCGACATTGGTGCCCGAGGAAAATGGCGGTTTGGGTTTGCGTTTCGACGACGTGATTAAAATGATCCAATCGTGTGGCCATGCGGCGCTACCTGAGCCGATTGTTGAGCACAGTTTTATTGCGGCGCAAATGTTGGCGGACATCCAACAACAGGCGCCCAGTGAGCAAGTGGCAGCGTTGTTGGAACAGGTTGCTTGCGGCGAGACCAAGGTGCTGACCGCCGCGATGATCAATCCCTACCTCAATTTCGCCGACAAGGCGGACAAGCTATTGGTGCAGTTTGGCGACGACGTGCATTTGATCGACAGCGCGGATGTCACCTTTGAGTCTGTTGTCAGTGTTGACCGATCGCGTCGTTTGGTCACAGCGCAGTGCCGTCCCAATGGAAAAACCTGCCTCACCAATGGTCGCCTAGGCTCTGATTTGTGGCAGGCCACGCTCAATCGCGGTGCCTTGGCCAATGCCGCTCAGCTACTGGGTCTGGCAGAAGCGCTGGTCGAACAAGCGGTGCGTTATGCCTGCGATCGCGAACAATTTGGTAAACCGATTGGTACCAATCAAGCAGTGAAGCATTTGTTGGCGGATTGCGCCGTTAAAATCGAGTTCGCTAAGCCGGTGGTTTATCGTGCCGCCTACACCGTATCTGTTGCGCCAACGCGCGCCGATTGGGCTGTTTCACATGCCAAGGTGAGCGCGACTCAGGCAGCGCAGCTGGCCGCGCGTCATTGTATTCAAGTGTTTGGCGCCATGGGTTACACCTGGGAGTGCGATGTGCACATTTGGGCCAAGCGCGTATGGGCCTTAGCCAACGAGTGGGGCGATGCGGGTTTCCACAAGAACCGTATCCACGAATGGCTGGTGCAACCTAAAGCCCTACTGGGACCAGAATTTACCTTTGGTCGTCGCAATATTCGCGACGCCGAATTAATCGATTAGGAGAGATCCATGGCAGCAGCCTACATTGTTGACGCGATACGCACGCCGACGGGGCGTCGCCGCGGTTCACTAGCGCATATGCACGGTGCCGATTTGGGTGGCTCGATCCTCAAATCGATCGTGGAGCGCAATGCCATCCCTGACGTCGATTACGACGACGTGATTTTTGGGTGTGTCGATACCGTGGGGCCGTTGGCCGGCGATATTGCGCGCACCGCTTGGTTGGCTGCTGGCCTGTCTGAAGAGGTGCCCGGCACGACGGTCGATCGCCAGTGCGGGTCATCGCAGCAAGCGGTGCACTTTGCTGCTCAAGCCATTATGGCCGGCTGTGCGGATGTCATTGTCGCGGGCGGGGTGCAAACCATGTCTTCGATTCCTATCTCTTCCGCCATGACCTTGGCGCAACCGCTCGGCTTCACCGACCCCTTTAGCGGCAGTGAAGGTTGGCGTGCTCGCTACGGTGACGTGCCGGTGTCGCAATTTAATTCCGCCGAGATGATCGCCGAACGTTGGCAGTGCAGCCGTGAGGATATGGAGCAATTTGCACTGAATTCGCACCAACGCGCCGCGCACGCGATTAAGTCCGGTTACTTTGATCGCGAGATCATTCCCGTGGCGGGTTGCAGCATGGACGAAACCGTGCGCGAGACCTCGCTTGAAAAAATGGCAGAGTTGCAACCCCTGCAAGAGGGTGGACGGATTACCGCTGGTGTCTCCAGCCAAACCTGTGATGCGGCCTCCGCCGTACTGGTGGTATCGGAAGCTGCGCTGAAGCGCTACGGCTTGACTCCCCGTGCGCGTATTGCCCATATGAGCGTCCGCGCCGCTGACCCTATTTGGATGCTAACAGCACCGATTCCGGCCACCCAATACGCGCTGAAAAAAGCGGGTTTATCGCTGGCAGATATCGATTTGGTTGAAATTAACGAGGCCTTTGCCTCGGTGGCTATGGCGTGGTTAAAAGAGACTGGCTATGACTACCAAAAGACCAATGTAAACGGCGGGGCGATTGCCTTGGGTCACCCATTGGGTGCTACCGGTACCAAGCTGATGACAACCTTGCTGCACGAAATGGAACGCCGCCAAGTGCGCTACGGTCTTCAAACCATGTGTGAAGGGGGTGGCCAAGCTAACGTCACCATCCTGGAACGACTATAGGAAACCAATATGACAAGTGATTTTTGTGCTGGCCGTGTGGTCATCGTTACTGGCGCGGGTGGTGGATTGGGCGCGTCGCACGCGAAATATCTCGCCGCCCATGGCGCCTCTGTGATTGTTAATGATATCAATCGCGCGGCCGCTGAAGTCGTGGTAGCCGACATCGTTGCCGCCGGTGGCAAGGCCGAGGTAAACACCTCCAATATTACCGATTTTGCCGACAGCGCCAACATTGTTAAGCAAGCCATCGACAGCTTTGGTGACCTGCACGCTGTCGTAAATAATGCGGGGATCAATCGCGATCGCATGTTTGCCTCGATGAGTGAAGAAGAGTGGGACGCCATTATGTCGGTTCATCTTAAAGGACATTTTTGTACCACGCGCCACGCCGTGGGTTATTGGCGCGATAGGGCGAAAAGCGGTGAAATGCCGAATGCGCGTATTGTGAATACAACCTCGGGAGCCGGTTTGCAAGGTTCTATTGGCCAGTCAAACTACGCGGCCGCCAAGGCGGGTATCGCGGCCTTGACGCTGAACCAGGCGGCGGAGTTGCGTCGCTATGGCATTACCGCTAATGGCATTGCGCCAGCAGCGCGTACCGGTATGACAACCGCCGTGGCTGCGATGGCTGAGCGGATGGCGCCCCCTAGTGATGGTTCGTTTGACTACTGGGCACCCGAAAACGTTTCTCCCTTAGTCGCTTGGTTATGCTCGGCACACTCCTCTGAAATTACCGGTCGTATCTTTGAGGCAGAGGGTGGCAAACTGTCGATTGCCGATGGTTGGCGCACCACTCAAGGGCTAGAGAAAAACGCCCAGTGGACCTTGCCAGAATTGGATGCGGCGATGGACGAGCTTGTGGCGACTGCTGTGCCCGCCCAACCTGTTTACGGCAGCTAACGAGAGTCAGCATGGAATTTACCTTTACTGAAGAGCAGTTGATGATTCAGGACATGGCTGCCAGCTTTGTCGAAGAAGTGTCAACAAGCGAGGCGGTTCGCGCCGCCATGATTTCTGAATTGGGCTATGACGCTGGTGTTTGGCAGCGTATTACCGAAGAGTTATGCTGGCAGGCGCTGCCGGTGGACGAGGCCGATGGTGGCTTGGGTCTTGGCTTTGTAGAAATGGCCGCGATGCTTGAGCAGACCGGGCGTCGCTTGTTGTGTTCGCCGTTCTTTGCCACTGTGTGCATGGCGCTCTACGCCGCCAAGCAATGTCCCGCCAGCGAGGCAAAACAGTCGCTTATCGAAGCTATTTTGGGCGGCCAAACCGCGGCGTTCGTGCATACTGATGGGCGTGGTCACTGGCAGGATCTCAGCGCTTTACCGCGCTGTGAGTCAGGGCTTATCAACGGTCAGGCGAGCCACGTCATCAATGGCGACAGTGCCGATTGGTTGGTGGTTGCCGTGAATGAAGCCGAGGGTTGCGCACTCTATTTGGTCGCCGGTGATGCCGAAGGTGTCAGCCGTTCCTCGCTCGTGACCATGGACCAAACCCGCCGTTTGGCGAGTCTGGATTTTGCCGGTGTCAGCGGGCAGCGCTTGTGCGATGCTGCGAACGGTGCCGCCATTGTCCATGTCACGCTAGAACTTGCGCGCATCGGTGCCGCCGCGGAATTGGTGGGTGTCGCCCAACAATCCCTCGACAGCAGCGTCGCCTATATTCTGGAGCGTGTACAGTTTGGCCGCACCATCGCCTCGTTCCAAGCGGTGAAACACAAGTGCGCCGACATCATGGTCAAGCTCGAATCCTCGCGTTCTGCACTGTATTACGCCGCGTGTGTGGCAGATGAGTTTATGGCCGGCAGCACTTCACTCGCCGCCTTACAAGAGGCCGCCTCAATCGCTAAGGCCTACGCCAGTGAAGCGGCGTTTTTTGCCGCTGGCGTGGGCATACAGTTACACGGCGGAGTAGGTATTACCGCCGAATACGATATTCAGTTGTACTTTAAGCGTGCCCGCGCGCAGGAAGCCTACCTTGGCTTGCCACATTGGCATCGTGAGCGACTGGCTGCCATGTTATTGGATGGAGATGCCGCATGAAGTTGAGTTTTAGTGCCGCGGATGAAGCCTTCCGTGCCGAAGTTGCCGCCTGGCTAGAAGACAATCTAAGCGGCGAGTTCGAAGCGATTCGCTTCCGTGGCGGCCCGGGTGACGAGCACGTTTTTGTGGAAGAACGCAAAGCTTGGGAGCAGCGCATGGCGGAGGGCGGCTGGACCTGTATCGCCTGGCCTGAAGCCCACGGCGGCAAACACGCTAGCATCGAACAACAGGTGATCTTCAACGAAGAATACGCCCGCGCCGGCGGCCCTGGTCGAGTGGGCCATATCGGCGAGACGTTAATGGGGCCCACCTTGATTGAATTCGGTACCCCAGAACAACAGGCGAAGTACCTGCCGGGTATTCGCGCGGGTCGCGAGTTTTGGTGCCAAGGGTATTCCGAGCCTGGCGCTGGCTCAGACTTGGGCAATGTTAAAACCCGAGCGGTATTTGATGAAACGACACAACAATGGTGTATCAACGGACAAAAAGTGTGGACGTCATTGGCCCATGAATCGCACTACTGCTTTGTTGTTGCGCGTACCGACCCGAGTCAAGTGGGTCACAAGGGTCTTGGTTTCTTTATGGTGCCGATGGATCAGCCCGGTGTGACCGTGCGTCCTATCGAGCAGTTGACCGGAACCGCCGAGTTCAATGAGGTGTTTTTCGACGACGCGGTGTGCGGCGCCGATGATATTTTGGGTGCGCCTGGTCAAGGTTGGGCGGTAGCGATGGCCCTGTTGGGTTTCGAGCGCGGCGTATCAACCCTCGGTCAGCAGATGCTGTTCCAAAACGAGCTCGATGAAATTATTCGCGTCGCCAAGGCAAATGGTGCGGCGAGTGATCCTAGTATCCGCCAGCGCATTGCCGAGGCGCACATGGGCTTAAAAACCATGCGTTATAACTCGATGCGTATGTTGTCGGGTGGTGATGGCAGCCAGTTGAGTCGCGAGGCGATGATCTACAAGTTATATTGGTCGAGCTGGCACCGCAATCTCGGTAAGTTGGCCATGGACGTGATGGGCGAACAGGCCGAAGTGCTTCAGGCTGCGCCCTACGAGCTGGGACGCTTGCAGTCGATGTTTCTCTTTACCCGTGCCGATACAATCTACGGCGGCACTAATCAAATTCAACGCAACCTCATCGCCGAACGGGCGCTGGGCTTGCCCCGTGAACCACGAGGTCAATCATGATTCCAGCTGCACCCGATTACGTCGGCGGTCACCAATTACTGGCCGGTAAAAAAATTCTTATTACCGCGGCGGCGGGCGCTGGTATCGGCTTTTCTGCCGCGCAGCGCTGTGTGGAAGAGGGTGCCGCTGTGGTACTGATCAGCGACATTCACGAGGGTCGTTTGGCAAAAGCGGTGGAAACGCTCGCGGCGATAAATCCCGACTGTCGTGTCGACGGCAAAGTGGCCAATGTAACGTGTGAAGACGACGTGCAAGCGCTGGTGAGCTGGGCAGAAGATGTCACGGGTGGCGTCGATGTGCTGATTAATAACGCCGGCTTGGGCGGCACCAAAATGTTGGTCGATATGGCCGACGATGAGTGGCACCGCGTCATCGACGTTACCCTCACCGGTACAATGCGCATGACGCGTGCCATGTTGCGTGTCATGCAACCTCGCAAGGCGGGTGTCATTGTTAATAATGCCTCGGTCTTGGGTTGGCGCGCGCAGGTAGAACAATGCCACTACGCCGCGGCAAAAGCTGGTGTCATGGCCTTGACCCGCTGTTCTGCGATGGAAGCGGCACCCTACGGTATCCGCATTAATGCCGTCTCGCCAAGCATTGCCATGCACGATTTTTTACGAAAGACCACACCGCCAGAATTACTTGCACAATTAGCCGCCAAAGAAGCTTTTGGTCGCCCCGCTGAGGTATGGGAAGTCGCCAATGTGATGGTCTTCCTCGCTTCCAATTACGCTAGCTACATGACCGGAGAAGTTGTCTCTGTGTCGAGCCAACACGCCTAGGAGAACACTATGAGAGATGCGGTCATTGTCGCTACCGCCAGAACACCGATTGGCAAGGCCTTTCGCGGTGCGTTTAATAATACCGAGGCACCCGCGATGGGTGGTCATGTTATCCAGGCATTGATGCAGCGCACGGGCGTTGACCCCGCGCGCATTGAAGATGTCTTTATGGGCGCTGCCGCCCAGCAGGGTACGCAGGCATACAACCTTGGTCGCCTGTGTGCGATTGCCGGTGGTTTGCCTGAGAGCGTGCCTGGCATGACTATGGATCGCCAGTGTTCTTCGGGTCTGATGACGATTGCCAGCGCAGCTAAGTCGATCATGTGTGGCGAAATGGACATCGCGATTGGCGGTGGCCTTGAATCGATCTCGCTGGTACAAAACAAGCACAAGAACAGCTACCGCAACGTGTCGCAGATGGTATTGGAAATGTCGCCACGCGCCTACATCAGCATGATTGAGACGGCGGAAATTGTGTCTGAACGCTACGGTATTAGCCGCGAGGAACAAGACCGTTACTCGCTGCTCAGCCAACAGCGCACTGCCGCTGCTCAGGCCGCGGGTTTGTTTGACGATGAAATCGTGCCGATGACAACCATCAAGGAAGTCTTCGACAAAGAAACCAAAACTGTAAGCCACCACGAAGTGACCTTATCCCGAGATGAAGGCAATCGCCCGTCTACCACCTATGAAAGTTTGGCGGCGCTAGCGCCCGTTATGGCGGAAGGTCAGTTCATGGGGGCGGGGCAATTCATTACTGCGGGTAACGCTTCGCAATTGTCGGACGGCGCCTCGGCGGTGATGTTGATGGATGCCGCCACGGCGGCGCGTGAAGGTCTCACGCCGATGGGTATCTACCGCGGTGTAGCTGTGGCGGGCTGTGGTGCTGACGAAATGGGCATCGGCCCTGTGTTTGCAGTGCCCAAACTACTGGCTAAACACGGCTTAACGGTCGACGATATCGATTTGTGGGAACTGAACGAAGCCTTTGCGTGTCAGGTACTGTATTGTCAGAAAACGCTCGGCATTGATCCTGCCAAATTAAACGTCAACGGCGGTGCGATTTCGATTGGTCACCCCTTTGGTATGAGCGGTGCGCGCATGGTGGGTCACGCCCTCATTGAAGCCAAGCGTCGCGGTGGCCGCTACGTGGTGATTACTATGTGTGTCGGTGGCGGTATGGGCGCTGCTGGTTTATTTGAAGTCTGTTAATTTAGGAGACAAGCGATGGAAAACAACAATAATTGGGATCGCGAAGTAGACGTATTGGTCGTAGGCACCGGCAACGGTGGCTTGACGTCGGCGATTTGTAACTACGAAATGGGCAGTAAAGACGTGCTCATAATCGAAAAATCTAACAAAGTCGGTGGCACCAGTGCCACCTCTGGTGGCGGAATTTGGATTCCCAATAATCACTACGCCAAGGCGTGTGGCGCTGAGGACTCCTATGAGGACGCTCGCGAATATCTGCGTCAAACCCTCGCCGGAGAAGATGTTCCCGAAGAACTCGTCGATGCCTACCTGATTAACGGCCCGAAGATGCTGCAATTTTTGCACGATCGCACCCGCGTTCGCTATGAGTCTTTGGAGCACTACCCCGACTACTACACCAACTTGCCCGGCGCGCGTGCGGGACATCGCTCGCTAGAGCCTGCGCCCTTTATGGCTTCAGAGTTGGGTGCTAACTACAAAAATATTACTTACACCCACTTCATGATGCGCATGTTTGGTGTGATTCACTTTACCCAAGTGGAAGCGCACGTATTAATGGTGCAGTTGCCGGGTTGGAAGAAACTACTGGGTAAAATGATTTGGGAGTACATCAGCGATATTCCCTGGCGCTTGCGCACCAAAATTTCGCGTCGCCTCTGTTGTGGCTCAGCGGGTGTTGGCCGTTTGTATGCCTCGGTGCTCGACCGAAACATCCCCATTCAATTTGACACCGCCATGACCCAACTGATTGTCGAAGACGGGAAAGTTGTGGGTGCTGAAGTCAACCAAGGTGGCAAGCTACAGCGCATTCACGCGCGCAAAGCCGTGGTGCTAGCCGCAGGAGGATTTGAGAAGAACCAACAACTGCGTGAGAAATACCTGCCTAAGCCCACCAACACGGCGTGGAGCGCGGGCTGTGAACACAATACTGGCGATCCATTGTTGGCAGGCCAAGCGATTGGTGCTAAGACGCGTCTGATGGGCAACGCGTGGTGGTCAACGACCTTGTGCGTGCCCGATGAAGAGGCGCCGCGTTTGAGTATCATGGAAAAATCCTTCCCTGGTTCCTGTGTGGTGAACAAAAAGGGCGAACGTTTTGCCAACGAATCGCAGAACTATATGGCCTTCCAAAAAGAGTTGTTCAAGGCACACAGCGACGACAATCCCTGTGCACCAGCCTACCATGTGTTCGATGCACAATTCCGTCGCAACTACATCACCGGCCCGCTCATGACCGAGTCGATGAAGCCCGATTGGACCATTCCTAAAAAGTGGTTCGAAGAAGGCTTCGTCGCCAAGGCCAACACCATCCGCGAGCTGGCTGAGCAGTTAGGTATTGACGCCGACGGCCTTGAAAAGACCATCGAGAAGATGAATCACTTCGCTAAAACCGGCGTGGATGAAGATTTCCATCGCGGCGAGTCGGAGTACGATCGCTACTATGCCGACCCCTCAATCAAGCCTAACCCTTGTTTGGCGCCTATCGCCGAAGCGCCTTTCTACGCCATGCGTATTGAAGCGGGTGACTTTGGCACCTTGGGTGGCTTAGATACCGACACCAACGGCAATGTCTTGCGCGAAGAGGGTGGTAACATTGAAGGCCTATACGCCGTGGGTAACTGCTCGGCTGCGATTTTACCAACCTATCCAGGTCCGGGTGCTACCTTGGGTCCTGCGATGACGATGGCTTACCAGTCAGCGAAACACATCAACGGTGTCGAGGATTAATCATGCTGGACTTAGAAGCCATCGAACTGATCAAGCAATTAAAGGCGCGCTATTTCCGTTTTTTGGATACCGCAGATATTGAAGGCTTGAAAACGGTTTTTTGTCATGACGCACACGCCCATTTTAAAGGGGCCGACTACGACTTTGAGCTGGACGGTTGGGACGCTCTCGAAGCGTTCTATACCCGCGCGTTTAAGGGTAATTCCTTCGGTATGCACAACGGTCACCACCCGGAGATCAGTGTCGAGGGTGATCACGCCAAAGGCATTTGGTACCTGAACGATGTGTTTATTCATCTGAAGTACAACGTCACAACCATGGGAAGTGCCTTGTATCAAGATGAATACCGCAAAGAAGACGGCCAGTGGCGTATCGCCAAAACCGGTTATACCCGGCTGTGGGAAGAAGTCCATCCGCGCTCAGAGGACATTCGCCTCACGAGTACCCCCATAGGCAAGCGACTGGCCTAATACTTAGTGCTAGATCTTGCAATGGCCCTTGCTCTAAAAGGTGAGGGCCATTAGATCGGGGTGCCTAAACTGATACCCCAACACCGCTTTTACCTTAGCATTGCTGACATGCTTGCCAACGCCTTTCTCATTCTCCCCTATCACTAAGGGTTCCCGTTCTAGTTGCCCGGCGGCATAGCTGTAAAAGTCGCGTCGGCTAGGGTGGCTGTCGGTGGTGCCGTTAAAGACTTCCCCCCAGGCATTCTGTGTGACGATGGCATCGATAATCCCTAGGCAGTCATCTAAGTGAATTAAATTGACCGGCGCGTCAGGGTTGGCGATGGCTTTGCCGTTTCTGAAAAAATAGCCCGGGTGTCGTCGGCCACCGATTAAGCCACTCATGCGCACCACGGTAACGCCTTTGCCTTCGAGTGATTGCACGATACGTTCAATGGCCAGTAGGGGGGTGTCGGCCAAATGTTCGGTATCAGCTTCTATTATTACCCGGTCAATATCGCGGTATACCGACGTCGAGCTAATCAAGAGTACTTGCTTGATAGGGCTGCATTGCACGCGCGCTACCAGAGCTTCAAAATCCTCCACGGATTTGCTAGTGATATTGATAATCAACACATCGGCGTTGAGAAAGGTATCAGTCAGCTCGTCGAGACGGGCAATATCGACGATGTAAGGCGTGGCACCGGTGTTAGCGATCTCTGCCTGGCGAGCAGGGGTGCGGGTCGAGGCGTTGACGGCAAAACCGCGCCCGACAAAATGTTGTGCCAAAGGTAATCCCAACCAGCCACTTCCTAGGATACTGATGGACGTTGTCATGTGTTACCCCATAAAAAAGAAGGTCAAAACATAGCATTGTTGCTGTTTGAATCAAAGCGTCAATATGACGTTGTTTTGTCATAAAAGTTAGGTAAAGTGTCGCCATTTTGTGACGCATTTCATGAGGCCATGATGAAAATTCTCTATATCTGTACTCACAATCGCTGCCGCAGCATCCTTTCGGAGGCTATCACCAATGCGGTTGCCGGCGATGTCATTGTCGCTAAGAGTGCAGGCAGTCAACCTGCCGGTGAGGTTCACCCCTTGTCGCTTGTTTACTTGGCAGAAGCGGGCATATCCACCGAGGGTTTGCAAAGCCAGTCTTGGGATGAATTTGAAGATTTTGCGCCCGATGTGGTGGTGACCGTGTGTGATTCAGCGGC
This sequence comes from Pseudomonadota bacterium, assembly GCA_041163785.1. GTDB lineage: Bacteria > Pseudomonadota > Gammaproteobacteria > Pseudomonadales > JAHEIH01 > JAHEIH01. The sequence continues at coordinate 19,658 of JBEAQQ010000032.1, forward strand.
GGGTGAGTCTTGTCCGCTGTGGTTTGGTAACACCCTCAAGGTGCACTGGGGGTTGTCAGACCCATCAAAAATCGAAGGCAGTGACGAGGAAAAAGCGCAGGGTTTCCGCGACTGTATCGCGGCCATAACCCAGCGGGTTAATCAACTGATCCCCA
>JBEAQQ010000033.1:0-8655 GCA_041163785.1 Pseudomonadota bacterium
ACAAAAAAGGCCACCCGTTGGGTGGCCTTTTTTGTTTAATTGGTCGGGACGGCAGGATTTGAACCTGCGACCACCACACCCCCAGTGTGGTGCGCTACCAGGCTGCGCTACGCCCCGAGAATTGCGCCCCACAGTGTGGTGCGGCTTTTTACAACAACCAGGGCTGCGCTACGCCCCGAGAATTGCGCCCCACAGTGTGGTGCGGCTTTTTACAACAAACAGGGCTGCGCTACGCCCCGATGCTCTCAAGAGCAAGCGTACTCTGAGAAGGACGCGCATAATACACAATAATGGGGTTGGTGTGAACACTTGTTCGGCGTTTGGGACTAATTAATTCGCGGAAATAAAAAAGCCTAGCTTAGCTAGGCTTTTAAAATTTGCAGAACGTCTTCTAACTCGGCAATGGTTTGCTTGATCAATTGCCTTGTTTGGCTGCTATCTTTTTTGTTGTCGTCACCCTCAAGGCGCTGTCTCGCACCGCTGATTGTAAACCCTTGATCGTATAGAAGATCACGAATCTGGCGAATCATGATGACGTCTTGACGCTGATAGTAGCGGCGATTACCTCGACGTTTGGTAGGTGACAGCTGCGGGAACTCCTGCTCCCAGTAACGAAGCACATGGGGCTTCACCGCACACAACTCGCTCACTTCGCCAATGGTGAAGTAACGCTTCCCGGGTATAACCGGGAGTTCGTTGTTATGACTCGGTTCCAACATAGTTTTCTACCCGTGCCTTAAGTTTTTGTCCCGGTTTAAACGTCACGACTCGACGCGCTGAAATAGGTATTTCCTCACCGGTCTTAGGGTTGCGCCCTGGACGCTGCCCTTTATCACGCAAATCAAAGTTGCCAAAACCAGATAGTTTTACCTGCTCGTTGCTCTCAAGTGCTGCGCGAATTTCTTCGAAGAACAGCTCAACGATTTCCTTGGCTTCACGCTTATTCAGGCCCAACTCTTCAAAGAGTCTTTCAGCCATTTCAGCTTTGGTTAATGCCGTCATTGATTACGCCCTCAGTACTGCCTGGTAGGTATCATTCAAGTGGGTCACAATCGCATCGATTGCACCATTCACGTCGTCGTCTTGCAACGTGCGGCGCTGATCTTGGAAGGTCAATGCCAACGCCAAACTGCGCTTGCCAGGCTCAACGCCCTTACCCTCATACACATCAAAAAGACGTGCAGACTTGAACAAATTTCCACCAACTTTGCTTATTACGTCAAGAATAGTCGATGAGGGTATAGTCTTGTCAACCACTAAAGCTAAATCCCTACGTATTTCAGGGTACTTAGATAACTCTTTGAATTTTGGAAGCTTCGCTTCTACGATCTGCGATAAACGCAACTCGACCATCACCACAGGGCGACTCAAATCTAATGCCGACTGAACGCTGGGGTGGATAGTGCCGATAAATCCAACATGCTCACCATTGCGTGTGATTTCAGCACACTGCCCCGGGTGCAGGCCATCACGCTGTGCGGGTGTGAATGAAAACTCACCCGACGCGCCAGTTAACGCCAACAGTGATTCAAGATCACCCTTAACATCAAAGAAATCGACCGCAGCCGTACCACCGTGCCATGTTTCATTATGGTTGCTGCCACATGCAGCGAAGGCCAACATAGGCTCTTGCACCAATCCTTCGTCACTTGGCACAAAGCGTAAGCCACTTTCAAACACCCGCACTCGGCTACGCTGTCGGTTCAAGTTATGACGAATGGTCGCCACCAAGCCAGGTAGCAAGCTGCTACGCATGGCGGCCATATCGGCTGATATCGGGTTAGCCAGCATGACAGCATCGATAGAAGGATCAAAAGCCGCTTGCAATTTAGGCTCGACAAAACTGTAGGTAATGGCTTCGCGGTAGTCGCGCGACACCAAGTGACGGCGCAAGTGGCGCAGCTCGAGTTGGTTTTCCGGTTTGGCTTGCAACGCTAATCGTGCACCCAAGGTGGTCACGGGCAAGTTGTTATAGCCGTAAATCCTAGCCAACTCTTCAAGCAAATCAGCCTCAATAGATATGTCGAAACGATAACTAGGAACGCTGACTAGCCAACCCTCTGCGTTGGCGGTAACGCCCAACCCGAGGCGGGTCAATATTTCTTCGACTTGGCTGTCTTCAATCGTTAAGCCAAGCAAGCGGCCAATTTGGCTGCGACGCAAGGCTACGGGTGCCTTAGTTGGCAGATGCGCTTCACTGACCTGCTCCACAATCGGCCCAGCTTGACCGCCTACGATCTCGAGTAGCAACGCCGTGGCACGCTCCATAGCATCGCGCTGAAGATCAAAGTCTACACCGCGCTCGTAGCGGTGTGATGAATCGGTGTGCAAACCGTAGTTACGCGCTTTCCCCGCGGCTAACTCAGGTGTAAAAAAGGCGGACTCGAGGAACAAATCTGTGGTCGATTCACTGACTGCACTGGCCGCACCACCCATGATACCCGCCATCGCTAGCGCACTGCCGTGATCGGCAATCACGCAAGTATTGCTCGCCAAGGTCACTTCTTGGTCATCGAGCAGGGTTAATGCTTCGCCTTCGTTGGCATAGCGCACCACAATACCGCCGTTTAGCTTATTCAAGTCAAAGGCGTGCATCGGCTGACCCAGTTCAAGCAGGATGTAATTTGTCACATCGACTACAGGGTCGATACTGCGTAGGCCACTACGGCGTAAACGCTCTACCATCCACAGAGGGCTTTCTGCGGCGATATCAATGTTGCGAATTACTCGACCTAGGTAACGCGGGCAATAATCTGGCGCATCAACTTGAATAGCCAGCGAGTCATCAATGGTGGCAACAACTGGGTTAATCACAGGCTCGCAGACGTCGATTTGGTTGAGTACGCCCACTTCGCGCGCAATCCCTTTAACGCTCAAGCAATCACCGCGGTTAGGTGTCAGGTCAACTTCAATCAAGCGATCGTTCAACTGCAGGTAATCGCGTAAATCTGCGCCTGTCGCGGCGTCGAGAGGTAATTCCATCAATCCGTCATTGGCGTCAGAAATCTGCAATTCAGCCTCAGCGCAAAGCATACCGAACGACTCAATGCCACGCAGTTTAGCTTTCTTAATCTTAAACGGCTTACCATCTTCGCCCGGCGGCAACACGGCGTCCACCATAGCAAAAGGCACTTTGATACCTGGGCGCGCGTTAGGGGCGCCACACACCACTTGGAATTGCTCACTGCCATTGCTAACAGTGCACACCCGCAGGCGGTCTGCTTCGGGATGCTGTATGGCGTCAATAATTTCGCCGACTACCACACCACTAAACTCACCAGCCACCGGCTCAACGGCGTCTACCTCTAGGCCAGCCATGGTAATTTGGGCGACCAACTCGTCGGTGTTGATGCTGGGATTCACCCACTGTCTCAACCACGCTTCGCTTAATTTCATGTCTCTTTCCTTTTACCTAGAACTGTTCCAAGAAGCGCAAATCGTTCTCAAAGAACAGTCGCAAGTCATTGACGCCGTAGCGCAACATGGCTAAGCGCTCAACCCCCATGCCGAAGGCAAAACCGGTGTACTTACTGGTATCAATATTCGATTTTTCAAATACTTTTGGGTGCACCATGCCGCAACCCATGACCTCCAACCACCCGGTATGGCTACATACACGGCAACCATCACCCGAGCACATCACACACTGGATATCGACTTCAGCCGAGGGCTCCGTAAAGGGGAAGTAGGAAGGACGGAATCGCACCGCCAAATCTTTCTCAAAAAATACTTGCAGAAAATCTTCCACAATCCCTTTGAGATCGGCAAAACTGGTGTCTTCGGTAATCAACAAGCCTTCCACCTGGTGGAACATAGGTGTGTGGGTCAAGTCAGAGTCACAGCGGTATACGCGACCGGGACAAATAACACGAATGGGTGGCTCGCTACTTTCCATGACGCGCACTTGGACGGGAGAAGTGTGGGTGCGCAGGACAGTCGTGGAACTACCACTCAAATAAAACGTGTCGTGCATCGCACGCGCTGGGTGATGCGCTGGAATATTGAGCGCTTCAAAGTTGTGATAGTCGTCCTCAATTTCTGGGCCTTCCACCACATCAAATCCAATATTGGCAAAAAAGTCTTCGATACGTTCAATAGTTCGCGTTACGGGATGCAGACCACCCGCGTCAACGCGTCGGCCAGGCAGGGTAACGTCAACGGTATCACTCGCCAACTTTTCCGCAATAGCGGCACTGTCCAGCGCTGCCTTACGGACATTGATAATTTCTTGCAGCTCTTGTTTGACCTTGTTGATCAATGCACCAGCCGCTGGGCGCTCTTCGGCCGACAGCTTACCAAGACCTTTCAACAGGTCGGTGATCTGGCCTTTTTTACCTAAAAACTCAACGCGCACATTGTCCAGCGCTGCATTGTCTTCCGCGGCATTAATAGCATCGCGGGCCTTGGCCGCTAGGGCCTCAAGGTTTTCCATAGTATTCTCCCAACTAGCTATGGATAGTGCTTATAACGGCAGAGAAAAAAATAGGGAAAGAGTTTTCACTCCTTCCCTATTCGAACTACACAAGTCGTTTTGACTTAGGCCAGTGCTGATTTCGCTTGCTCTACTACAGCAGCGAAGGCAGCCTTATCGTGAACAGCCAAGTCGGCTAGCACACGACGGTCCAGTTCGATGTTGGCTTTCTTCAGGCCATCAATCATGCGGCTGTAGCTCAGGCCATTGGCACGAGCACCCGCATTGATACGAGCAATCCACAAGGCGCGGAAGGTACGTTTCTTAGCGCGACGGTCGCGGTAAGCGTACTGACCAGCTTTGGTGACGGCTTGTTTGGCTACGCGGAATACACGCGAACGTGCACCATAGTAACCTTTGGCTTGCTTCAAAATTTTCTTGTGACGACGGCGTGCAACCACACCACGTTTTACGCGAGGCATATAAGACTCCTAATTCTCAAATGGGTTGACGCTTAGTTCAAGCGCAACATACGATCGACCAACACCTGATCCGACTTGTGGATCGCAGTGCAACCACGCAGCTGACGCTTACGCTTGGTGGTCATTTTCGTAAGAATGTGACTCTTATAGGCGCATTTACGCTTGAAGCCGTTACCGGTCTTCTTGAAGCGCTTAGCAGCCCCACTATGTACTTTCTGCTTAGGCATTTTAAAAACTCCGCATTTGCAGCCGAATCCTAGGATTCGCTTTCATGTTTAATAAATAAAAGTGGCACTACAACAAAAAAAGCAAGGTCCTTCGCGTTGAAGGCCCTTGCTTTCCTTCAATGTATCGCTACTTTTTCTTTTTGGGGGCCAATACCATGGTGAGCTGTCGACCTTCCATTTTAGGAAATTGCTCAACAGTCCCATACTCGGCTAAGTCGTTTTCGACTCGCTTTAAAAGCTCCATGCCGATCTCTTGGTGGGCTAGCTCACGACCACGATAACGCAGCGTGACTTTCGCCTTATCCCCATGCTCAAGGAAACGTATCAGGTTGCGTAGTTTTACCTGATAATCCCCTTCTTCCGTCCCTGGGCGAAACTTTATTTCTTTAACTTGAGTGCGCACTTGGTTTTTCTTGGCAGCAGCGCGTTGTTTTTTCTGCTCAAACAACACTTTGCCGTAGTCCATTACCTTACAAACGACGACATCCCCGTCAGACATTTGTACCAGGTCAAGGCTCGCTTCTTCAGCGGCGGCCAAGGCCTCTTTAATAGACACAATCCCGACTTGTTCGCCGTCGGCACCAATCAACCGTACTTGTGACGCTTCGATCTGATCATTGATCAGATGCTTTCCTTTTTTTGCTGCAGGCTTAATTGCAATTTCCTCAAGTTAACGTGCTACGCGCACCTAACGGCCGCAACGCGACACATCCTGATCAAGAAGCTCAATTAACGCATCTATAGATAGCGCGCCGAGGTCTTCACCAGAACGAGTGCGAACAGCCACTGTATTGTTTTCGACTTCTTTGTCCCCTATCACCAAGTGATATGGAACCTTGTTAATCGTGTGCTCGCGAATTTTAAAGCCGATCTTCTCATTTCTCAAGTCCGCAACAGCCCTAAATCCACGTTTTTTCAACGTTTCTTCTAAATTTTTACAATATTCGGCCTGTTTGTCGGTAATATTGAGCACCACGGCCTGCGTTGGCGCCAACCAAGTGGGGAAAGCGCCCTCGTAGTGCTCGATCAAAATACCGATGAATCGCTCGAACGATCCTAACACAGCTCGGTGCAACATTACGGGCACCTGGCGAGAACCATCTTCCGCTACAAACTGTGCATCCAAGCGGCCCGGCATCGAGAAATCGACCTGAATCGTACCCAACTGCCACACGCGACCAATGCAGTCAGACAGTGAGAACTCAATCTTAGGACCGTAAAAAGCACCTTCTCCTGGCAACTCCTGCCACTCAAGACCCTTACTGTCGAGAGCATCCGCAAGCGCTTTTTCCGCTTTATCCCAAATCTCGTCACTGCCCACACGCTGCTCGGGGCGAGTTGACAATCGATAGATGACTTCAGTGAAACCGAAGTCACGATAAACCTCGTGCAGCATATCGATGAAGGTACTCACCTCAGACTGAATTTGGTTTTCAGCACAGAAAATATGCGCATCGTCTTGCACGAAACCACGCACACGCATAATGCCGTGCAATGACCCCGAGGGCTCATTGCGGTGGCAAGAACCAAACTCTGCCAAGCGCAAGGGTAAATCGCGGTAGCTCTTGAGGCCCTGGTTAAATACCTGAATGTGGCACGGGCAGTTCATCGGCTTGATGGCAAACTGACGGTCTTCCGTGCTGATTGAAAACATGCCATCGGCAAATTTATCCGCGTGACCACTGCGCTGCCACAAACTGTAATCGACCACCTGCGGGGTTTTAATTTCTTGATATCCCCATTCGCGCTGCTTCTGGCGCATGTAACTTTCAATTGCCTGATAAATTGACCAACCCTTGGGGTGCCAAAAGACCATACCAGGCGCTTCTTCCTGCATGTGGAAAAGGTTAAGTTTTTTACCAATCTTGCGGTGGTCACGCTTTTCCGCTTCTTCCAAGCGGGTTATGTAAGCATTCAACTCTTTCTTGTTGCGCCACGCCGTACCGTAAACACGCTGCAGCATTTCGTTTTTCGAATCACCGCGCCAGTATGCACCCGCCACTTTCATCAGCTTAAACACACCTAACTTACCGGTGCTGGGCACGTGCGGACCACGACACAAGTCCATCCAGTTGCCCTGCTTATAGATCGAAATCTCTTCGCCCGCCGGCAAGTCTTGAATGATTTGCACCTTGTAGTGCTCGCCCATATCACGGAAGGTTTTTACCGCCAAATCGCGATCCATTACCACACGCTCCAAAGGCTGGTCATCTTGTACCAACTCTTCCATGCGTTTTTCAATCTTCAATAGGTCATCTGGCGTGAAGTTGTGGCCAGTTGCGAAGTCGTAGTAAAAACCGTCGTCAATCACCGGGCCGATGGTCACCTGTACGCCTGGGAACAACTCTTGAACAGCCTGCGCCGTTAAGTGAGCCGTAGAGTGACGAATAATCTCCAACCCCTCTTCATCGCGATCGGTAATGATCGATAGCTGGGCATCCGTCTCCATCAAATAGGAGGTATCAACCAACTCACCATTCACACGGCCTGCGATCGCGGCCTTAGCCAGACCAGGGCCTATAGAAAGAGCAACATCAGCAATAGTGACGGGTTGTTCGAAGGGGCGTTGACTGCCATCGGGAAGCGTAATTACGGGCATGATAAAGTCCTGTATTCAGTGGTAACCCACACCAAGGGCTACGTGAGTGTGGCACGGGTTTAATTCCCATGCGGCGTAAAAGGAACGCATCCTAATTGTTCTGTATCAACAAGTAAAGTTTTCAAGGGTTTATCAGGCTGCAATCTGGCCGGTTTATGGGCTAAGATGGAAACAATGAAGGGAATTATTTATGCGATCATGGATTTTAATTTTCAGCGGCCTCCTCAGCGCTCTCCTCTCGCCCTATAGCCAAGCCAACGATGCTCGCGATATCGTCGCCAATGCCATGGATCGCTGGCGAGGCCGCAGCTCCATTGGCGAGATGCGCATGACAATTCACCGCCCAGACTGGGAACGCAGTATTAGCCTTAAAACCTGGACGTCGGGACTCGACCAATCGCTTATCCTGGTGACCGCACCCGCCAAAGACAAGGGCAACGCCACTTTATTAATCGAACAACAACTTTGGTCCTACTCACCCAAGATTAATCGCGTCATCAAAATCCCAAGCTCTATGATGAATCAAAGTTGGCTCGGCAGCGATTTCTCCAATCGCGACATCACCAAGAGCACCTCTATTCTCGATCAATACGATTTTGCACTAATCGCGGTTGAGCAATTGGCAGAACACAGTATTTATACCGTCCAGGCCACACCTCACCAAGATGCTGCTGTCGTTTGGGGCAAGGAAGTGCTGACCATTCGTGACGACTTCGTAATGCTCAAACAAGCCTATTTTGACCAAGATATGCAATTGGTTAAAACGCTGCAGACACTAGCGATTGAAATCTTTGACGGTCGCCCCGTCGCTAGCCATATGCGGGTTACCGATATTGATCAACCTGACCAGTGGACAGACATGGAAGTGCTCGCAAGCGACTTCGATGTAGCACTACCGGACGATACCTTTACCCTCACCCACTTGCGGAGCATGAC